>NZ_JBFAIS010000004.1:0-386842 GCF_040654795.1 Streptomyces sp. NPDC050617 | reverse complement strand
GAGGGCGCGTCCGGCCCGGCCGACCAGGACGCGATCTTCGAACGCGCCATGCGCCGCCTCTTCGCGGGCTTCGCGGCGGAGAGCGGGGGGCGGGGCCCGGCCGTCGCCGCCGCGGCCCGCGCCGCGGCGGCCGGCTCCGGCTCGCTCGCCGTCGAGGAGCACCATCTGAGCGTCGCCCAGTACCGGGCGGTGCGCTCCGTCACGCCGGGGATGCGCCTGGCCGACCTCGGCCGCGCCGTGGAGCAGCAGCGGGTCGTCAAGGACGAGGAGGAGATCTCCTGCCTGCGCATCGCCGCGGAGATCACCGACCAGGCGCTCGGCGAACTCCTGGAGTCGATCCTGGTCGGCCGCACCGAGCGGCATCTGGCGCTGGAGCTGGAGCGCCGCCTCGTGGACCACGGCGCGGCCGGCCCGGCCTTCTCGACGTCGGTGGGCGCGGGGCCGAACTCGGGCTCGCCGGACCACCGGCCGACGGACCGCCGGGTGGAGGAGGGCGACTTCCTCAGCGTCCGGCTGGGCGCCGACTACGGCGGCTACCGGTGTGAGATCGGCCGTACGTTCGTCATCGGCACCTCCCCGGCGTCGTGGCAGATCGAGCTGTACGAGGTGGTGTTCGCGGCGCAGCGGGCGGGCCGGGAGGCGCTCGCGCCGGGTGTGGCGTGCCGGGATGTGGACCGCGCGGCGCGGCAGGTGCTGCGGGCCGCGGGCCACGGCGAGGGGCTCGAAGCGCGCACCGGCCACGGGGTCGGACTGGAAATCGACGAGGACCCTCGGCTGGAGCCCGCGGCCATGGGTAAACTGGATGCCTGCGTGCCGGTCACCGTCGAACCGGGGGTTCACCTCCCGGGACGGGGTGGTGTCCGGATCGATGACACGCTCGTCGTCCGCTCCGAGGCGGACGGCGGCCCCGAGCTACTCACCATTACGACCAAGGAGCTGCTCGCGCTGTAGCGCGCGCCTCCTGGTTCCACCAGCTTCAGTCCAGGAGATTCCGCAACCGTGGCATCCACGAACGACCTCAAGAACGGCATGGTGCTCAAGCTCGACGGGGGCCAGCTCTGGTCCGTCGTCGAGTTCCAGCACGTCAAGCCCGGCAAGGGCCCCGCCTTTGTGCGTACCAAGCTGAAGCACGTGCTCTCCGGCAAGGTCGTCGACAAGACGTTCAACGCCGGCACCAAGGTCGAGACGGCCAATGTCGACAAGCGCGGCATGCAGTTCTCGTACAAGGACGGCGAAAACTTCGTCTTCATGGACATGGAGACCTACGACCAGCTCTTCATCGCTCCCGAGGTCGTCGGCGACGCCGCCCGGTACCTCCTCGAGGGCTTCGAGGCCGTCGTCGCGGTGTACGAGGAGAACCCCCTCTACGTCGAGCTGCCGGCCGCCGTCGAACTCGTCATCAAGTACACCGAGCCCGGTGTGCAGGGCGACCGCTCCACCGGCGGCTCCAAGCCGGCCGAGCTGGAGACCGGCTACGAGATCGCGGTCCCGCTCTTCATCACCACCGGTGAGAAGATCAAGGTCGACACCCGTTCCGGTGAGTACCTCGGTCGGGTGAACAGCTAACCGTGGCTGCCCGTAACAAGGCCCGCAAACGCGCCTTCCAGATCCTCTTCGAGGCCGACCAGCGCGGTACGTCCGTGCAGAACGTGCTCGCGGACTGGATACGGCATTCCCGCTCGGACGACCGGCAGCCGCCGGTCACCGAGTACACGATGCAGCTCGTCGAGGGGTACGCGGAGTTCGCGCCCCGGATCGACGAGCTGATCGCCGACTACGCGGTCGACTGGACGCTCGACCGGATGCCGGTGGTCGACCGGAACATCCTGCGGCTCGGCACGTACGAGCTGGTCTGGGAGGACGAGACGCCGGACGCAGTGGTGATCGACGAGGCGGTGCAGCTCGCCAAGGAGTTCTCCACCGACGATTCGCCCGCGTTCGTCAATGGTCTTCTCGGCCGTTTCAAGGAGCTGAAGCCGAGCCTGCGGCGCGATACGCGGTAACGGCAGCACCAGCAGGACCGCCGCCCTCGGCGGAACCCGGGAAGGGGTTCCGCCGAGGGCGGCGGCACGTTTCTGCAGTGGTGCGGCGAGACGATCGAGACCTCGGGGGCTTCAGATGTCCTCGTGCTGCACGGCGCGGCGCGCGTCGGCGTCGAGCACGCCCCAGCTGATCAGCTGCTCCGTCAGCACCGAGGGCGACTGGTCGTAGATGACGGCGAGGGTGCGCAGGTCGTCCTGGCGGATCGAGAGCACCTTGCCGTTGTAGTCGCCGCGCTGGCTCTGGATCGTGGCCGCGTACCGCTGGAGGGGGCCGGCCTTCTCGGCCGGCACGTGGGCCAGCCGCTCCAGGTCGAGCACCAGCTTCGGCGGCGGCTCGGCGGCTCCGCCGGGCGTGGTGCCGGGCAGCAGCTCCTGCACCGGGACGCCGTAGAAGTCGGCCAGCTCGGCCAGGCGCTGCACGGTGACGGCTCGGTCGCCGCGCTCGTACGAACCGACGACCACGGCCTTCCAGCGGCCCTGGGACTTCTCCTCGACGCCGTGCAGCGAGAGGCCCTGCTGGGTGCGGATGGCGCGAAGCTTGGCTCCGAGCTGTTTGGCGTATTCGCTGGACATAAAGCTCCCCGGACGAAGACTGGTAACTCACTGTGAGGTTACGCAGCGTAATCTGACTTCGTCAAGCCGAACGGTCCATGCCGTCCCCCGTCAGGGGTGTTGACGTACGCCCCGTACGACCCTGGTAACGTGACTGGCGTAAACCCGACGTCCTTTAAGGTCCGTCCCGTGAGGCGGAGAAGGAGGTCCGTTTCCCATGGACACCAAGAGCCCGGACCTGGGTCCGGACGCAGGCAGCCCGGAACCGGCACGCCCCGTGCTGGAAGCCCCGGACATCGCGCGGGTCCTCACCCGCATCGCCCACGAGATCGTCGAACGCGCCAAGGGCGCCGACGACGTGGTGCTGCTCGGCATCCCCACCCGCGGCGTCTTCCTCGCCGACCGGCTGGCCGCCAAGCTGGAGGAGATCACCGGCCGGAAGATGCCGGTCGGCTCCCTCGACATCACCATGTACCGCGACGACCTGCGGCTCCGCCCGGCCCGCGCCCTCGCCCGCACCGAGATCCCCGGTGACGGCGTCGACGGCCGCCTGGTGATCCTCGTCGACGACGTGCTCTTCTCCGGCCGCACCATCCGCGCCGCCCTCGACGCGCTCGGCGACATCGGCCGCCCGCGCGCCGTGCAGCTCGCGGTCCTCGTCGACCGGGGCCACCGCGAACTCCCGATCCGCGCCGACTACGTCGGCAAGAACCTCCCCACGTCGCTGCGGGAGACGGTCAAGGTCCAGCTCACCGAGGAGGACGGCCGCGACAGCGTGCTCCTCGGCGTCAAGCCCACCGCCCAGTCCGGCGGCGAGCGGTAGCGCGGACACCCCCGACGGACCCGGCCCAGCCGTGTCCGCGGCTCTGTCTGCCTGCCTGCCCCACGGCATCCACGCACCTCTTTCAGCACCCACGGAGTACCCGGATGAATCGTCACCTCATCTCGGCCGCCGACCTCACCCGCGACGACGCCGTACTGATCCTCGACACCGCCGAGGAGATGGCACGCGTCGCGGACCGGCCGATCAAGAAGCTGCCCACGCTGCGCGGCCGGACCGTCGTCAACCTCTTCTTCGAGGACTCGACCCGCACCCGCATCTCCTTCGAGGCCGCCGCCAAGCGGCTCTCCGCCGACGTCATCAACTTCTCCGCCAAGGGGTCCTCGGTCTCCAAGGGCGAGTCGCTCAAGGACACCGCGCTGACCCTGGAGGCGATGGGCGCCGACGCCGTCGTCATCCGCCACCACGACTCCGGCGCGCCGCACCGCCTCGCCACCTCCGGCTGGATCGGCGGCTCCGTCGTCAACGCCGGCGACGGCACGCACGAACACCCCACCCAGGCGCTGCTCGACGCCTTCACCATGCGCCGCCACCTGGCGGGCGCGGCCGACGGCGGCCCCACCCACCACCGGGGACCGGGCGACGGCACCGGCCGGGACCTCGCCGGGCGGCGCATCACGATCGTCGGCGACATCCTGCACAGCCGCGTCGCCCGCTCCAACGTCCACCTGCTGACGACGCTCGGCGCCCACGTCACCCTGGTCGCGCCGCCCACCCTGGTCCCGATCGGCGTCGGGCAGTGGCCCTGCGAGGTCTCCTACGACCTCGACGCGGTGCTGCCCAAGTCCGACGCCGTGATGATGCTGCGGGTGCAGCGCGAGCGGATGAACGCCGCGTTCTTCCCCACCGAGCGCGAGTACGCGCGCCGCTACGGGCTCGACGGCGAGCGGATGGCGCGGATGCCCGACCACGCGATCGTCATGCACCCCGGCCCGATGAACCGCGGCATGGAGATCACCGCCGAGGTCGCCGACTCCGTCCGCTGCACCGCGGTCGAGCAGGTCGCCAACGGCGTCTCCATCCGGATGGCCGTCCTGTACCTGCTGCTCGGCGGCGCCCCGGCAGCCGCCCCTTCGCACACCACCGCCCGCACCGAGGAGACCGAGTAACCATGAGCAAGATCCTTATCCGCGGTGCGCGCCCCCTCGGCGGCGAGCCGCAGGACGTACTGATCGACGCCGGGACCATCGCCGCGGTCGGCCCCGCCCTGGAGGCTGCCGACGCCCAGGTCGTCGAGGCCCAGGGGCAGATCCTGCTGCCCGGCCTCGTCGACCTCCACACCCATCTGCGCGAGCCCGGCCGCGAGGACTCCGAGACCGTCCTGACCGGCACCAAGGCCGCCGCCGTCGGCGGCTTCACCGCCGTGCACGCCATGGCCAACACCTTCCCCGTCGCCGACACCGCGGGCGTCGTCGAGCAGGTCTGGCGGCTCGGCAAGGAGTCCGGCTACTGCGACGTGCAGCCGATCGGCGCCGTCACCGTGGGCCTCGCGGGCAAGCAGCTCGCCGAGCTCGGCGCGATGCACGACAGCGCCGCCGGGGTGCGGGTCTTCTCCGACGACGGCAAGTGCGTGGACGACGCGGTGATCATGCGCCGCGCCCTGGAGTATGTGAAGGCGTTCGACGGCGTCGTCGCCCAGCACGCCCAGGAGCCCCGGCTCACCGAGGGCGCCCAGATGAACGAGGGCGTCGTCTCCGCGGAACTGGGCCTCGGCGGCTGGCCCGCCGTCGCCGAGGAGTCGATCATCGCCCGCGATGTGCTGCTCGCCGCGCACGTCGGCTCGCGCGTGCACATCTGCCACCTCTCCACGGCCGGCTCCGTCGAGATCGTGCGCTGGGCCAAGTCCAAGGGCTGGGCCGTCACCGCCGAGGTCACCCCGCACCACCTGCTGCTGACCGACGAGCTCGTACGGTCGTACAACCCGGTCTACAAGGTGAACCCGCCGCTGCGCACCGAGGCCGACGTGCTGGCCCTGCGCGAGGCGCTCGCCGACGGCACCATCGACTGCGTCGCCACCGACCACGCCCCGCACCCGCACGAGGACAAGGACTGCGAGTGGGGCGCCGCGGCCATGGGCATGGTCGGCCTGGAGACCGCGCTCTCCGTCGTCCAGCACACGATGGTCGACACCGGCCTCCTCGACTGGCAGGGCGTCGCCGACCGCATGTCGGTGCGCCCCGCGGACATCGGGCGGCTCCGCGGCCACGGCCGCCCCATCGCCGCCGGGGAGCCCGCCAACCTCACCCTCCTCGATTCCGCTTACCGTGGAGCCGTGGACCCCGCGGGCTTCGCCTCCCGCAGCCGCAACACCCCCTACGAGGGCCGCGAGCTGCCGGGGCGCGTCACCCACACCTTCCTGCGGGGCCGGGCAACGGTCGTGGACGGGAAGCTGACGTGAGACTTTCGACAATCCTCGCTGCGGAGCAGAAGTCGCAGGAGGTCACCGACTGGGCCGGACGGATCGGCTGGGTCGTCGGGCTGCTGCTCTTCATCGCGCTCGTCTACTGGCTGATGCGCGAGGGCTGGAAGTGGCGCGGCTCGCTCCAGGGCGACCTGCCCGAGCTGCCCGTCGCGCCCGAGGCGCCGGGCGAGCCCCGGCTGACCATGACCGGCCGCTACCACGGCTCGACCACGGCCGGCCAGTGGCTCGACCGCATCGTCGCCCGCGGCCTGGGCACCCGCAGCCGCGCCGAGCTCACCCTGACAGACGCCGGGCTGGACGTCGTACGCCCCGGAGCGCAGGACTTCTTCATCCCCGCGGACCGGCTGCGCGGCGCCCGGCTCGACAAGGGCATCGCGGGCAAGGTCCTCGCCGAGGGCGGCCTGCTGGTCGTCACGTGGGAGCACGGCGGCAAGGAGCTCGACTCCGGGTTCCGCTCCGACCGGGCCGCCGAGCACGCGGAGTGGACCGAGGCAGTCAACACCATGATCAACGCAACGGAAGGCACCGCACGATGACGACCTCCAAGCCGGGGAACGCCTCGCAGAGGCAAGGGGCGGCCCCCGCCGTACTCGTCCTGGAGGACGGCCGCAGCTTCCGCGGCCGCGCCTACGGGGCCGTGGGGGAGACCTTCGGCGAAGCGGTGTTCAACACCGGCATGACCGGCTACCAGGAAACGCTGACCGACCCCTCGTACCACCGCCAGGTCGTCGTCATGACGGCGCCGCACATCGGCAACACCGGGGTCAACGACGAGGACGACGAGTCCCGGCGGATCTGGGTCGCGGGCTATGTGGTGCGCGACCCCGCCCGTACGCCGTCCAACTGGCGCTCCCGGCGCACGCTGGACGAGGAGCTGGAGCGGCAGGGCGTCGTCGGGATCTCCGGCGTCGACACCCGCGCCCTCACCCGCCACCTGCGCGAGCGCGGCGCGATGCGGGCCGGGATCTTCTCCGGCGAGAGCGTCGCCGACGAGGCGGCGCTGCTCGCCCGGGTCCGCGAGGCCCCGCAGATGACGGGCGCCGACCTCGCCGCCGAGGTCGCCACCGCCGAGCCGTACGTCGTCCCGGCGATCGGGACCAAGAGGTTCACGGTCGCCGCCGTCGACCTGGGCATCAAGGGCATGACCCCGCACCGGATGGCCGAGCGCGGCATCGAGGTGCACGTCATGCCGGCGACCGTCACGGCCGAGGAGCTGTACGCGGTGGAGCCCGACGGCGTGTTCCTCTCCAACGGGCCGGGCGACCCGGCCACCGCGGACCTGACCGTGGTCAAGGAGGTGCTGGCGCGGCGGACCCCGCTCTTCGGCATCTGCTTCGGCAACCAGATCCTGGGCCGCGCGCTCGGCTTCGGCACGTACAAGCTGGGCTACGGCCACCGCGGCATCAACCAGCCCGTGCAGGACCGCACCACCGGCAAGGTCGAGATCACCGCGCACAACCACGGATTCGCCGTGGACGCGCCGCTCGACGCGGTCTCCGAGACCCCGTACGGCCGCGCCGAGGTCTCCCACGTCTGTCTCAACGACGGCGTGGTGGAGGGCCTCCACCTGCTCGACCAGCCGGCCTTCAGCGTCCAGTACCACCCCGAGGCAGCAGCCGGCCCGCATGACGCGGCCTACCTCTTCGACCGCTTCGCAGACCTCATGGAGGGCCAGCGTGCCTAAGCGCTCCGATATCCAGTCCGTCCTGGTCATCGGCTCCGGCCCGATCGTCATCGGCCAGGCCGCGGAGTTCGACTACTCCGGTACCCAGGCGTGCCGCGTGCTCAAGGCCGAGGGCCTGCGCGTCATCCTGGTCAACTCCAACCCGGCCACGATCATGACCGACCCGGAGATCGCCGACGCCACCTACGTCGAGCCGATCACCCCCGAGTTCGTCGAGAAGATCATCGCCAAGGAGCGCCCCGACGCGCTGCTGCCCACCCTCGGCGGCCAGACTGCGCTCAACACCGCGATCTCCCTGCACGAGGCCGGCACCCTCCAGGCGTACGACGTCGAGCTGATCGGCGCCAACGTCGAGGCGATCAACAAGGGCGAGGACCGCGACCTGTTCAAGGGCGTCGTCGAGGCCGTCAACGCCAAGATCGGCTACGGCGAGTCGGCCCGCTCCGTCATCTGCCACTCCATGGACGACGTCCTCGCGGGCGTCGAGCAGCTCGGCGGCTACCCCGTCGTCGTCCGCCCCTCCTTCACCATGGGCGGCGCGGGCTCCGGCTTCGCGCACGACGAGGACGAGCTGCGCCGCATCGCGGGCCAGGGGCTCACGCTCTCGCCGACCACCGAGGTGCTCCTGGAGGAGTCCATCCTCGGCTGGAAGGAGTACGAGCTGGAGCTGATGCGCGACCGCAACGACAACGTGGTGGTCGTCTGCTCCATCGAGAACTTCGACCCGATGGGCGTGCACACCGGCGACTCGATCACCGTCGCCCCGGCCATGACGCTCACCGACCGCGAGTACCAGCGGCTGCGGGACGTCGGCATCGCGATCATCCGCGAGGTCGGCGTCGACACCGGCGGCTGCAACATCCAGTTCGCGATCAACCCGGAGGACGGCCGGGTCATCGTCATCGAGATGAACCCGCGCGTCTCCCGCTCCTCGGCGCTGGCCTCGAAGGCGACGGGCTTCCCGATCGCGAAGATCGCGGCCCGGCTCGCCGTCGGCTACACCCTGGACGAGATCCCGAACGACATCACCGAGAAGACCCCGGCGTCCTTCGAGCCCACGCTCGACTACGTCGTGGTCAAGGTGCCCCGCTTCGCGTTCGAGAAGTTCCCGGCCGCCGACGCCACCCTCACCACCACCATGAAGTCGGTGGGCGAGGCCATGGCCATCGGCCGCAACTTCACCGAGGCCCTGAACAAGGCGCTGCGCTCGCTGGAGAAGAAGGGCTCGCAGTTCGACTTCGCGGGCGTGCCCGGCGCCGTCGGCGACAAGGCGGAGCTGCTGGAGAAGGCGGCGGTCCCCACCGACGGGCGGATCAACACCGTCATGCGGGCCATCCGCGCCGGGGCCACGCAGCGCGAGGTCTTCGACGCCACGAAGATCGACCCGTGGTTCGTGGACCAGCTCTTCCTGATCAACGAGATCGCGGACGAGATCGCGGCGGCCGAGAAGCTGGAGCCGGGGATTCTCGGCGAGGCCAAGCGGCACGGCTTCTCCGACGCCCAGATCGCGGAGATCCGCGGGCTGAGCGAGGACGTCGTGCGCGAGGTGCGGCACGCGCTGGGCGTACGGCCGGTCTATAAGACGGTCGACACCTGCGCCGCCGAGTTCGCCGCCCGCACGCCGTACTTCTACTCCTCGTACGACGAGGAGAGCGAGGTCGCGCCGCGCGAGAAGCCCGCCGTGATCATCCTCGGCTCCGGGCCCAACCGCATCGGCCAGGGCATCGAGTTCGACTACTCCTGCGTGCACGCCTCCTTCGCGCTCTCCGACGCCGGGTACGAGACCGTGATGGTCAACTGCAACCCGGAGACCGTCTCCACCGACTACGACACCTCCGACCGGCTCTACTTCGAGCCGCTCACCCTGGAGGACGTCCTGGAGATCGTCCACGCGGAGACGCAGGCGGGCCCGGTCGCGGGCGTCATCGTGCAGCTCGGCGGCCAGACCCCGCTGGGCCTGGCCCAGGCGCTCAAGGACAACGGCGTGCCGATCGTGGGCACCTCGCCGGAGGCCATCGACCTCGCCGAGGAGCGCGGCGCGTTCGGCCGGGTGCTGACCGAGGCCGGGCTGCCCGCGCCGAAGTACGGCACCGCCTTCTCCTTCGCGGAGGCCAAGGACATCGCCGCCGAGATCGGCTACCCGGTCATGGTCCGCCCCAGCTATGTGCTGGGCGGGCGCGGCATGGAGATCGTCTACGACGAGCCGTCGCTGGGCGAGTACCTGGAGCGCCACGCCGGGCTGATCGACCAGCACCCGGTCCTCATCGACCGGTTCCTCGACGACGCCATCGAGATCGACGTGGACGCGCTCTACGACGGCCACGAGCTCTACCTCGGCGGCGTCATGGAGCACATCGAGGAGGCCGGCATCCACTCCGGCGACTCGGCGTGCGCGCTGCCCCCGATCACCCTCGGCGGCTACGACATCAAGCGGCTGCGGAACTCCACCGAGGCCATCGCCAAGGGCGTCGGCGTGCGCGGGCTGATCAACATTCAGTTCGCGATGGCCGGGGACATCCTCTACGTCCTCGAAGCCAACCCGCGCGCCTCCCGCACCGTCCCCTTCACCTCGAAGGCGACCGCCGTCCCGCTGGCCAAGGCCGCCGCCCGCATCTCGCTGGGCGCGACCGTCGCGGAGCTGCGCGCGGAGGGCATGCTGCCGAGGACCGGGGACGGCGGCACGCTGCCGCTGGACGCGCCGATCTCCGTCAAGGAGGCCGTGCTGCCCTGGTCGCGGTTCCGGGACGCCTCCGGCCGCGGCGTGGACACCGTCCTCGGCCCGGAGATGCGCTCCACCGGCGAGGTCATGGGCATCGACTCGGTCTTCGGCACCGCGTACGCCAAGTCGCAGGCCGGCGCCTACGGCGCGCTGCCCACCAAGGGCCGGGCCTTCGTCTCCGTCGCCAACCGCGACAAGCGCTCGATGATCTTCCCGGCCCGCGAGCTGGTCGCGCACGGCTTCGAGCTGCTCGCCACCTCCGGCACAGCCGAGGTGCTGCGGCGCAACGGCATCAACGCCACCGTGGTGCGCAAGCAGAGCGAGGGGGAGGGGCCGAACGGCGAGAAGACGATCGTCCAGCTCATCCACGACGGCCAGGTCGACCTGATCGTCAACACCCCGTACGGCACCGGCGGCCGCCTCGACGGCTACGACATCCGCACCGCCGCCGTGGCCCGCGCCGTCCCATGCCTGACCACGGTGCAGGCGCTCGCCGCCGCCGTGCAGGGTATCGAGGCGCTGACCCGCGGGGACGTCGGGGTGCGCTCCCTCCAGGACCACGCGGAACATCTGACCGCGGCGCGCGAGGCGTAGCGCGCGGGAGGGGGGACACCGGCCGGTGTCCCCCCTCTTCGCGAGACCCGTCTCTCCGTGATTCCCGTGCAGCCCTATGCCCAGAAGGCCCGAAATGTACCGAATCTTCTTTCAGCTGATCTTCCGCCGCATGGACCCGGAGGCCGCCCACCACCTCGCCTTCGGCTGGATCCGCGGCGCCGCCCGCGTCCCCGTCCTGCGCACCCTCCTCGCCGCCCTCCTCGCGCCCCGCCACAAGGCGCTGCGCGTCGAGGCCCTGGGTCGCCGGATGCACGGCCCCTTCGGCCTCGCCGCCGGGTTCGACAAGAACGCCGTCGCCGTCGACGGCATGACGATGCTCGGCTTCGACCACGTCGAGATCGGCACCGTCACCGCCGAGCCTCAGCCCGGCAACCCCAAGAAGCGCCTCTTCCGCCTCGTGCAGGACCGCGCGCTGATCAACCGTATGGGATTCAACAACGAAGGCTCCGCGGCCGTCTCCGCCCGCCTGGCGGCCCGCAACCCCGTCTTCAAGACCACCGTCGGCGTCAACATCGGCAAGACCAAGGCCGTACCGGAGGAGGGCGCCGTCGCCGACTACGTCACCTCCACCGAGCGCCTCGCCGCCCACGCCGACTACCTCGTCGTCAACGTCAGCTCCCCGAACACCCCCGGACTGCGCGACCTCCAGGCCGTCGGCCACCTGCGCCCGCTGCTCACCGCCGTACGCGAGGCCGCCGACCGCACCGTGCCCGGCCGCCGCGTCCCCCTCCTGGTCAAGATCGCCCCCGACCTCGCCGACGAGGACGTGGACGCCGTCGCCGACCTCGCCGTCGAACTCGGCCTGGACGGCATCATCGCCACCAACACCACCATCGCCCGCGACGGCCTCGGCCTCAGGTCCGAGCCGTCGCTGACCAAGGAGACCGGCGGACTCTCCGGGCAGCCGCTGAAGGCCCGCTCCCTGGAGGTCCTGCGCCGCCTGTACGCCCGGGTGGGCGACCGGATCACCCTGATAGGGGTCGGCGGCGTGGAGAGCGCCGACGACGCCTGGGAGCGCATCCTCGCCGGCGCCACCCTCGTCCAGGGCTACAGCGCCTTCATCTACCAGGGCCCCTTCTGGTGCCGCACCCTCCACCGCGGCCTCGCCGAGCGCCTCGCCGCCAGCCCGTACGCCACCCTCGCCGACGCCGTCGGCGCCGAGCACCGGAAGGTGACCGCATGACCAGCGCCCCGGAGCCCTTCGGAACCCGCCTGCGCCGCGCCATGGACGAGCGCGGCCCGCTGTGCGTGGGCATCGACCCGCACCCCTCGCTGCTCGCCGACTGGGGACTCGGCGACGACATCGCGGGGCTGGAGACCTTCACCCGTACGGCCGTGGCGGCGCTCGCCGACCGGGTCGCCGTGCTCAAGCCGCAGTCCGCCTTCTTCGAGCGGTTCGGCTCGCGCGGCATCGCCGTCCTGGAACGGGCCGTCGCCGAGGCCCGCGCCGCGGGCGCCCTGGTCCTCATGGACGCCAAGCGCGGCGACATCGGCTCCACCATGGCCGCGTACGCCGCGACCTACCTCGACCCGGCGAGCCCGCTCTTCTCCGACGCCGTCACCCTCAGTCCGTACCTCGGCTACGGCTCGCTGCGCCCGGCGCTGGACCTGGCCCGCGAGAGCGGCGCCGGCGTCTTCGTGCTGGCGCTCACCTCCAACGCGGAGGGCGCCGAGGTCCAGCACGCCGTACGGGCCGACGGCACGAGCGTCGCCGCCACGATGCTCGGCCACCTGCGGGACGAGAACGCGGGCGCGGCGCCCATGGGCTCGTACGGCGCGGTCGTCGGCGCGACGCTGGGCGACACGCTCGGCGCGGCCGGCGTGGACCCGGCGATCAACGGCCCGCTGCTCGCCCCCGGCATCGGCGCGCAGGGCGCGACCCCCGCCGACCTCCCGCGGGTCTTCGGCGCGGCTGTGCGGGACGTCGTCCCGAGCGTCAGCCGGGGGGTGCTGCGGCACGGTCCGGACGCCGCCGGACTGCGCGCTTCCGCCGCGCGGTTCGCCGAAGAAGTCCGCGCGGCGGTCGGCTGATGTCAAAATTGTTGGTTGTTATGTCCGGAAAAGTACTAGTCGAGCGAGTCTGACCAGGAGTTTTCACCTGTTCTCGCTGACTGGAGCGGGATCGGCCGCTAGTCTCCGACGAGAGCGAACGTGCAAGCGCGTTGCTCGTTGCTCCGTAGGTGTGGGGCGACTAGGTTCCTCACCGGTCCGTATCCGACAGTTCGACATCCGAGGTGACGTAGGCGTGGCTCTTCCGCCCCTTACCCCTGAACAGCGCGCAGCCGCGCTAGAAAAGGCCGCCGCGGCTCGCCGGGAGCGCGCCGAGGTCAAGAATCGACTCAAGCACTCCGGCGCCTCGCTGCATGACGTCATCGAGCAGGGACAGAAGAACGACGTCATCGGCAAGATGAAGGTCTCAGCCCTGCTTGAGTCGCTCCCCGGCGTGGGCAAGGTCCGCGCCAAACAGATCATGGAGCGACTCGGCATCTCCGAAAGCCGCCGTGTCCGCGGTCTCGGCACCAACCAGATCGCCGCGCTGGAGCGCGAGTTCGGCGGCAAGGCGGCCTGACGTTCCCAGGCACTCCTGGGAACCGGGATAATCGCTGCATGAGTACACCAGTCTCCCGGGGGACGGCCCCCGTCCCTCCGGCCAGACATCCGCGGCTGACCGTGCTCTCCGGCCCCTCCGGGGTCGGCAAGAGCACGGTCGTCGCGCATATGCGCAAGGTCCACCCCGAGGTATGGCTCTCGGTCTCCGCCACCACCCGCAAGCCGCGGCCGGGGGAGCAGGACGGGGTCCAGTACTTCTTCGTGGACGACGAGGAGTTCGACAAGCTCATCGCCAACGGCGAACTGCTGGAGTGGGCCGAGTTCGCGGGCAACCGCTACGGCACGCCCCGGCGGGCGGTCCAGGAGCGGCTGGAGGCGGGCGAGCCCGTCCTCCTGGAGATCGACCTCCAGGGCGCGCGGCTCGTCCGCGAGTCGATGCCCGAGGCCCGGCTGACCTTCCTCGCCCCGCCGAGCTGGGACGAGCTGGTCCGCCGGCTCACCGGCCGGGGCACGGAGCCGCCCGAGGTCATCGAGCGCCGGCTGGCCGCAGCCAAGGTGGAGCTGGCCGCCGAGGCCGAGTTCGACACCACCCTCGTCAATACCTCCGTCGAGGACGTGGCCCGTGAGCTGCTAGCCTTGATGCTGAATAACTCTGGGGAGTGATCCCCGGCAACTCTGGGGGATGACCCCCGCAGTACGACGCAGCGGAAGGCAGAGCGTGTCCTCTTCTATGACCGCGCCCGAGGGCATCATCAACCCGCCGATTGATGAGCTGCTTGAGGCAACCGACTCGAAGTACAGCCTCGTGATCTACGCCGCCAAGCGCGCGCGCCAGATCAACGCGTACTACTCGCAGCTCGGCGAGGGCCTCCTGGAGTACGTCGGCCCGCTGGTGGACACGCACGTCCACGAGAAGCCGCTGTCGATCGCGCTCCGCGAGATCAACGCCGGCCTGCTGACCTCGGAGGCGATCGAGGCTCCGGCGCAGTAAGCAGAACGACCCGTCCACGGGCCCGGCAGCGCGGCTGCCGGGCCCGTGGTGTGTCATGGGTACCCGCGGGGTCTGCGCGTGGCAGGCGGTACCCCGCGGCAGCCGCAGTACACCTGAGAGCGCGGGGAGAAGCGAAGAGCATGGAAAAGCCGGATCAGCCCAAGGTCGTCCTGGGAGTGGGCGGCGGCATCGCCGCCTACAAGGCGTGCGAGCTGCTGCGCCGCTTCACCGAGTCGGGCCACGCGGTGCGGGTCGTGCCGACCGCCTCGGCGCTGCACTTCGTCGGCGAGGCCACCTGGTCGGGGCTGTCCGGCAACCCCGTCTCCACCGAGGTGTGGGACGCGGTCCACGAGGTGCCGCACGTACGGATCGGGCAGGGCGCCGACCTGGTGGTCGTCGCCCCCGCCACCGCCGACCTGCTGGCCAAGGCCGCCCACGGCCTCGCCGACGACCTGCTGACCAACACGCTCCTCACCGCCCGCTGCCCGGTCGTCTTCGCGCCCGCCATGCACACCGAGATGTGGGAGCACCCGGCCACCCAGGAGAACGTCGCCACCCTGCGCCGGCGCGGCGCCCTCGTCATCGAGCCCGCCGTGGGGCGGCTCACCGGCGTCGACACCGGCAAGGGCCGCCTGCCGGAACCCGCGGAGATCTTCGAGGTGTGCCGCGGCGTCCTGGCTCGCGGCCCGGAGGCCGCGCGCGCCGACCTCGCGGGCCGCCATGTGGTCGTCTCCGCCGGCGGCACCCGCGAGCCGCTGGACCCGGTCCGCTTCCTCGGCAACCGCTCCTCCGGCAAGCAGGGCTACGCCCTCGCCCGTACGGCCGTGGCGCGTGGCGCGCGGGTGACGCTCATCGCCGCCAACTCCGGGCTGCCCGACCCGGCCGGGGCCGATGTGGTGCGGGTGGGCACGGCCGTCGAGCTGCGGGAGGCGGTGCTGGAGGCCGCTGTGGACGCTGATGCAGTAGTGATGGCCGCAGCGGTAGCCGATTTTCGGCCAGTTCAGTACGCCCAGGGGAAGATTAAAAAGAAGGACGGACAGGAGCCGGCCCCTGTCGATCTCACCCGCAATCCAGACATTCTGGCGGAGATCTCCGCGTCACGGGCGCGTCCGGGACAGATCATCGTCGGATTCGCCGCCGAAACCGACGACGTCCTCGCGAACGGCCGCGCGAAACTCGCCCGAAAGGGCTGTGACCTGCTGGTTGTCAACGAAGTCGGGGAACGCCGCACCTTCGGCTCCGAGCAGAACGAGGCCGTGGTGCTCGCCGCAGACGGAACCGAGACTTCCGTGCCGTACGGGCCCAAGGAGGCGCTGGCCGACACGGTGTGGAGCCTGGTCGCGCCCCGATTGGCGTGAGCGGATCGAGCGCCGTTCGAGGGTGTCGCAGGTCACGACGTTCCCATAGACCGAGACGCGATGCCCAGCTCAGGAGAAGGCCGGATAAACTGGCCCCGGATCGGCGTCGGGCGCAGCCCCCGACCGGTCCGTCAATGATCAGCCAGCAGCCGCTGCAACCCCAGGGAGCGATGTGTCCCGCCGCCTGTTCACCTCGGAGTCCGTGACCGAGGGTCACCCCGACAAGATCGCTGACCAGATCAGCGACACGATCCTCGACGCTCTCCTCAAGGAGGACCCGTCCTCGCGGGTCGCCGTTGAGACGTTGATCACCACCGGCCAGGTCCACGTGGCCGGTGAGGTGACGACGAAGGCATACGCGCCGATCGCCACGCTCGTGCGCAACAAGATCCTCGACATCGGCTACGACTCGTCCAAGAAGGGCTTCGACGGAGCCTCCTGCGGCGTGTCCGTATCCATCGGCGCCCAGTCCCCGGACATCGCGCAGGGCGTCGACGACGCCTACGAGAAACGAGTCGGGGGCACCGCCGAGGACGGCGAGGACGACGCACTCGACCAGCAGGGCGCGGGCGACCAGGGCCTGATGTTCGGCTACGCCTGCGACGAGACGCCCGAGCTCATGCCGCTGCCCATCAACCTGGCGCACCGGCTCTCCCGCCGCCTCTCGGAGGTCCGCAAGAACGGGACCATCCCCTACCTGCGCCCCGACGGCAAGACCCAGGTGACCATCGAGTACGACGGCCACAAGGCAGTCCGCCTCGACACCGTCGTCGTCTCCTCCCAGCACGCCTCGGACATCGACCTGGACTCGCTGCTGGCGCCGGACATCCGGGAGTTCGTGGTCGAGCACGTCCTGGGCGAGCTGCTCCAGGACGGCATCAAGCTCGACACCGAGGGCTACAAGCTGCTGGTGAACCCGACCGGGCGGTTCGAGATCGGCGGCCCGATGGGCGACGCCGGCCTCACCGGCCGGAAGATCATCATCGACACCTACGGCGGCATGTCCCGCCACGGCGGCGGCGCCTTCTCCGGCAAGGACCCGTCCAAGGTCGACCGCTCGGCCGCGTACGCCATGCGCTGGGTCGCCAAGAACGTCGTGGCCGCCGGCCTCGCCTCGCGCTGCGAGGTCCAGGTCGCGTACGCGATCGGCAAGGCCGAGCCGGTCGGCCTGTTCGTGGAGACCTTCGGCACCGCGACCGTGGACGTGGAGAAGATCGAGACGGCCATCTCGGACGTCTTCGACCTCCGCCCCGCCGCGATCATCCGCGACCTCGACCTGCTGCGCCCGATCTACTCGCAGACCGCCGCGTACGGGCACTTCGGACGCGAGCTCCCGGACTTCACGTGGGAGCGCACGGACCGCGTGGACGCGCTGCGCCGGGCCGCGGGGCTGTAACCCTCCCCGCGCGGACAACGGCTGCTTCGCCCCGCCGATCGGACGGATCCGATCGGCGGGGCGAAGCGCTGTCCGGTGCGGCGAGCGGGCGGTGCGCGTTACCTTTTGGGGCATTTCTTACTTTTTGGGGCACTTCTTCCATGCGAAGTGGTACAGCGTGTTGATGCTGCCGTCGGTGGAGTCCATCGCCATGTAGCTGGTGAGCTTGGGATCGGCGTTCTTGCCGTCGACGCGCAGCTCGGTGTTGATGTTGAAGTAGCGCTGTTCGCCGCAGGGCGCGTAGACGCGCGCGTCGAGCTCGGTCTCGTCCGAGGTCTGCCAGTTGGCGTCGTACGGGCCGGTGAACCGGTGGCTGAGGCGAGCCGTCTGCTGGGAGCCCTGGAAGTAGTAGCCGGCCTGCTCCAGGCCGGTGGCCTTGGGCGCGAGGGAGGCGTAGCCGCGGTAGTCGGCGCGGGCGATGGCGTAGGTGAAGCCCTGCGGTACGTGGACGTTCAGCGCGATCTGGCAGTTCTTGCGGGCGTCGGTGGGCTTGGTGTCCTTGCCCGCCTGGGCGAGGTATTCGCTGTACGTCACGGTGAACGCGGTGTTGTCCGGGGCGACGCCCACCGCGGCGCTGCCGGGGCGGCAGCCGGACCCGTTGACCGTGGCGACGGTGATCGTGATCTTGCCGGTGGGCGGCGGCACCTCGTCGCCGCCACGGGCCGGCGAGGAGGGGGCGGCCGTCCCGATGAGGAACAACGCCGCCGCGGCGGAACCAACGCCCAAGGTGCGGATCATGGGCTCTTCCTTCCAGTCGTCCTGGCGTCCCCGCGGCTCGGGGACGACAGGAGAGGAATGACGAGGGCATGCCAGCACGGGGATCATGGAACGGACCCCGCTCGCTCCGAGAGTCGGTGCGAAACTACGCCTTGATTCAGCCGGGGGCGGGCGGGGGGCCGTCCGGGTCGGTGAAGTCGTCCGTGTCGGTGGAGGGGGCTTCGGGGCCGGGGTCGCTGTCGGGATCGGGGGCGCTGCCTGCGCCGGGGCCGCTGCTTGTACGGGGTGCGCCGCCTGCGCTGGGTCCGTTGCCTGTACGGGGCGTGCTACCTGTACCGGGCCCACCGCCCGTACCGGGTGCGCCGGAATCCGGCCCGCCGCCCGTACGGGGTTCGTCGGAGTCCGGTCCGTCGTCATCGTCGGGTGGATCGGCGGCCGGCGGGGGCGTCGGAGCGTCGAAGCGGCGGCGGATCTCGTCGGCGGCGTCCGGCGCGTTCGCGGCATCGAGGTCGTTCGCGATCCGGCGGGCGAACAGCGCGCGCTCGGGGGCGTCCTCGCCCATCCCCGCCTGGTCCATCAGCCTGTCCACCAGGTCGGACAGCACCGTGCCGCCGCCCGGCGGGCCGTCATCGGCGGGAGGCGGCGGCTCGTAGGGCGATCGCTCGTAGGGCGGCGGCCAGGCCCCTGCGAACCGCGGCTCCGGCTCCGGCTCCGGCTCGGGGCGCGACCCGGGCACCAGCCGCTGGAACGGCTCGGGCACGTCCTCGTTGTTGGCCGCCGAGGTGAGCTGGGCGAGCGGGCCGATCAGGTTCACGGTCCTCTCGACCTCGTCCTCGTTGCGGGCCATCCACCACACCACGGCGCTGCCGGTGTCCTTGAGCACGTCCTTCCCCAGGTACTCGCGCTTGTTGCGCTCCCAGTTGCGCTCGTGCTCCCAGACGTCCTCGTCCTTGCGTACGGCGGAGAGTTTGACCAGCCGCTCCGCGTCGGACTCGCAGAGGCGGAGCGCGACGTTCTCGGCCATGGCCTCCACCCTGCACGAAGGGTCGGGGCGCATCGTGCCGAGCGCGCCGTTGAGCTGGTACTGGGCGAGTGAACTGCGGTGCGGCGGCTGGAGGACGGTGATGTGCCGGGCCCGTTCGAGCACCGACTCGATGGCCAGCGCGCCCGCGTTGACGTGCGGGGCGGCGGCCGGGGCGTCCAGCGGACACCAGCGGACGGTGGCGGAGAAGAGAAAGTCGTAGTCGTCCACGCGGCTCGGCAGCGCGATCCCCGAAACGGCCTGCTCCCAGCGCTCCGCCTGCGGAATCGGCCAGTCCGGCTCCAGCGCGTACTCCGGCGGAACCGGCCCGCGGGGGCGCGGGCCGGCCACGAGGACAAGGCCCGCGCCGACCAGCAGCGCCGCGGCGGCCACCGCCCAGGCCCACGGGGGCCACCGCGTGGTCAGCCCGGCGATGACGAGGATCAGCCCGCAGATGACGGTGACGAAGAACGTCATGGTCTTGTGGCCAGAACTCATAGCGCGGCCTCCCGCGTCCGGATCGTCTGAGTTTTCCGCGACACGTGTCACGTGCCGAGGGGGACGGGCTCGATGCCCTGCGCGGCGTCGAGCGCGCGGTCGAAGCGGGATACGAGCGCGGCGCGCTCCGGGCTCGGGTACGCCCAGTCCCTGAAGAGGACGTGGAGACGGCCCGGCGTACCGGGGCGGCCCGCGGCCGCTCGGGCGAGAACGTCCAGCAACTGCTCGCCGCGGCCGCCGACCAGGGCGCCGGCCGCCGCCAGCCAACCGCGCGCGGGCGCGCTCCACTCCTCGCGCGAGCGGTGCCGGAAGACGGCCGCCCAGCCGGTCATGAGGCGCTCGCGCACGGCGACGGTGGAGTAGAGGGCGCGGGTGCGGGAGGCGTGGTCGGCGAGCGCGTAGAAGACGACCGCGTCCCGCGGCCACCTGCCGGGCTCCAGGCGGTCGAGGAGCAGGCGGAAGAGGCGGCCGTCGCCGGCGGCGAGGGCGAGCAGGGCGTCGAGGGCCGGGTTCTCCTTCGCGGGCCGCTCCCGGCGGGCGAGGTGGTGCAGGCGCACCAGGGCCTGGTCGGGGTGGGTCTCCGACATGACCTTGGAGCACACCACGACCAGGACGCGCCTGCGCAACGCCGTCAGGTGCGGATCGAGGGACCAGTCGTAGATCTGCCTCCGGAACGCCCGGCCGTGCCGTTCGTGGCGCAGGCCCACGGCCAGGAGCTGGACGGTGTCGGGCATGAGCCGTACCGCGCCGCCGTGCGTCCACCGCTCGGCCAGCGCAAGCAAGTCCGGGGGACGGTCGGTGCGCAAGCCTTGTTCCGCGAAGTGCGGGACCATGACGGCGCGTTCGGGCGCTCCGAAGGCCGGGTCCAGGACGCAGTCCCTGACCCAGTTCCTGAAGTTGGTCCGTACGTCGGGGAAGTACGTCCAGAAGTGGGTGCGGATCGCCTGGGCGTACGCCGGTATGCGGAAGCGGACCATGCCGTCCGGCTGAGTCTCGGCCCCGATGCCCTTGAACTGTGCGGTCAGATCCAGGTGCTCCAGCCGGGGGCGTTCGTCCGTCGGATGACTTATGGCCTTCAGCAGCGACTCCGTGGCGCGGAAGACCGCGTCCGGCCTGCGCCCGTGGAGCATGGCCAGCGACAGCGCCAGCGCCCGCTGCCGCCCCTCCGCCTTGGCGATGAAGTCCGCGACTTCCGGGGTACGGTCGGTGACCGCGCCCAAGGCGCGTGCGCACCACTGGGGGAACGCGTCGTCCTTTTCGTGGCTGTCGTCCCGCTCCATGCGGATGCGGTCCGCCAACCTGGCGATCTCGCGCATGGGCTCGTGGAGTAGGTACTCCTGCAGGTCGGCGACGGAGTCCACCTCGCTGCGGTCGAAGACGACGCGGTCGACCCGCAGGTACCGCATCAGCACCTCGTGTCCGGACGGCCGCCCGATCTCCACCGTGAATTGACGCTGGCCGGGCCCCTGGAGGTAGCCGAAGTGGGCGGGGAGCACGACCACGAGCCGTGCCGCACGCTCGTTCAGCACCGCGCGAAACGCCGACAGTTCGTTCTGCACGGCGATGTACCGGGCCTCGTCGCTGTTCGACAGGTCCAGCAGCAGGCGGTCGCCCGCTCCGATGACGGAGGTGTCCAGGGCCTGGGAGCCCTTGTCGTCCTGGGTGTCGGGGAGCTCATGGAGGCTGCCCTCGGTCCCCGGCGACCGGTGCAGCAACATGACGGCCGCGGCCCGCCGGCCGCTCCCCGTCCCGCCGCCGAGCAGGACGCTGCCGTGGTCGCGCAGCATGTCGCGCGCCTGGCCGTACCGGTCGGGCTCGATGAAGCGCCGGTCGAGCCATTCGCGTTCGTCCCGGGCGATGAGCCGAGGGCTCCCGCCGAGATCGCCGAGGCGTGAAGTGGCCTGCTGCATATAGAGGTTGAACTGCGTGCCCTCGCCGGTGTGCGTCGCACCGTAGGACTCGGAGATGAAGGTGGTGTTGTCCTCCTGGGCCGGTCCGGCCATCAGCGTTCGCCCTCCTCGTCCCGATGGGAGGAGCCGAACCGAGGGTGGTTGCCGCCCTGGCTGTGGGCTACGTAGCTGGTGTTTTCGCCGTTGAACTGCGGTCCGTTGATCAGCTCGCCGCGCCCGGTGTGGAGCGGGCCGTACGACTCGTGGACGTATGTGTCGAGCCTCCCGTGCATATTGCCGATGCCGCCGCTCTGCCCGGTGTTGCTCATCGTCGGCTCTTGAGGCGCCGCCGACTGCTCGTCAGGGGCCGGGCGGTGCTTGTCCAGGGACGCCAGTTCCGGCACTTGCTGCACCAGCCGGTCGCCCAGCCGGACGAGGTCCGTGTCGGCGGTGCGCTCGTGGAAGCGCTCGAACTGGCACTCAGCCAGCCTGGCGATCGGCTTCGGGAGCCGTCGCGCGTCCAACTGGTCGGTGTGCCGTTCGATCAGGACCGGCACGACGAGCACGCCGCACCCGAACGCCTCCTCCAGCTCCCGGCGGACCCAGTCGTCCGGGTTGTTGAGCGCCCTGCGGCCCCTGCGCCGGGGGTCGGGGGCGTCGAGCCAGTCCGGGCCGACGAGGGCGAGCAGGACACTGCAGCGCCGGACCTTGTTGACGAGGGAGGCGATGTAGTTGGCGCCGAGGTCGATGGACTGGTGGCCGGCGAGGAAGACGCTGTCCGGACCGAACCGCTCGGTCAGGACGCGCTCGAAAGTGAAGGCCGTCGATTTGGCGGTCATGACACGGTAGTTGATGAACAGTTCATGCATGATGTGCGTCCTCTCAGAGAGACGATTGGGTCACAACGCTGCCCAGGTCCGGGGCCAGCGCTCGCACCGCCGCGCTGCGCGGATGCCGCCCCAGCACCCGCGCCAGCCGCCGCAGGTCCGCCGTGATCGTGGCGGAGCGCACCAGCCCGACGGCGTCGAGCAGGCCCCGCGTCACCGCGCACGCCTCCTCGATCTCCCCGGCCGCCGCGTGCGCCAGGGCCCGCCGCACCCCGTACCGGGCCCGCGTGCGCAGCGCGTCCGCGGGAAGGCGGGCGGTCTCCCGGTCGAGGACTTCGGCGGCGCGGCGCGGGTGGCCGAGTTCGTACAGGCACCAGCCGGTGAACATCGAGACGACGTCGGGCAGATGGGAGGCGCCGATCACCGGGGACGACGGGTCCGCGGCGTCGAGGGCGAGGAGTTCGCGGGAGCGGTCGAGGCTGCGCATGCAGGCGTCGTGGTCGCCGGCGACGGCGTGGCTCTGGGCGAGGTGCTGTGCGGCCAGGCCGCGGATGCGCGGTGGCGCGGGGCTGGCCAGGGCGTGGTCGGACAGGCGGACGGCGGCGGCCGTGTCGCCGCGGAAGAGGCTGACGAGGGCCCGGCGTACGAGCGCGTAGACGGCGAGTTCGCGGTCGCCGCCGGCGGTCGCGAGTTCCACGGCCCGGTCCGTCCACCACAGCGCGGAGCCGTCGTTGCCGGACTCCTGCGCCATCCAGCCCGCGTACTCCGCGTACCGGGAGGCCAGGACGAGCAGTTCGCGCCGGGTAGCCGGGCCGGAGCGGGCAGCCTGCTGTTCGAGGCTGTGGGTCTGGGCTATGAGCGGGGGCAGGACGCCGCCGGGGCCGGAGAGCTGGCCCAGCCTCCGGAACTGGTCGAACATCGAGCGGTGGGCGTCGACCAGCGTCGTCGCCCCGGTGTCGGCGGTGATCTGCACGCCGCCGACGCCCATGGCGAGAACCGAGACGGCTCCCGCCGTGAGGACCCGGCGGCGGTTCATCGGGCGGAACGAGCCCGTTCCGTCTTTGCCCAGGCGCATGAGCCACACCTCATCGTCGTGATGTGCGTCGGAGTGGTGCGTGTCGGAGTCGTGTGCGTCGTTGCGACGTGTGTCGTGGCGATGTGCGTCGTGGTGATATGCGTCGTCGTGGTGCGCGTCGTTGCGATGCGCATCGGAATTCGGCAGGCCGGTCGCCGGGGACCGGCCGGGGACCAGGGCGGCGAGCGCGCCGCCGGCCCCGAGCACGGTGTCGCAGAGCCGGGACAGCTCCTGGGTGGGGCGCTTGAGCCCCCGCTCCACTTTGCTCAGCTGGGCCTTGCTGTAGTGCACCGACTGGCCGAGCCGCTCCAGCGACCACTTCGCGGCCAGCCGCCGTCTGCGCAGCTCCCGCCCGAACTCGTACGGCTGCTCCGGCATTTCGACCTCCGTACTCCATGCGCCGGGCAGCTGACGTTCGCCGCGAGTAGCGTGCGGCAGGCCGTCCGGCGGAACAAGGCGAATGGGGACGTTTCCCGTTTCCTCTCTCGTTTCCTCTCCAGACTGCCGTTCGCTCGCGGGGCGCGGGAGTGTCAGTGGCGTCTGCTAAGACTGGAGCTGTGAGCAGCGAGAACGGGCGGCCGGAGCGTAATCCGGCACGGGCGGGCGCGTCCCCGGGGGACGCGCCCGCGCCGGACGTGCCCTCGGCGGGCGACCCCGCCGGGGGAGAGCAGCTCGCGCTCATCCGGGAGACCGTGCGCGAGGCGAAGAAGCCGCGCGCCAAGCCGCGCACCTGGCGCGGCGCCGCGCTCGCCGCGGACCGGCCCGTCGCCCGCGTCCTCGTGGACAAGGGGCTCATCCACCTCGACCAGTTCTTCGACTACGCCGTGCCCGAGGCCATGGACGCCGAGGCGCGGCCCGGCGCCCGGGTGCGGGTGCGGTTCGGGGCCCGCGTCGCCAAGGGGCGCCGCGAGGGCGGCGAGCTGCACAACGGCTTCATCGTCGAGCGCCGGGCGGAGAGCGACTACCGCGGCCCGCTCGCCCCCATCGCCCAGGTCCTCTCCCCGGAGCCGGTGCTCGGCCCCGAGCTGCTGGCGCTGTGCCGCGCCGTCGCCGACCGGTACGCGGGCACGCTCGCGGACGTCGTCCAGCTCGCCGTCCCGCCCCGCCGCGCCCGCCCCGAGGCCGAGCCCGCGCCCGAACCGCTGCCACCGCCCGCCCCGCCCGAGCCCGGCAGCTGGACCCGGTATCCGACCGGCCCCGCCTACCTCGACGCCGTCCGCCGGGGCGAGCGCCCCCGCGCCGTATGGACCGCGCTGCCCGGCCCGCACTGGCCCGACGAGCTGGCCCGCGCCGCCGCCACGGCCCTCGCCTCCGGCCGCGGCGCGCTGATCGTCGTGCCGGACGGGCGCGCCGCCGCCCGCGTCGACGCCGCGCTGACCGCGCTGCTCGGCGACGGCCGGCACACGCTGCTCACCGCGGACGCCGGGCCCGAGGAGCGCTACCGCCGCTGGCTCGCCGTCAGCCGCGGCGGCGTACGGGCGGTGGTCGGCACCCGGGCCGCGATGTTCGCGCCCGTACGGGACCTCGGCCTCGTCGCGATCTGGGACGACGGCGACGCCAGCCACAGCGAGCAGCACGCGCCCCAGCCGCACGCGCGCGAGGTGCTGCTGCTGCGCGCCGCGCACGAGAAGGCTGCCTTCCTGCTCGGGGGCCACGGCTGCACGGTCGAGGCCGCCCAGCTCGTGGAGACCGGCTGGGCGCTGCCGCTGGCCGCCGACCGCGCCCAGGTGCGCGCCGCCGCCCCCATGATCCGTACGGTCGGCGACGGCGACCAGGCACGCGACGAGGCGGCGCGCGCCGCCAGGCTCCCCACCCTCGCCTGGCAGGCCGTGCGCGACGGTCTCAAGAGCGGACCGGTGCTGGTCCAGGTGCCGCGCCGGGGGTACGTACCGCGGCTGGCCTGCGAGCGGTGCCGCGAGCCCGCGCGATGCCGGCACTGCGCCGGGCCCCTGGAGGCGCGCGGCGGCGACGGCGAACTGCACTGCGGCTGGTGTGGGCGCGAGGCCCACGACTGGCACTGCGCCGAGTGCGGCGGCTTCCGGCTGCGGGCCCAGGTCGTCGGGGCCCGGCGCACCGCCGAGGAACTGGGCAGGGCGTTCCCCGCCGTGCCCGTACGGACCTCCGGACGCGACCACATCCTGGACACCGTGCCCGACGGACCCGCCCTCGTCGTCTCCACCCCCGGCGCAGAGCCCATCGCCGAGGGGGGGTACGCGGCGGCCCTCCTCCTCGACGGCTGGGCCCTCCTCACCCGTCCCGACCTGCGCGCGGGCGAGGAGGCGCTGCGCCGCTGGCTGGGCGCGGCCGCCCTGGTGCGGGGGCAGGAGGCGGGCGGCACGGTGGTCGTCGTCGCCGAGCCCACCCTGCGGCCCGTACAGGCCCTGGTGCGCTGGGACCCGGCCGGGCACGCGGTGCGGGAGCTCGCGGACCGCGCCGAACTGGGGTTCCCGCCCGTCTCGCGGATGGCGGCGGTGGCGGGGCCGCCGGAGGCCGTGGCGGACCTGATCGAGGTGGCCGAACTCCCCGCCGACGCCGAGGTGCTGGGCCCGGTCGCGATGCCCGTGACCGAGGCCGGACGGCCGCGCCGTACGGGCGACCCGCCGCCGGGGGAGCGGTGGGAGCGGGCGCTGCTGCGGGTGCGCCCCGGCAGCGGGGCCGCGCTGGCCGCCGCGCTGAAGGCGGCGCAGGCGGCCCGGCTGGCGCGCCGCGAGGGAGCCCCGGTGCGGATCAGGATCGATCCACCGGACATCGGCTGACATCGGCCGACATCGGCTGTCATCAGTTGCCCACCAGTTGTCATAGGCCGATATCAGCTGGCAGGAGACTGGTCGGAGGAGTGGCTGGAATGGCGCTGCCCCGCGGTCCGGCGCGGCCGGGCCTCGGGGCAGTGAAGGGGGCAGTGCAGGGACGGGCGAGTGGAGCGGATTCGGGGGCGGCGGTCGGGTCAGCCGTTGCGGGGGCCGGGGAAGACGCCGGGCCGCGGCTCGTCCCGCAGCCCCGAATCCCGCAGCCCCGAGTCCCGCAGCGCCGCATCGCGGAGACCGGGCTCCCGCAGGCCCGCGTCCCGCATACCCGCGTCCCGCATACCCGAGTCGCGCAGCGCCGGGGCCGACTGCCCCGGCATGGCGCGGGCGGCGGGCACGGCGGGGAGCTGGGGGCCCACGGATACGGCCGGCAGCCCGCCCGTGTCCGGCGTACGGACCGACTCGCCGCCGCCCGCGGCGTTCTGCGCGGTGGCCCGGCGCGTGCCGTAACGCCGGTGCACCGCCTGCTTGGTGACACCGAGCGCCGAACCCACCGCGTCCCACGAGAAACCCAGCGAGCGGTCGAAGTCCACGGCCGCGGTGACGAGCGTCTCGATGCTGTCGCGCAGCTCCTGCGCGAGCCGTACGGTCGGTGCGGGCGCCCGCCCGTACACGACGAAGCCCGCGGACGGGCCGGTGCGCCGCGGGCGGTAGACGTTTCCGAGCTGGGCGGTGAGGGTGCGCAGTGCGTCCACCTGTCGGCGGACCCGCTCGATGTCCCGCACCAGCAGATGCAGGCTGGCCCGTGCCTGGGCGTCGTGGGTTGCATGGTCGGCCATGAACAAGCCTCTCGAACCGGCGTGGAAAGCGGAATAGGGAAGGTGGAACAGGGAAGGTGGAACGCGGACATCAGGGCAGTGAGTCGGCCGGCCATCGGAAGCGAACGAGGGCCGGACCGTGCCGCGGCCCGTTCCGGTCAATCTCTCTTGACCTCAACGCGAGACGTGCCTTGTGGGTCACGCTGAGGGGGCGTACGGCCTGCGCGGCGGGGCGCGAATTGACGCGTACGCCCCCTGCGGCCGCAGCTTCGCTCTGCGGGCCCTGTCGGCCCGTACGGCCGCGTTACGGTCCCGGCGTCCCGTCGGCCTGTGCGACCGTGGCTCCGGTCCCCGGTCGCTGTCTGTCCGTACGGCCGTGGCTCCGGCCCCCGGTCGGTGTCCGCCCGTACGAGCCCCGCCCCCCGGGCCGACCCGAGTCCGCCGGCCTGACCTCCCAGCCCCGCCCGCCCCGCCGGGACGAGGTCGCCCCCGCCGTGCCGAGGCCGCCCCGCCGGACAGGGCCTAGACTGGTCCGCCGTTCAGCTCGGCGCGTTGAGAGGTAGATCGCCACCCATGAGGCTCGTCTTCGCCGGTACCCCCGAGGTCGCAGTGCCCGCCCTCGACGCGCTGCTCGCGTCGGACCGGCACGAGGTCGTCGCCGTCGTCACCCGGCCCGACGCCCCCGCCGGGCGCGGCCGCCGGCTGGTCGCCAGCCCCGTCGCCCAGCGCGCCGAGGAGGAGGGCATCGAGGTGCTCAAGCCCGCCAAGCCGCGCGACGAGGACTTCCTCGCCCGGCTGCGGGAGATCGCCCCCGACTGCTGCCCCGTCGTCGCCTACGGCGCGCTCCTGCCCAAGGCCGCGCTGGAGATCCCCGCTCATGGCTGGGTCAATCTGCACTTCTCGCTGCTGCCCGCGTGGCGCGGCGCCGCCCCCGTGCAGCACGCGGTGCTGGCCGGGGACGAGGTCACGGGCGCGTCGACGTTCCTGATCGAGCAGGGGCTCGACTCCGGGCCGGTCTTCGGGGTGCTCACCGAGGAGGTCCGCCCCACGGACACCAGCGGCGACCTGCTGACCCGGCTGGCCTTCGCCGGGTCCGGGCTGCTCGTGGCCACCATGGACGGCATCGAGGACAACACCCTCGAAGCCGTGCCGCAGCCCGAGGAGGGCGTCACCCTCGCGCCGAAGATCAACGTCGAGGACGCCGAAATCGACTGGACCGTGCCCGCGCTCCGCGTCGACCGCGTGGTGCGCGGCTGCGCCCCCGTGCCCGGCGCGTGGACCCTCTTCCGCGGCGAGCGGCTCAAGCTGATGTCCGTGGCCCTGTGCCCGGACCGCGGCGACCTCGCGCCCGGCGAACTGTCCGTCACGAAGAACGCCGTGTACGCCGGCACTGGCTCGCACGCTGTCGAGCTGCTGTGGGTCCAGCCCCAGGGCAAGAAGCCGATGAAGGCCGCCGACTGGGCGCGCGGCGTCCGGATCGCCCAGGGCGAGCGGCTCGGCGCGGAGTGAGGCGCGGGGCGTAGCCTAAGCCCATCGTCATCCCAGCTCCGGAGCACCTTTCGTGAACGATCAGGCCCCCCGCCGCCGGCCCGCCAGGCCCGCGAAACCCCACCGCCGCCCCAAGAAGGATCCCGTGCGGATCCTCGCCTTCGAGGCGCTGCGCGCCGTGGACGAGCGGGACGCCTACGCGAATCTGGTGCTGCCGCCGCTGCTGCGCAAGGCCCGCGACAAGGCTCGGGACGACGCCGCCGCGGGCAAGGGCGGCCCGGCGTTCGACGCGCGGGACGCGGCGCTGGCCACCGAGCTGGTGTACGGGACGCTGCGCCGCCAGGGCACGTACGACGCGATCATCGCGGCCTGCGTGGACCGGCCGCTGCGCGAGGTGGACCCGCCGGTCCTCGACGTGCTGGGCCTGGGCGCGCATCAACTGCTCGGGACTCGTATCCCCAGCCACGCGGCGGTCTCCGCCACCGTGGAACTCGCCCGTGTCGTCCTCGGCGACGGGCGCGCGAAGTTCGTCAACGCCGTGCTCCGCAAGATCGCCGCAGACGACCTCGACGGCTGGCTGGAAAGGGTCGCGCCGCCCTACGACGCGGACCCCGAGGACCACTTGGCGGTCGTCCACTCCCACCCGCGCTGGGTCGTCTCCGCGCTGTGGGACGCGCTCGGCGGCGGCCGGGCCGGCATCGAGGACCTCCTCGAAGCGGACAACGAACGGCCCGAGGTGACGCTCGTGGCCCGCCCCGGCCGCACCACGGTCGACGAGCTGATGGACGAGGTGGGCGAGGACTCGGGGCTGCCCGGCCGCTGGTCGCCGTATGCCGTGCGGCTCGCCGAGGGCGGCGAGCCCGGCGCGCTGGACTCGGTCCGCGAGGGCCGGGCCGGCGTGCAGGACGAGGGCAGCCAACTGGTCGCGGCAGCCCTGGCGAACGCCCCGCTGGACGGCCCCGACCGGCGCTGGCTCGACGGCTGCGCGGGCCCCGGCGGCAAGGCCGCCCTGCTCGCGGCGCTCGCCGCCGGGCGCGGCGCGTCGCTGCTCGCCTCCGAGAAGCAGCCGCACCGCGCCCGCCTCGTCGAACGGGCGCTGGCCGGCAACCCCGGCCCGTACCAGGTCATCGCGGCGGACGGTACGCGCCCGCCCTGGCGCGAGGGCGTCTTCGACCGCGTCCTGGTCGACGTGCCGTGCACCGGCCTCGGCGCGCTGCGCCGCCGCCCCGAAGCCCGCTGGCGGCGCCGGCCCGAGGACCTGGACGGCTTCGCGCCGCTCCAGCGCGGGCTGCTGCGCGAGGCGCTGCGCTCGGTGCGCGTCGGCGGCGTCGTCGGCTACGCGACCTGCTCGCCGCACCTCGCCGAGACCCGCGCCGTGGTCGACGACGTCCTCAAGGGCCGCGGCGGCCCGGCGCCCGGCGCCGAACTCATCGACGCGCGCCCCCTGATGCCGGGCGTCCCGGCACTCGGCGACGGCCCGGACGTACAGCTGTGGCCGCATCTGCACGGTACGGACGCGATGTACCTGGCGCTGCTGCGGCGTACGGACTGACGGATCCGACCTGTAGGTTCGCTTTTCGCGTGTCCTTTTCTCATTACCGATGGCCTTTGTCCGGCCCCAAGGACAGCGAGGTGAGACGCACTCCCGTCTCATCGTTCACTCGTCGTGGTGCGTTCCCGGTCTCGGGCGCCATGTCCCGGACTTCCTGGTACTGCGGGAGAAGACGTGTGGCGTCGTGAACGTCAAGCCGCGGCGTCTGCTCTTCCTCGTGGCTATCGCTGCGACTGGCCCTTCGACGAGGACCTGCTCGCTGAGATTCGGGGGCGAATCTGGACGGGGCACTGCTGGGCGAGGCGTTTCGTGCTTTTCCGCACCGCCCGGCGTGGAAGATGCGGGCCGCCGTCCTGGGGCTGTCGCGGTGCCAGCACTTCGTGACCGACCTGACCGTGTTGTTGTTCGAGCGCCACAGGTCGGCCACGGTGGTCGGCGCCGGGCAGCCCGGCCTGCTTCGTCCAGTCAAGGAGTGCGGGATCGATGTTGGTGGTGGGATCAGCTTGCACGCCGGCACTCAGGAGTGCTTGCCGACCTCACTACAACACCGCCATCATGAGGCGTTGAGGACGACAGGAGCCACGGGGGAGCAGGCTTGCGATCGGCATCTGAATTACTCGACTGGAATTGTCCGTTCGACCCAGACGCGCTGCCACGCGATGGCGTAGAACGGCTTCCGGCCCCGGGAGCGGGCGTCCTGGAACGCATCGAGGTGTTGTCCTCGTTCGAGGGCACCGCGCACCAAAGCCCCGTGCATCTGCGCCTCCTCGGCATTGCCCAGTTCCTTGCCGGCCAGCCGTTCCTCGCCATCCGGACACTACTGTCCGTACTCGCCCAGGATCCGGGTCTGTCGGCGGCTCAAGTCGATCTGGCTACCGTCTTCGCCCATACCGAACGCATCGACATGGCCATGACCTGCCTGATCCAGGTGATCGACAGCACCACGGCCAAGGCGATGAGAGGTCCTGCGGCAGCCCGAACGCCGGATAAGTTCCGCTTTCTTCCTGGCACCCCGCAGGCCGCCGAAACCACTGGCCGGTACTACGCCGCCAACGACCTGGTCAGACGACGCAAGGACGAACTGTCCTTCCTCCTCCTGCGCACCGCCGAGGATGCGGAGGCCCGTTCACGCTCCCGGTACCTGCGTGCCGAGGAGGTCCTGCGCCACACCACTGCGCTGATCGCGCTCGGTGAGCTGACCGAGGTCGTGCATCCCTTCGACCAGGCCGCCGAGCTGCTCACGCCCAATCTTTCCTTCCTCGATGGGGCGGAGCTGGAGCAGCTCGCGCGGATCCGTATAGCCGCGGGCCCCACGTCCGCGCGGGACGAGGTACTCGGGCGCCTGCAAAAGACGGCACCGCAGTCGCGCGTCCTGAGGGATCATCACCGGCCCTCCATGCTGGAGCGTCGCCTCCAGGAGCAGGATGCCCGCTTCGAGGCTCAACTGCTGGCCCGTGAGGCGATGAACGGGGTCCAGGGATGGACCAGCCTCCGTCGGCCCATCGACCACCTCGTGCTGCGCGCCCGGGCATCGGACCACCCCGAGCCCTATCGGGCCGCATTGGTACAAGCGCAGGCCGTTCCGGGCGGAGGGGATCACCATTCCTGAAGGCATGCGTGACCCCCGGACCGATTCGGCAGCCCTTCGTAGCGTCATGTCCCCCACGCTCGACGAGGCACTGCGGCACCTCGACCGGGTTCCCGCGTCCCAGTACCCCGCACTTGTCGAAATGCTCCACAGCCTGAGCGAGTTGATGCAGCGGACGAACCGCCCGCACGCGGCCACGCTGGCCAACTTCCTCGCCGCGCGCTTCGACGAATCCACTGCGCACGGCAGGAACGCAGCCGGCGGATCCAGCCCGGCGCCTCCACCTGAGAGCACGTCACAGGGCCTGGTCTCCACGTTCCCTGCCCTGGTGCGCCGCGCGTCGGCAGCATCAGCGCTGCTCCACGCCCACGCACTGATCCGCCGCCATCAACACCTGCTCCCGGATCGACCGGTACAGGCCGCACTTCGGGTCTTCGCCGAGGAGGGCGCCGATCGCGATGACAACGCTCATGTCATCGCCGCGCTCGGGCTGTTCGATGAGGACGGGCCCAGCCAGGTGGCCGCCCGGTTGGACTGGGTCGTGCACCTGTTGAAGTCCGGTCGCCGTAGCAGAGCGCTCCATCATGCGAGGCGCGCGCTGTCTCTGCACTACGCCGTCGGCGACGCCACCTCGCTCGCGCCCGCCCACCTCCAACTGGCCCATATCCTCGGCCAGACCGGCGATCTCCCTGGATGCATCGACGTCCTCCTACGGGCCGACGAAGCCGTCGACAGGACTGACGGGATCCCTGCGGCGGTAAGATTCGACCTTCAAACCGCCCTCATCGACGCGTTGATGGAGCTGTACCGCTACCGCGAGGCCATGTCCGTCCTCGATACCGCCGAGGACCTCATTGCGGGCGGCGGACTCGGGAGGGACACCCCGTCTGATCCGCTACTGGAGATCCTCCTCAACCGTGCTGCGGCCTCCGAAGAGCTCGGAGCGATGAGTGCCGCCATCCGTGCCTACCGGCGCATTCTCGACGGCCCCGAGCTTCCCCGGCACGACATCCCCCGGTCCTGGGTGACGACGCAACTCGCCTCCTGCCTGAAGCGGAGTGGAAGGCGACGGGAGGCCGTCCGACTTCTGACGCGCGAGCTGGAAGCGGCCGAGCAGAAAGGGGCCGCCGAGTCATCCGTGCCGGAGCACTGCGCGCTCGCCTGGCTGCTGCTGGAGCACGACCCGGGTGCCGACGTCGACCGTCATCTCGGCAGTTGCCTTTACGACGGCGTCCGCAGCAGCTGGACCGGTCTCGGCCAGATCTTCGTCATCATGGGTGATCTTGAGCGGCGCGATGGCAATCTCCCCGGAGCCGCCGATTGCTACCGGTACGCCCTCTACCTGGCCCCGGGGCCCGAGCACCTGGAACAGCCGGAGCGGCTCCCCGAGCGCGCCGAGCGCGTCCTTCGCCCACGCGGTGATCTGCCCCTGCCTCCGGCCGACGGGGTACTCACCCCGCTTCTCGCACGCCTGCGCAGCGCCTTCGACAGCGGCGACCCGTCTCCGGACCCTCTCTTGCCGGAGCTGCGGATCATGGCCCGGGAGCGGCTCTTCCATGTCACCGCGGACCGCAGCGAACGTGCACGATTGGTGGACGAACTGGCGCACAGGATGCGCCAAGCGCTCCAATGGGACCAGGCCGTCACCCTGCGCGAGCTCACCGTTCCCGTCTCCGAAGTGCTGAACCGTACCCGCGGCCCGGTAGCCGCCGCGGCGCTTCTCACCGAGGTGCTGGACCACCACGAGCGACTCGGCCGTCTCGCGGAAGCCGAGTTGGCCCTGACGCTCGCCCAGCTCCTGGCCGAGCTGCCCGCAGGGCCCCAACGCTCCTTCGACACGCTCTGGCACCATCGTGAACTGCGCCTGCGAAACCGGAAGTTGAACAGTATCCACCGGAATGCTGACGAAGAGGCGGGGCAAGCCCAGCCGATCTACGAGGAACTGCTGTCACTCCTCCACCTCCACGGCGTGAACCTGCGCCTCCCCGACCACCGCTCACCCACGGTGCTGGCCTTCGACCTCCATGAGGAAGGCAAGGCCCAGGGGATGATCGACGACCTCTCCCGGATGCCGCTGGCGCCGCCGCCCAATGTCCCCTTCGACCTCTACATCAGAGAGGGCATCCTCCTCACCGCGCAGCGCCGCTTGGCCGCGGGCGACCACCCCGACCGGGCCGCGCGCTGGAGCGAGCACGCGGAGCTACTGGTCGGTCTGCACCGCCGTCTCGAACTGCTTGCCCCCGACTACGTGCGGCTGCGTCGCGCCGAGAGCGCCCGGTTCGACGACGCGGTCCGGCTGGTGGAGCAAGCCGGACCAGCGGAAGGTATGGTGCTCGCTTCCTACTTCGTCGGTGAGGCGCAGACCTTCTGCTTCGTCCTGGCCTCCGGCAGCTCGGAGCCGGTGCTGTACTGCATTCCGTGTGGCCGGGCGGAGCTTCACAACGCAGCCGAGGAGATCCGGCGGACGGTCGACGGAGACCGGACGATATTTCCGACCATCCCGCCCATCAAACCGCGGCGCCCGACGGCCCTGCCGTTGGAGGGCCTGGCTGACCGGCTGCTGCCTTTCCAGGAACTCCTGGAGGGGCACGCACTGTTGTGCGTCGCCCCGCACGGCCCGCTGTCAATGGTGCCGCTCGGCGCCCTACGGCTGAGTGACGGGCGATGCTGCGCACAGCTGGTCGCACTGACCTACGCGCCGAGCGTTTCCGCGTTGCGCTACCTGCGTGCCACCGGTCCCGTCCGGACCGGGGCAGCACTGTGCGTTCGCGTCGCCGACACGGGTGATCTGCAGGACGGCACAGCAGGGTTCGAGGACCATGCGCCGCCAGCGGCCCCCGGCTGGGAGGTCACTTCCCTGACGGGGCAACAGGCCACGCCGGAGCAGGTGTTCGCGGGTCTCGGCCAAGCCGGGCTTGCCTACATCGCCTGCCATGGCTACCGGGATCTCAACGACTCGGAGAACTCCGCACTGATGCTCTCCAACGGCATAGACCGCCCGAGCCTGCGCCTCGACAGCTCCTCGCGGCAGGCCATCCGCATGTTCCTGCGCGCCCGTGACCTTCCCAAGGGGAGCAGGATGCCTGACCGAGTCGTCCTGCGGGCCTGTTCGGCAGGATGGCATGAGCCCGAGCACCCGGGAGAGGACTTCACCGGCCTGCCCCGCGCCCTGCTCCGCGAAGGCACCCGCACGGTAGTCGCCCCAATCTGGCAGGTGGACCGTGACAGCTCGGCCGAGCTGCTCGACCACTTCACGGCCGGCGTGATGCGCGGTCAGCCGGTCTGGCGCGCCCTGTGGGACGCCCAGCAGCGGATGCTGACGGACGAATCACGCCCGTATCTCTCCCACCCCTACCACTGGGCAGCGTTCGTACCGCTCGGAGACTGGAGCTGATGTGTTCACCACCGGCCCTGGCCGGCCCTTCACCGAGCTCTCCGACCGGACGGTGCTGCTGGCCCTGGAAGAGATCACACACACGCTGAACGGCCGCTTTCCGTCGCCCGTAACCGCTGCTTCGCAAGCACAGGACGTCCTCGACGCGCTCTTCGAAGCCACCGACACCCCACCACTTGCAGTCGCCGGAAGCGCTATTGCGGCGCGGCGGATACTCGCGGCATTCGCCCACGAGGAGGAGAGCGCCAATCTGGCAGGCGAGATCTTGGCAGATCCGCCCAAGGACGACCAGATGGGCGGCGAGGATCTGGCCACCGACCTGGTTGTACTCGCGGGCGTCGTAGCCTTCCTCCGACTTCACATCGGCTTCCACTTCAAGCGCAGCAACGGCCGCTCAACCGTCGAGTTCCGGCTGGAACAGAAGCCGCTCACCGATGGCCTGATGGCCTCCCTGGTCCGTACCGTCCTCGACTTCTTCCAGCGTGAGCAGTAGGAAGTGTCTCTTCGATCAGCGGCTCATGTCTTGATCATGCTCAGCATGGAGAGTCGCCGAGGTGACCAGGCAGATGCGCTCGATCGCACTCTTCACCAGCACAGTGGGACGCCCGGTCACGTACGGCAGAAAGGCAATCTCTGCTCTTGGTTCGGACGAACCCCTGAAGGTTCGTCGGACTGCCACCACGGGGGCCTTCGCCTTCGGGAGCATGCATGGTTCTGCCGCCACCACGTACGAGACCGGAGTTCTTCACCAAACTGAGTTGTCATCAGCCGAGGTTGATCCGGACCACTACCGCCGGCTTCACCGGCGTGTACGCCAAATCCGCCCCAGACACGTGCACCATCGCACTGGTCGGCGCCGACGTGCCGAGAAGACCATCGCCTGGGAAACCATGCCGAAGATCCCGCTCGGCAGCACCTCGGTAGAGGAGAAGCCGGACCACAGGCTGATCAGTCCGCCATCTTGTAGCCCGACAAAAGGGCCAAGTTCGTGAGACAAGATGCCGTGACCCACGAATCAGACATGCCTCAAACACGCAGGTCGCTACAACGGAACAGGACACTCCCATTGCGGGCCTACGCGACCCCGCGGCGGGGCCACGCGTCGTCCGCTGAGATGAGTCGCCGGCACACCATGGGCACGGTCTGCCACGCGACCCGGCACCTCGATCAGACGGTCGCCACACCGCTGACCGGTGTGCCGACGGCCCCAAGCGGGCCCCTTGTCTCCAGCGGCTGGTATCTCTTGTGAAGAAGGCGCCCTTTTGGTGTATGGGTACCCTATGGATACTGACTTGCTCGACGAAACCATCAGGTCCTGACTCCCCGCCTTCGCCATGGATGCTGCGCTGACTGCTGCCGGCCTGGCCGGAGCACACGTCGCCCCGCCGAATCGACTGATCCGGCGGGGCGAAGCCGGCCGACAGTCTCAGCCGGCCGGGCGGGCGGGCGGGCGGCGCGGGCCGCGAGGCTGTCAGGCAGCACTCGACGGCCCTGCCGCGGTGAGGCCGTCAGTAGTCGATGTGGCCTGAGACCTTGGCCGTTCCCTCGAATTGCAGGAAGAACTGGGTGCCGTTCAGCACGTCCTCGGCGGCGAGGCCCCAACGGCCCTGGTGCAGGGGGCGCCAGCCGTTGCAGGTCCAGCCGGAGCCCTTCTTGAAGCACGTCCGCACGTCGAGGTTGCGGGCGGGCTTGACGTTGATGTCGTCGCATCGGGCGGTCGTGGTGGCGTACGTGCCGCGCTTGGGCCAGTACGAGGGGTCGTTGGGGCCGGTCCCCGGATAGCTGGTGAAGGACGGCGCGTCTTCCAGGCACTTCCGCGCGATGCCGGTGGTGTCCGAGGCCGTGGCGGGTCCGGCCGTCGCGGTGACCGTGCCGCTTCCGAGCAGCAGGGCCGCTGCGGTGAGCGGTATGAAGATGAAGGTTTTCCGCATGGTTCAACCCTTTCCTTCGGTGTCTTCGGTGCGGACCGGGCGGTGCCCGTCGGGTGCCGGAGAATCACGTGGACGGGAGCGGAACATCGCTGTCGTCCAGCGGGCCGATTGCCCCTTTCGAACAGGCGGCGTCGGGTGGTGTCCGGCCGGGCGGTCGTGGTCGCGGAGACGAGTCCAGCGGCTCGCGAGTTGTTCGGCAGCCCACTCCCTGCCGCCAAACAACCTGACCGGTCTGGCCGGTAGGGCACTTGCCGCGCCAGAGCCCCCATCCATAACGTGGAATGTTGCTTTATCCGCTGATCGGGGGCGCGTGTGGGGAGGCCGGAGAAGCAACTCGACCCCGGGTCCGGGCCGGTCCAGCGATTCGCCTGTGAATTAAGGAAGCTGCGTCAGAAGGCCGGGCTTTCCTACCGGGCCATGTCCCAGCGCGCGGGCTATTCGCCCACTGTCCTGTCCCAGGCCGCCGGCGGCGACCGGCTGCCGTCCCCGCGCGTCGTACGGGCCTACGCCGACGCGTGCGGCGCGGACCCCGACGAGTGGGAGGAGAGGCGGCGGGCCGCGGCCGAGGAAGAGGCCCGGCGGCCCGTCCCGGACGCGGGCGGCGACGCCGCGTCTCCGCCGTACCGGGGGCTCGCCCGGTACGAACCCGGTGACGCCGCCCTCTTCTTCGGCCGCACACGGCTGACCGAGGAACTGGTGGAATTGGCGGGCCGGAGGAAGGTGACCGTGGTGCTGGGCCCGTCCGGCAGCGGCAAGTCGTCCCTGCTGCGCGCCGGACTGATCACCCGGCTGCGCACGGCGCCCCACGCCGGGCCGCGGCCGGCGGCGGTGCGGATCCTCACACCCGGCAGCCGGCCCCCGCGATCAGCCGATCCGGTGCTGGCGCCCGCCGACGGGGAAGGCGACACCTGGCTGATCGTCGACCAGTTCGAAGAGGTATTCACCCTCTGCCAGGACTCGGGCGAGCGGGCGCGCTTCATCGCCGCCCTGCTGGCCGCCGAGGAACCCGGCCACCGATTACGCGTCGTACTCGCGGTACGGGCCGACTTCTACCCCCACTGCCTCGAACACCCCGGCCTCGCGGCCGCCGTCCGCCACGCCGGTCTGCCCGTCGCCCCGCTCTCACCCGGCGAACTCCGCGAGGCGATCGTCAAACCCGCGGCCGCGGCCGGGCTGCTCGTCGAACGCGCCCTCACCGCACGGCTGATCAAGGAAGCCGCCGAGGAACCTGGCAGCCTGCCCCTGCTCTCCCACGCCCTGCTGGAGACCTGGCGCCGCCGCAGCGGTCGCACCCTCACCCTCGACGCGTACGAAACCACCGGAGGGCTGCGCGGAGCCATCGCCCAGACTGCCGAAACCCTCTACACCGGCCTGCCCGACCAGCTTGCGGCGCAGGTCCGCCGGATCCTCCTCCGCCTCATCACCCCCGGCCAGGGCGCACCCGACACCCGCAACCCTGTCGGCCGCACCGAATTCGACGCCGCACCCGGCGCCCATACCGGCGAGGCCCTCGAACTGCTCGCCCGAGCCCGCCTCGTCACTCTTGACGAGAACACCGTCGACCTCGCCCACGAAGCCCTCGTCACCGCCTGGCCCCGCCTGGCGCAATGGGTGGACGGAGACCGCGAACGCCTCATCCTGCTGCGACGGCTGACCGACGCCGCCCGCATCTGGGACGAACTCGGCAGGGAAGAAGCCAGCCTCTACCGGGGTACCCGGCTCGCCACCGCGGCAGAAGCCTTCGCGGCGCCGGGGCGACGTGGTGAACTCACCGCCCTGGAAAGCGACTTCATCGACGCGGGCCTCGCCGTGCGCGCGAAGGAGCGCCGTGCCGCATCACGTGCCGCGCACCGGCTGCGTACGCTCACCCTCGCCGGGTCCCTCCTCCTCGTCCTCGCCCTCATCGCCGGAGGCATAGCCTGGCAGCAGAGTCGGCTCAGCTCGCGTGAACAGCGGTTGACGGCGGCGCGCCGGGTCGCTCAGGTGGCGCAGGGGCTGTGGTCGACCGACCCGAGGAGAGCGGCGCGGCTGAGCGTCGCCGCATGGCGCGTCGCGAAGCTTCCCGAGACCCGCTCCGCGGTGGTGGCGGCCATGGCCCAGCGGGTGGCGGACGTACTCGCGGTGCCCACGAGAGGTCCTATGGAGGGGCTCACCTCGCTGAGCGCCGACGGCCGGATCCTGCGGGTCCTCTCCGGCGGGGACCGGCTTGAGGAGTGGGACGTCGCCGGTCACCGCCGGGTGGCCGCACGCGAGATCTCGGGAAACGAGGATCATGCCAACCTGTCCGGCGGAGTCAGCCCTGATGGGAGGTATGTCGCCGGGGTCAGTACCGATGATTCCGTGCACTTCGTGCTGTGGGACACGATCGCCGGCACACGGCGCGAGATTCCCGCCACGGCCCGCACCGAGTCGCAAGCGTCCGGAGTCTTCTGGGCGGGCAGCAGCCGGATGGTGGGCGTCACCTTCGACGACCGCGTCGAACTGTGGGACAGCCGGCACCTGCGCAGGACGCTGAGCTGGAAGGTCGGCGCCGTGTCCAAGGGGCGCCTCCCGTCGAGGGCGAACCGGCTGCGGCTCAGCGTCAGTCAGGACGGGCGACTGGCAGCCGTGTGCGGGTCCGGGGGCCGTTTGGAGTTGTGGGACGTGTCGGCCCGACGCCGGCTGAGCGACGAGTGGCCGGGGGAAGAGGCCGGGCTCGGGGACTGCGCCCAGGTGGTTCTCCGCCTCACCGCCGACGGCCGGACCCTGGGCGTCCTCGACCGCTCCGGCCTCCGCATCCTGGACACCTCGTCGGGGCGGCGGACCGGCGCCATCGCGTACCCGCTCCTGCGCTCCTTCAGCTTCAGCTCCGACATGAAGTTCGTGGTGGCCGCGAGCGCGGACGAGGTACTGCTGTGGCGGCTCGACGCCCAGGCGGACAGCCCGGCAGGCCAGACGGGCCAGACAGGCCAGACGGGCCAGACAGGTCAGAAAGGCGAAGGGCGGGCCGTGGACCGGCACGAAGCCGCGGCGCCTGTGTTCCGGCACCCGCTGCTCGGCGACAAGGCCGCCTCGGTCACCATCGACTCCGGCGCCGGCCGTATCCGGTACCTGGGGTCCGGGGCCGGTGAGGAAGCGCTCGTACGCACCATCGATCCCGGGCCCGCGCTCACCGCCGCCTGGCGGACCGCCCCGGCCGATGCCTCCCTTCTCAGCCCGGACGGCCGTCGTCTCCTCACTGCTCGGAAGACCGGCGGCGCCGAGCGGTTCGAGCTGCACGACACCCAGGGCAGCGCCCCGGCGATCCGGCTTCCGCCCGTCCGGCCGCTGCCGGGCCGGCGGGGAACGCCCGTATACGGCGTCACACCCATGGCATTCAGCTCCGACGGCCGCTACCTCGCCTACACCGCCGACGTCCCGGCCTCCGTCACCATCTGGGACACCGCCAACCGGCGAGTGCACACCACATTCACCCCGGCCGACGACAGCGAGCAGCCCGACGCTCTGGCCCTGCGCTCACGCGACGGCGCGCTGTCCGCATACGGCGCCACCCTCACCGACGTGCTGGACCTCCTGACCGGAGAACGTCTGAATCTCACGCCCGCTTACCGCTCCTCCTCGCCGAGCCTGGCTCTGCGCCCCGACGGCAAGCTCCTCGTCTCCGACGACGGCACCGTCAGCGAGCTGCCCAGCGGCCGTGCCGCCCACCGCAACCTGGGTCAAGGAAACGGCTCACCCCTGCTGTTCAGCCCGGACGGCCGCTATCTCGCCGTCGGCAACACCACGGGTGAGGTCACCCTCTGGGACGGCGACGCCCGACATCGACTCGGTGTGCTCTCCGCCGCACAGGGCCCGGCCCGTCTCGGCGGTGCGGAAGCCACCGCCGCACTCGCCTTCTCACCCGACGGCCGCACCCTGGCCGCCGCCGGACGCTCCGGCAGCCTCAGGCTCTGGGACCTCCCCTCCCGCCAGCCCCTCGGCGTCGGCCTCCCCACCCCCGGCGACGAGATCCACTCCATCGCCTTCGACCGGACCGGCACACGACTCCACGTCGCCGGCGCCCACACTCCGCCTCAGCGGATCCCCCTCGCACCCGCTCGGCTCGTCGCCGACCTCTGCGCCCGCACCGGCCCCCTCACCCCTGACGAGTGGCACACCTATCTCCCTGATCTCCCCTACCGGAAGACCTGCTGACCGCGGTGCGCACCCATCGGCCCGCGAATTGACCTTCGAGCCGGTTGAACGTCCACGATCGCTTCCATGAACGACGAGGATGACGACGCGCCGCTGCTGAGCATCGGCGCCTTCGCCCGCTGCGTGGGGCTGGCCCCCAGTGCGCTGCGGTTCTACGACGACTGCGATGTGCTGCGGCCCGCCAGGGTGGACGAGGCCACCGGGTACCGCTACTACGCCCGCGCCCAGCGGCCGCGGGCCGTCGCGTTGCGCAGGCTGCGGGCCGCGGGGCTGCCGTTGGCCGAGGCGGCGGCGGTGCTCGACGGGGAGCCCGAGGAGGCCCGCCGGGTGCTGCACGGGCATCTGCTCCGGACGCGGGATCTGGCCGAGGCGACGCGTGCGGCCGTCGAGGAGATCCTGCGCACGCTGCCGGGCGGCGGCGGGCGCGCGGCGGCCGTCGTCGGCGGGCCTGAACTCGCCGGCGCGCTGCGGCAGGTCGCGCCGGCCGTGGCGCGCGGCGCGGCCCGCGAGGAGTTCCCGGTCCTCGGCAACGTACTGATCGAACTCGACGGCCAGGAGGTGCGGCTGGTGGCCACCGACCGCTACCGCCTCGCCGTCCGCGTTCTGCCGGGGCGCTCGATGGCGGGCGGGCCCGGCCGGGCGCTGGTCGACGCCGATCTGCTGGCGGACGTCGGCGGCTGGGCGCTGCGCGGTACGGACGTCCGTATCGAGGTCGAGGGAGGGCGGGCCGTGCTGCGCGCCGACGACGGGCCGGAGCGCGCCCTGCCGGGGGCCGACGGCGCGTTCCCCTCGTACCGCGTGATGCTCGACGCCCTCGCGCCCGTACGGACCCGCGTGATCACCGACCGGGGCGCGCTGCGGGCGGCCCTCGACGGGCGGCACGGCGAGGGCGAGGGCGGGAGCGTGGTGCGCGTCCGCGCCGAGGAGCGGGAACTCGCCCTGAGCCGGGGCGACTCGCCGCCGACGGCCTTGCGCGCCGTGTGCACGGGGCCGCCGCAGGACCTCGTCTTCGACCCCGCCGTGCTGCTGCCGGCCCTGGAGGCGAGCGTCGGCCCCGACGTCCTGCTGGAGATCGCCTCCGCCGCCGAACCGGTCGTCGTCCGCTCCGCGGACCAGGGCAGTTTCACCATGCTGGTCATGCCGGTGCACGACGGCGTCTGACACGACGGCTTATGAGCGGTACCGAGGAGGCGAAGATCATGATGGACCCCGGCAATCCCGTCGTACGGCTCTGCGTCCAGGGCATGGAGGCCGAGACCCGCGGCGCCGGCGCCGACGCCGACGCCCGCCGGCTGTTCGTACGCGCCTGGGAGACGGCCGCCGACGACTACGAGGCATGCGTGGCCGCCCACTACGTCGCGCGGCACCAGCCCACCGCGCGAGCGACCCTCAACTGGAACGCGGAGTGCCTGCGCCGGGCCGAGCTGGTCGGCGACGAGCGGGTGCGCGGCTTCTTCCCGTCGCTGCATCTGAACATGGCGCGGGCGCACCAGGAGCTCGGCGACCGCGTCAGCGCCCGCGAGCACTTCCGGCGGGCCGCCGGGGCGCTGGCGGACGCGCCGCCGGGGCCGTACGGCGACTGGGGCCGTTACGCGGTCGCCGAAGGGCTGCGGGGCACGGGCGGAGTGGACGGGCGTGCCGACGAGTATGACGGGCGGCTTCGGGAACTGGTCACCGGGCTGTGCGCCCGCGCGGATCTCGTCTCGCTGGCCCTGGTGCTGCCCGCCTTCGTGGGCGACCTCGGCACGGACGGCGACCGGGTCCGGCTGCTGACGGCGCTCGGCCTGCTCCACGCGGGGCGGCGGCTGCCCGCCGCGGAGCAGGCGTCGCTCGGCGAGATCATCGCTTCCCTCCGGGCGCGGGCGGATCCGGACGCCTTGTGATGTGTGCACGTCAGGCGGAAGGGTTCCGAATCCGGGGCGTTATGTGCGGCTCGGTCGCGGAATGCCTGCCTCCCGAGTCGGGGCCGCGGCGCGGGCATGGCAGGCTTGGGGCATGGCCGTGCAGATCAACCCCAGCATCCTGTCCGCGGACTTCTCCCGGCTCGCCGACGAGGCGAGCCGCGTAGGAGGCCCCGGCGGCGCCGACTGGCTCCACGTGGACGTCATGGACAACCACTTCGTTCCGAACCTCACGCTCGGCGTGCCGGTCGTCGAGTCGCTGAGCAGGGCCTCGGACATCCCGCTGGACTGTCATCTGATGATCGAGGAGCCGGACCGCTGGGCGCCCGCGTACGTCGAGGCCGGGGCCGGGTCCGTCACCTTCCACGCGGAGGCCGCCGCCGCGCCCGTACGGCTCGCGCGCGAGATCCGGGCCAAGGGGGCGCGGGCGTCCATGGCGCTCAAGCCCGCCACGCCCATCGAGCCGTACGAGGACCTGCTGCCCGAGCTGGACATGCTGCTGATCATGACGGTCGAGCCCGGCTTCGGCGGCCAGGCGTTCCTCGACATCATGCTGCCCAAGATCCGCCGCACCCGGCAGCTGATCGCCAAGCACGGGCTGGAGCTGTGGCTCCAGGTGGACGGCGGGGTGTCGGCGACCACCATCGAGCGGTGTGCCGAGGCCGGCGCCGACGTCTTCGTCGCGGGTTCGGCCGTCTACGGCGCGGAGGACCCGGCGGAGGCCGTACGCTCCCTGCGTTCGATGGCCGAAGAGAACACCGGAGAGGCGGGCTGGTCGTGCGACCACTCGGCCACGGGGAAGTGAACTCGAAGGTCAGGGCCTGAGCGGCGCCCGCGGCATCTGACAGGATGACGGTGGTGTCCGCGCCGCGGACCCACGCGCACGCACAGAACTTGAACTCATCGCTTCAATCCGTACCTTGAACCAAGTCTTGAACTAAGTAAGGAGACCGCGGTGTCGACGGGCCGTTCAGCCACGCGGATGGGACCCGCCGAGCTCGTTCAGGCGGCGGCCATGGCCCGCCGCTTCTACCTGGAGGGCAAGTCCAAGATCCAGATCGCCGAGGAGTTCGGCGTCAGCCGCTTCAAGGTCGCGCGCGTCCTGGAGACCGCGCTCGAACACGACCTCGTGCGGATCGAGATCAGGGTGCCCGCGGAGCTCGACGCGGAGCGTTCCGATGCGCTCCGGGCCCGGTACGGCCTGCGCCACGCCGTGGTCGTGGAGTCCCCGGCCGACGCCAGCGACGACGCGCCCGACCCGGAGAACCTCGGCGAGGTGGCGGCCGACCTGCTGGGCGAGCTCGTCGCCGAGGGCGATGTGCTCGGCCTCGCCTGGGGCCGCTCCACCATCCACATGGCCGCGGCCCTGCACCGGCTGCCGCCGTGCACCGTCGTCCAGCTCACCGGCGTGTACGACGCGGGCACCGCCGAGCGCGGCTCCGTCGAGGCCGTACGGCGGGCCGCCCAGGTCTCCGGCGGCGAGGCCCACCCCATCTACGCGCCGATGCTGCTGCCCGACTCGGCCACCGCCGCCGCGCTGCGCAACCAGACCGGCATCGCCCGCGCCTTCGAGTACTTCGACAAGGTCACGGTCGCCGCCGTCTCCATCGGCTCCTGGGAGCCCGGCATCTCCACCGTGTACGACATGCTCTCCGCCGAGGAGCGGGCGCGCTACGCCTCCTTCGGCGTCGCCGCCGAGATGTCCGCGCACCTCTTCGACGCGGACGGGCGCCGCGTCGGCCGGGACCTCGGGGAGCGCTGCATCACCGTCGAGGCCGACCGGCTGCGGCGCATACCGGAGGTCGTCGCCATCGCCGGCGGGTCGCGCAAGGCTGCCGCGATCGGGGCCGTGCTCCGCTCCGGGCTCGTCACCAGCCTGGTCACGGACACCGCCGCCGCCGACTACCTGCTCCTGGAGACCGGGCCCGGCCCGCGCCCCGCACTGGACCGGGCGGACCCGGACGGCGCGTAACGCGCACGGGGGGCACGGGCCGGGGCAGGGCCGCGGGTCCGCCCGCGGCCCCTGCTCAGCGGCGCGCCGCTACGGGCGTACGGACCGGGGCGCACCGCCCGCGCCTCTCGCTCGTACGCCCCCGGAACCACCCCCGTCGCACGCCGCCGCCCCCGTCACCGGGCGGCGGCGTGCGGGGCTCCCGGCTGCAGGCCGTGGAGGGCCGGGTGGCCGCGGTAGGGCGTGAGACCGGCGCGCATCGACTGGACCGCGCTGCCCACCGTGTGGGAGCGCAGCCCGCCTCCGGCCCGCAGGAACTCCCGCCAGTTCGCGCACGCCTCCTCCAACTGGCCCATCTCCAGCAGGACTTCCGCCTGCCGGGCCAGGGTCAGCGCGCGGCCCCGGCGGTCCGCCGGGGCGCGGTGGCGCAGCGACTGCTCCAGCGCGCGGGACGCCGCCGTGAGCTGCCCCAGGCGGTGCAGCGTCTCGGCGGTCTGGAACGCCAGCGCCGCGGGCGGGTAGTGCGCGAAGGGGCCGTCCTCCGGCGGCCGGTCGCCGGAGCGGTCCCAGGAGCGCTCCCCGGCGCGTTCGGCGGCCGTGAGCGCGGCCAGCGCCGCGTGCTTGTCGCCGGTGGCCGCGTGGGTCAGCGCCAGCTGGGCCAGGGCGAACGCCCGTACCGCGTGCGGCGCGTGCGCGGGCAGCGCCTCGACCGCCGCCTCCACGCAGTGCAGCGCGGTCCGGTGGTGCCCCAGGGCCAGGGACTGAGCGCCTATCGCGCGCAGCGCCACGGCCCAAGTGACGCGGTCGCGGGTCTGGTTGGCGAGCTCCATGGCGAGGCGCAGATACCGCTGCGCCAGGCCGTGTCCCGACATGTCGGAGTGCATCCGGGCCAGTACGAACGCGAGCCGGGCGGTCTCGGTGCGCAGCGTGTCGCGCACGTCCCGCGGACCCGGGGCGCGCAGCCAGGGCACGGCCGTGTCCGCGATGCAGGCGGCCAGCGCCACCCGGGCGTGCGCGCCCCCGTGCGCCTCCATCGAGGAGGCGAAGAACCGCACCGCGCCGCGCAACACCGTGACCTCGCACGGCCCTACGCGCATGCGCTCGGCCGACAGCGGCTCCGCCGGGGCCTCCTCCGGCTCCGCCCAGACCGGCACGTGCGACACCGCCGCCCGGAACGGGCGCAGCAGCAGCGGCGCCCGCGTCACGGGGTCCGTGTCCTGCCGGCTCAGCACGGCAAGGGCGTTGACGGTCTCGGCGGCCCCGGCCCGCCGGGCGGCCGTCGGCGGTTCCTTGGGGTGCCGGGGTGACGGGGGAGGCTGGGGAGGCGTCTCCTCGAACCCCGCGGCGCTCACCGTCATCGCCCGCCCCGTCCTGCGCGTGAGCGCCTCGACGATCAACTGCGGCACGGGGGCGTTCGGCCGGGTGCCCGCCAGCCAGTGCGATACGGAGCTGCGGTCGTACGCGAGGCTCAGTCCGATCTCCGAGCCGACCGAATTGACCGCTCGGGCGAATGCCTCATGGGTCCATCCCGCCTCGCGCAGCAGCGCGCGCAATCGCTCATTGGGGCACCGTCGTTCGGCCATCATGCCTCCGGTAAACCGCAAATCATCATTACGGGCCGACTGCCGGGCGGCGGGGCCGGAGGCGGTGCGCGACGCGTGGTCCGGCCGCTGCGGCGGGTCAGCTCTCCTCATTCATCTCACAGCTGCGACGGGGCGTGAAAGGGCGCATTGGACCGTGCGCGGAGCCATATTCCGTCGCGCCGGGCTTTCAACACTTTCAACACATGACGGTGTGTGGTTCGGCCTCATGGATTGACGATTGCGGGTAGTTCTTGATCCATGCCGACCCTTGCCGCTTCTCATCATGAATTCGGACCGATGATGAATCCACAAACGTTCTTGGAGATCACATGACCGCCCGGCCCGCCCGCCGGCGCCGCGTCAAGAAGGCGCTGTCGAGGCTCTGGGCGGCGGCGGTGCTCGCGCGCGGCGAGGAGCCCGGCCGGCAGTCCGAGGTGGCCTGCTCCGGCACGTACGGCGACGGGCCGGGCGAACCGCTGCGGCTCGTCCTGCTCGGGGACTCGGCGGCGCTGTCCATCGGCGTCGAACGCCGCCCCGAGACCGTCGGATCGGTCCTGGCCACCGCGTTGTCGAAGGCCGCCGCCCGCCGCGTCGAACTCCGGGTGCTGGCCCGCTTCGGGGCGCTCAGCGGCTCCTTGAGCCGCCAGGTCGACCGGATGATGCTCGCCCACCCCGGCGTCGCCGTCGTCGCCATCGGCACCAGCGACGTCCTGGCGCCCGTACGGACCCGGACCGCCGCGCGCCACCTGGAGGCCGAGCTGCGGCGGCTCACCGACGCGGGCTGGTCCGTGACGATCGCGACCTGCCCGTACGTGCGCCAGCAGCCCGCCGTACGGCGCTGGGCCCGCTCGCTCACGGCCCGCCGCAGCCGCCGCCTGGCCCGCGCCCAGACGCATGCCGCGCTGCGCTGCGGGGCCCAGTCGGTCTCGCTGTTCGACCACCATCTCGACCTCGGCGCCGAACCCGGCCGGGACCTGCTGTGCGCCGACGGCCTGCACCCCTCAGCGCAGGGCTACGCGCTGCACCTGCGGCGCCTGGTCCCCGCCATCCAGGCCGCCGCGCGCCCCGCGGCCGAGCCCGGCCGGACCCGGCCGCAGGAGCACCGGGCCATGCCCGAGCCCCGGCGGTCGGCCGACGGGCCGGTGGGCGCGGGGGCGTCCTGGCCGTACGGGCGCGAGGTCCCGCTCCGTACCGCCGCCGCGGCGGCGGTCATCATCCCCGGCCTGCAGTGCGCGCCGGGCCGCCCCGGCCGGGCGGTCGTGCGCCTGACGGACTTCCCGCTGCCGCTGAGCCCCTGAGGCTTTGCGTCCCTGAGCCCCTGAGCTCCTGAGGGCCTGTGCCCCTGAGGCCCTGAGTTCCCGAGGCTTTGCGCCAGTCGGTCCCCGCCCGGGGCCTTGTCCCGGCGTCAGCCTCGGCCGATGCCGGCCGTCAGCCGCACTCGCCGCCGGTGCCCATGGTCACGTGGTCGCCGCGGACGTCGTCGGCGCTCAGCGCGACGCCGAGGGCGCGGACGTCGGTCAGCCGCACGTACGGCACGGGCACCGGCGGCAGGACGCGGGTGGAGAAGCCCACGGGGAGCAGGCCGAAGACGCGGCCGGTGAGCCATTCGGCGCGCAGCCGCACCGTGCCGCGGACCGTCAACCGCCGTGCCGACGTGCACAGTTCGCGGTCGCCGCCGTAGGACACCACGGGGTCGTCGAGGACGACGGACTCGGCCCGGCACACGCCGCGGGCGAGGGGCAGGAGCGGGCACAGCAGGCCCGTCACCGTCATGGTCCGGGCGGTGAGCGAGACGACCGGCCCGCCGAGTGCGGGCACGGCCGGGCGGCGGCCCCCGGTCAGACAGCCGGCCAGCGCGGACGCGGCCTCGCGGGCCGACGCGGGGGCCTCTTCCGGAGGCGCCGTGCGGGGGAGCGCGGCGCGCCGGCAGCGCTCGCCGTCCGGCGCGGGGGCCGGGTCCGGAGTTGGGGCGGGGGCGGCGCGTGGCTCCGGCGAGGCGGCGGGGGACGGCGCGGCGGGGGCGCGGGCGCTCGGCGGGGGAGCGGCCGGCCATGCGGGGGAGGCCGTCGCCAGTGAGGTCTGGACCAGGACCGCGAGGGCCGTCCAGCGCGTCGCCGTGCCGGTCACCGCGCCGTCGCGGGCTTGTCGGGCGCGGACGTGGACGGGCGTACCACCGTGGGCGCGGTGGCGGATGCGGGGTCGTGCGCGCGTCCGGTGCCGGGCGCGGGCGGGCGTACCACCGCGGGCGTGGGCACGGACGCGGACGCGCTGTCGGGCAGGGCGGCGTGCGACCGTACCGGCGCAGACGCAGACGCAGACGCAGCCGCGGACGCAGACGCAGACGCGGGTCCGGGCGTCGGCGCCGGTGCGGACGCCTGTGCCGGTACGGGCGCGGGGTCGGGCGCGGACCGCCAGGCCGTCGCGAACGCCCCGCCCAGCACGGCCAGCACCATGCCGACGAGGAAGCCCCCGAGGTTGGCCATCGGGCACGACACCAGCCCCAGCACGATGGCCGCCACGCCGCAGACCGGCGCGCGCCGGGGCCGCAGCAGCAGGAGCACGGCGCAGCCGACGAGGGCGCAGGCGATGAGGACGGCGGAGGTGCCGCCGACCCCCTGGAGGCCGAGCAGTTCGGGGCGGCGCAGCGGGAAGTAGGCCAGTTCGACACCGGCCGCCGCCATCAGCGCGGCGGCGGTGAGCGGGCGTTCGCGCAGACCGCGCAGCCCGCGCGGGCGGGCGCGGGCGGAGGGGCTCACAGACACGAGTGATCACCTGGGCTGATGGCCATGCTGGCGCCCTTGAGGCCGAAGGTGCCCGCGGTGAGCGACCAGGCGCGCAGCCGCATCCGGTCGATGTCCAGGGTGCTGGCCTGCTGCCCGTAGGAGCCGCGCGCGCCGTGCACCCCTTGGACGGCGTCCAGCGTTCCGGCGTCCCGGCCCATCTGCACCCGGCCGAACCGCAGGTCGCCGTCGAGCCGCTTGAGGTCGATGACCAGGTTCTCGGCCTCGACGGGGTGGTCCTCGCCCGACCGGATGGTCAGCGTCACGCTGCCGAACGGGGTGTGCGCGACCGACGACTGGCACAGGTGGGAGATGCGGGCGCTGCCGATGCCCGCCACCGCCACGGGGCGCTGCTTGCCGGCGGCGTCCGAGGCGACGGAGGCGAACTGCACGGCGTCCTTGCCGGCCAGGTGGTCGGCGGCGACCTGGAAGGTGCTGCCTGACACGGCGAAGGTGACGGGGACCGCCGAGGCGGTCGTCGCCCAGACGCTGCCCGCCGCCAGCGCCAGCGCCAGCGGCCCGGCCAGCGCCAGCCGCCGCCAGTCCGTACGGGCCCGCCGCGCCCCGCCGCCCGCTGTTCTCCCCCCGGGTACCGCTCCGTCCCCGGCCGGGCCGCCGGGCTCTTGAGAGGTCATGAATTCCTCCACCGTCGTTATGGCCATGGCAGTGGCCATAACCGCCTCGCGGCGCCGTAGGACACGTGGGCGGGGAGTTTCTGCGCTTTCTCCAGCCGATCGGGCCCATAAACACCGGAGGGGCCGCCGGATCGTCGGGTGTTCCTACAACCGGCGCAGCGCGCAATCGGACGATCGTATTGCGGGGGAAGGGGGCAAGTACCCTGGTGGCATGCGATTCCTCAACCCGCGGACCGGCGCCGTGGAGAGCAGTTCTTCCGTGCCGTACGACCTGACGTACGACGACGTGTTCATGGTGCCGCGCCATTCCGCGGTCGGTTCCCGGCAGGGCGTGGACCTCTCCGCGCCGGACGGGACTGGAACGACCATTCCGCTCGTGGTCGCCAATATGACCGCCATCGCGGGCCGCCGGATGGCCGAGACGGTCGCCCGCCGCGGCGGGCTCGTGGTGATTCCGCAGGACATCCCGATCGACGTCGTCACCGAGGTCATCGGCTGGGTCAAGACGCGCCACCACGTGCTGGACACCCCGATCGTGCTGTCGCCCGCCCAGACCGTCGCCGACGCGCTGGCCCTGCTCTCGAAGCGGGCGCACGGCGCGGGCGTCGTCGTGGACGGCGACCACAAGCCGGTCGGCGTGGTCACCGAGACCGACCTGACCGGCGTGGACCGCTTCACCCAGGTCTCCGAGGTCATGTCCCGGGAGCTGCTGCTCCTCGACGCGGACATAGATCCGCGCGAGGCGTTCAACCGGCTCGACGCCGGGCACCGCAAGCTCGCCCCCGCCGTCGACGCGGACGGCCGGCTCGCGGGCATCCTCACCCGCAAGGGCGCGCTGCGCGCGACGCTCTACACCCCGGCCCTCGACGCGGACGGGAAGCTGCGCGTCGCCGCCGCCGTCGGCATCAACGGCGACGTGGCGGGCAAGGCGAAGGCGCTGCTCGCGGCCGGTGCGGACACCATCGTGGTGGACACCGCGCACGGCCACCAGGACTCGATGATCAGCGCGATCAAGGCGGTGCGGGCGCTCGACCCGCAGGTCCCGATCGTCGCGGGCAACATCGTCGCCGCCGAGGGCGTGCGCGACCTCATCGAGGCCGGCGCGGACATCATCAAGGTGGGCGTGGGCCCCGGCGCCATGTGCACCACCCGGATGATGACGGGCGTGGGCCGCCCGCAGTTCTCCGCCGTGCTGGAGTGCGCCGCCGAGGCGCGCAAGTACGGCAAGCACGTCTGGGCGGATGGCGGCGTGCGGCACCCGCGCGACGTCGCCATGGCGCTGGCCGCCGGCGCCTCGAACGTCATGATCGGTTCCTGGTTCGCCGGTACGTACGAGTCGCCGGGCGACCTCCAGCAGACCGCCGACGGCCGGCTGTACAAGGAGAGCTTCGGCATGGCCTCCGCGCGCGCCGTGCGCAACCGCACCAGCGAGGAGTCCGCGTACGACCGGGCCCGCAAGGGCCTCTTCGAGGAGGGCATCTCCACCTCGCGGATGTTCCTGGACCCGGCCCGGCCCGGCGTCGAGGACCTGATCGACTCGATCATCGCGGGCGTGCGCAGCTCCTGCACGTACGCCGGCGCGGACTCCCTGGCCGAGTTCCAGGAGCGGGCCGTCGTCGGCGTCCAGAGCGCTGCGGGCTACGCCGAGGGCAAGCCCCTGCACGCCAGCTGGAGCTGACTTCGGCGGACCCCGCCACGGGCCCGGCCGCCGCGACCTCGCGGCGGCCGGGCCCGTAGCCGTACAGGCCGTGTTCCGCACCGGTGATTCGCCCCCGCCCGAATCCCTTTCCGGCCTCCGGGCCCCGTGCTGTGCTGGTCCGCATGAGCGAAGAGATGCGCGCGGGAAGCGCGGGAGCGGGACCAGGAACGATCACCCCGGACGGCTGCGCCGTCGAGATGTACGCCCGGATGGCGCCCGATGGCGAGCAGCACGTCATCGCCGGGGCGCTACCGGCCGGGGCCGGGGCCGTACTCGAACTGGGCGCGGGCGCGGGCCGGGTGACGCACGCCCTGCTGGAGCTCGGCTTCGAGGTGGTCGCGGTCGACGAGTCGCCCGAGATGCTGGCGCGGATCCGCGGCGCGCGCACCGTGCGCTCCACGATCGAGGGGCTCGACCTCGGCGAGCGCTTCGACGCGGTGCTGCTCGCCTCCTACCTCGTCAACACCGCCGGGCCCGAGGTCCGCGCCGAGCTGCTGCGCACCTGCCGCCGCCATGTGCGGGACGACGGCTGCGTGCTGATCCAGCGCGAGGGCGCGGGCTGGAACGACCCCGCGAACGTGCCCCGCGAGCACCGGCGCGGCCCGCTGCGGATCACGGTGGCCGCCGCCGAGCCGCTCGGGCCGGGCGTGACGTCCGTACGCATGGAGTACGAGTTCGAGGGGCGCCGCTGGAGCCAGACGCACACCTCCCACGAGCTGGACGAGGCGGCCGTCGAAGAGGCCCTCGCTGAGGCCGGGCTGCGGGTCGACGCCTATCTCACCGACGACCGGATCTGGCTGCGGGCGGTACCGCAATGTACTGATTGATGACATGAGGAGCAACGTTTCCCCATTCGGCCGCCCCCTGCGCAACGATCGTGCGCCGGTGCGCAAGAATGATGCATTACGGGCGTACGCACCCGGCTCGTAGGGTCGTGCGCTGTACGTGGAGTGGCGGGGACCGCCTGCTCGGCGGTCCCTCGGCTACGGGTTGTGCGCGCCTTCCGCGCGCCTGCCGCCCGGGTCCGCCGCCGGTCGCCGCCCGACCGGCAGCGATGAAGGAGCCACCCCAGTGTTGGAGCACGGCGCAGCGCCCCCGGCCGCGGATCCCGGGCGGCCCCCGCGGACGCCCGCCGGCCCCGTCGGTCGCATCATGCGGCGCAAGCCCGTCGAGCTGCTGGTCGCCGAGAGCGGGCAGGGCGAGGGCGGCTCGCTGCGGCGCTCCCTGGGCATGTGGCAGCTGACGATGATCAGCATCGGGGCGACGCTGGGCACCGGCATCTTCGTCGTGCTCGGCGAGGCGGTGCCCAAGGCCGGACCCGCCGTGATGATCTCCTTCGTCCTCGCCGGGGTGACCGCGCTCTTCTCCGCCCTCTCCTACGCCGAGCTGGCGGGCACCATCCCCGTCTCCGGCTCCTCCTACTCGTACACCTACGCCACCCTCGGCGAACTCGTCGCCTGGGTCTGCGGCTGGTGCCTGATCCTGGAGTACGGGGTCTCCGTCGCGGCCGTCGCCGTCGGCTGGGGCCAGTACCTCAACGAACTCCTCGACGGGACCCTCGGCGTCACCATCCCCGCGGCGCTCGCGAGCCCGCCCGGCGACGGCGGCGTCTTCAACCTGCCCGCGCTCCTCGTGGTGGCGCTCTGCATGGCCTTCCTGCTCGGCGGCGCCCGCGAGAGCGCCCGCGCCAACGCCATCATGGTCGGCGTGAAGATCGTGGCGCTGCTGCTCTTCTGCGCCGTCGCCTTCACCGGCATCCGGGCCGGCAACTACACGCCGTTCCTGCCGCTCGGCCTCGGCGGCGTCAGCGCCGCCGGAGCCACCCTCTTCTTCTCCTACATCGGCTTCGACGCCGCCTCCACCGCCGGCGAGGAGGCCAAGGACGCCAAGCGCGACCTGCCGCGCGCGATCATGCTGTCCCTGCTGATCGTCACCGCGCTGTACGTGCTGGTCGCGGCCGTCGCCGTGGGGGCCATGCCCTGGCGCTCGTTCAAGGGCTCCGAGGCCGCCCTCGCCGGGATCATGGAGGACGTCACCGGGCAGAGCTTCTGGGCCGTGCTGCTCGCGGCAGGCGCGGTCATCGCCATCGCCAGCGTCGTGCTGACCGTGCTCTACGGTCAGACCCGCATCCTCTTCGCGATGGCCCGCGACGGCCTCGTGCCCAAGGTCTTCGGCAGGGTCCACGCGCGCACCGGCGTCCCCCGCGCCAACACCGTCCTCGTCTCCCTCTTCTGCGGCGTCCTGGCCGCCGCGATCCCGCTCGGCCAGCTCGCCGACGCCACCAGCATCGGCACGCTCTTCGCGTTCGCGCTGGTCAACGTGGCCGTCATCGTGCTGCGCCGGACCCGCCCCGAGATGCACCGCACCTTCCGGGTGCCGCTCGCCCCGCTCTTCCCGGCCGTCGGTTTCGTCCTGTGCGTCTACATGATGGGTAGTCTGTCCCCCATCACATGGGTCGTTTTCGCGGCATGGATGGCGGTCGGCCTCGTGATCTACTTCGGGTACGGCATGAACCGCTCGCGGCTGGCCCGCGACGCCCGGCCCGCCCCGGAAGACCCGCAGGCACCCGTAGAAAAGTGACCCGTCCGCACGTGCGCCAGATGAACGAGCTCGACCAGCGCATCGTCCACGCCCTCGCCCAGGACGCCCGCCGCTCCTACGCCGACATCGGCGCCGAGGTCGGCCTCTCCGCGCCCGCCGTCAAGCGGCGCGTGGACCGGCTGCGCGCCGAGGGCGCCATCACGGGCTTCACCGTCCGGGTGGACCCGGCGGCCCTCGGCTGGGAGACCGAGGGGTTCATCGAGCTGTACTGCCGCCGCAACACCTCGCCCGAATCGATCCACCGCGGCCTCGCCCGCTACCCGGAAGTGGCGTCCGCCTCCACCGTCACCGGCGAGGCCGACGCCATCGTCCAGGTCTTCGCCTCCGACATGCGCCACTTCGAACGGGTGCTGGAGCGCATCGCGGGGGAGCCGTTCGTCGAGCGCACCAAGTCCGTCCTCGTGCTCTCCCCGCTGCTGCGCCGGTTCACCTCCGGCGCGCCCTCCTGAGCCGTTCCGCCACGCGCGCGAGGCGCGGCGCAATGAATCGCCGCCCGGTCCGTACAACACGCAACGAATCGTCCGGGAACGCGCAACAGAGGCCGCTTGTCCGGCGCTGAGCGGAAAACGTAGCGTCGGTACATCCCGGCGATCGCCTCTTCGGCGCCGGTCCGCCGCCCCCCCGAACCCGGTGAAGAGGTGCCCCATGCCGTCGCTGCGCATCGCGCTGTACCAAGGTCCCGGCGGTGTCCCCGAGACCACCGCGGACAGCGTCGCCGCGCTCGCCGCCGCCGCCCGCCGGGCGGCGGAATCGGGGGCCCGGCTGCTGCTCGCCAGCGAGCTGTACCTCACCGGGTACGCGATCGGCGAGGACGTCCGGCGCCGCGCCGAGACCGCCTCCGGGCCGGGCGCCGAGGCGGTCGCCCGCATCGCCGCGGAGCACGGCCTCGCCATCGGCTACGGCTATCCGGAGCGGGCCGGGGCCGCCCTGTACAACTCCGTCCGGCTCATCGGCCCCGCCGGCGAGCCGCTGGCGAACTACCGCAAGACCCACCTCTTCGGCCCGTTCGAGACGGCCTGCTTCACCCCCGGCGACGACCCCCTCGTCCAGGCCGACCTCGACGGCGTCCGCCTCGGGCTGCTGATCTGCTACGACGTCGAGTTCCCGGAGACCGTACGGGCCCACGCGCTGGCCGGCGCCGAACTGCTGCTCGCGCCGACCGCGCTGATGCGCCCGTACGAGATCGTCCCGCAGACGCTCATCCCGGCCCGCGCCTGGGAGAGCCAGCTCTACCTCGCCTACGCCAACCGCTGCGGCACGGAGGGGGAGTTCGACTTCGCCGGGATGAGCTGCGTCGCCGCGCCCGACGGGACCGTACGGGCGCGGGCCGGCGCGGGCGAGGACCTGATCCTCGCCGACGTCGACACCGACCTCCTGAAGGCGTCCCGCGCCGAGAACAGCTACCTCGCCGACCGGCGGCCCCGGCTGTACACCTCGCTCGTGTGAGCACCCTTTCTTGAAATCCCTCACCCCCCTTTGCCAGTAGGAGAGTCCAGCCGATGACGTCCACGGTGCCCACCGCCGTCCACGACGAGCAGGCCGAGCCCGCCCTGCCGCCCATCACCATGTTCGGCCCGGACTTCCCCTATGCCTACGACGACTACCTCGCCCACCCGGCGGGCCTCGGCCAGATACCCGCGACCGAGCACGGCACGGAGGTCGCGGTCATCGGCGGCGGCCTCTCCGGCATCGTCACCGCGTACGAGCTGATGAAGATGGGGCTGCGGCCCGTCGTCTACGAGGCGGACCGGATCGGCGGCCGGCTGCGCACCGAGCGCTTCGAGGGCTGCGACGAGTCGCTGACGGCCGAGATGGGCGCGATGCGCTTCCCGCCGTGCTCCACCGCGCTCCAGCACTACATCGACCTGGTCGGGCTGCGGACCGAGCCGTTCCCCAACCCGCTGGCCCCCGACACCCCCTCCACCGTCGTCGACCTCAAGGGCGAGACGCACTACGCCGAGACCGTCGAGGACCTGCCCGAGGTCTACCACCAGGTGATGCACGCCTGGAACGCCTGCCTGGAGGACGGCGCCGACTTCTCCGACATGCAGCACGCCATCCGCGAGCGCGACATCCCGCGCATCCGCGCGATCTGGGCACAGCTCGTCGAGCGGCTCGACAACCAGACCTTCTACGGCTTCCTCTGCGACTCCCCGGCCTTCAAATCTTTCCGGCACCGCGAGATCTTCGGCCAGGTCGGCTTCGGCACCGGCGGCTGGGACACGGACTTCCCCAACTCGATCCTGGAGATCCTGCGCGTCGTCTACACCGGCGCCGACGACGACCACCGGGGGATCGTCGGCGGCAGCCAGCAGCTCCCGCTGCGGCTGTGGGAGCGCGAGCCCGCCAAGACCGTGCACTGGGCGCCCGGCACCTCGCTGGCCTCGCTGCACGGCGGCGACCCGCGCCCGGCCGTGACCCGGATGGACCGTACGGCCGGCAACCGCGTCACCGTCACCGACGCCTCCGGCGACATCCGCACGTACCGGGCGGCGGTCTTCACCGCGCAGTCCTGGATGCTGCTCTCCAAGATCGCTTGTGATGAGGCGCTGCTGCCCATCGACCACTGGACGGCGGTGGAGCGCACCCACTACATGGAGTCGTCCAAGCTCTTCGTCCCCGTCGACCGGCCGTTCTGGCGGGACACCGACGAGGAGACGGGCCGGGACGTGATGAGCATGACGCTCACCGACCGGATGACGCGCGGTACGTATCTGCTGGACGACGGCCCGGACCGGTCCGCCGCCATCTGCCTCTCGTACACCTGGTGCGACGACAGCCTCAAGTGGCTGCCGCTGTCCGCGAACGAGCGGATGGAGGTGATGCTGAAGTCGCTCGGCGAGATCTATCCCAAGGTCGACATCCGCAAGCACATCATCGGCAACCCGGTCACCGTCTCCTGGGAGAACGAGCCCTACTTCATGGGCGCGTTCAAGGCCAACCTCCCCGGCCACTACCGCTACCAGCGGCGGCTGTTCACCCACTTCATGCAGGACGGCCTCGCCGAGGACAAGCGCGGCCTCTTCCTCGCGGGGGACGACATCTCCTGGACCGCCGGCTGGGCGGAGGGCGCCGTGCAGACCGCGCTGAACGCCGTGTGGGGCGTGATGCACCACTTCGGCGGCGCGACGGACCCGGCCAACCCCGGTCCGGGCGACCGCTTCGAGGAGATCGCGCCCGTGGAGCTCCCCGAGGACTGAGGGACGGCCCCTCGCACCGAGCCGCGGGCCGCCGCCGCGTTCAGGGGACGCGGCGGCGGCCCGCTTCCATGGCGGGCGTCAGGTCAGCGGCGTCAGCAGGCAGCGGCCGACCAGGCCGACGCTCGCGTCGATCCGCTCCGCCAGCTCCTCGGCGACGTCGCCGAGCGCGCGTACGGCCCACAGCGCGCGGAACGCCGACCACGCCGCCTCCCGCGCCGCCTGCAGGCTCCACGAGCCCACCAGATGCGTCAGCGGATCGGCCACGTCCAGCAGGTCGGGGCCGGGCATCAGCTCCTCGCGGATCATCTCCTCCATCCCCACGAGAAGATCGCCGATCCGGTCGAAGTCGCCCTCCAACGCGGCCGGTTCGACGCGCCGGGCCCGGCAGGTGTCGACGAGGGCGAGCGCCAGATCGTGTCCGATGTGCGCGTTGATGCCGGCCAGCGCGAACTGGAGGGGCCGTACGGCCGGGTGGCGCCGCAGCTGGAACAGCGGCCGCCAGCAGGCGGGGGCCCGCCGCCCGGCCGCGGCCGCGTCCACGGCCGCCAGATACCGCCCGGCGAACCGGGCGTCCAGCTCCGCGGCCGCGTCCCGGTCCCCGAAGTGCCCGGCGGTGATCCGCCGGTCGATCTCCGCGGTGACCGACAGGTACACCCGGTTGAAGACGGCCACGCCGTCGCCCGGCGGCAGTTCGGCGTCCAGCGCCCGCATGCGCGCCAGCACGCCGTCGACATCGGTCTGGGCCCACTGCGACTGCGTCGTCGTCATGCGCTCAGCGTGACAGGGGCGTATCGGGCGCGCCGGGCGCCGGGCGGCGGATGACCGGAACGGATGAACCGCGCCTCCCGTGCCAGCGCGCGGCGTCCCGCCCCAGTCCGCTGCGCAGATCGGACCGTTTCGCGCGTCCCGTGCCCGCGTGCGGCGTCCTCACCGGCTCTCCCGCCGGGCTGTACCGGCGGGCCGCCCCGCCCGGCTGTCCCGGCCGGCTGTCCCGTCTGGCCGTCCCGGCCGGCCGTGCGGCCACCGCTGCCCCCGGTGTCAGCGGTGACCGGGGCGGGTGCGGCGGCGCCTCCGGCGGGGAGGCCGACGGAGGCGCCGACTCGGACCCGGCCGCCCACCGGGCCCGTACCGGCCGCGTGCCCATGCCGGTCGCACGCGGCCCCGCGGGCCGCCCGCCCGTACGCGCTCCGGGCGGGGACCGGCCCCTTCAGCCGCGTCCGGGCCGAAGGGGTATGACGCAGCGTCGGCCGCGTGTGACGCGAGCAACAGGGTGTGCGCGGACGGAGAGCGGGCACATGGCGTGCGCGGGGTACGGACCCGACCGTTCCGGATGATCCCCGGCCGGGCCGCCCGGCAGCGGCGGAAGGCGCCGGAGCGAGTCCGGCCGTACGGCGTTTTCGTCACTGAGCGAATCCACTCGAATACCCCTTCCGGTTCGGTTTGTCCCCGTCGAAGTGATCAGCTATTAATCACTTCGGCTCTGTGGCGTGCAGGGCGGCACAGATGTGGAGCGTGATCATGGCGGGCTTCGGGTGGAAGCTGCACGGCGACGGCAAACACCTGGGACCCGACGAGGTGGTCAGGCCCGGCGAGCGGCTGACGTGGGGCAGGACGGTCGGGCTCGGCGCCCAGCACGTCGTGTCGATGATCGGCGCGTGCTTCGTCGCCCCGGTGCTCATGGGCCTGGACCCCGGTCTGGCGCTGATGGCCTCCGGCGTGGCGACGGTGCTGTTCCTCCTGATGACCCGCGGCCGCATCCCCAGCTACCTGGGCTCCTCGCTCTCCTTCGTCGGCGTCTCCGCGGTCATCGCGGGCCAGGGCGGGGACGCGGGCACCCTGACCGGCGCCATGCTCGTGGTCGGCGCCTGCCTGGCCGGGTGCGGCATCGCCGTGCACTTCCTGGGGGCGCGGGTCATCCACGCCGTGCTGCCCCCGGCGGTGACCGGCGCGGTCGTCATGCTGATCGGATTCGGCCTGGCCCCCGTCGTCGCCTCCACCTACTGGCCGCAGGACCAGTGGACGGCGCTGGCCACCATGCTCTTCACCGGGCTGGCCCTGGTCGTGCTCCGCGGCTTCTGGGGCCGTGTCGCGATCTTCCTCGGGCTGGTCTTCGGCTACGTGCTCTCCTGGGTCCTCGACGCGGCGCTGGGGCAGATCCACTCGGCGGACGGCGCCGGCAAGGTCGTCGACCACTGGCGCATCGACTTCTCCGGCGTGGCCCAGGCCGACTGGATCGGCGTCCCCACCTTCCACGCCCCCAACTTCCAGTGGTCGGCGATCCTGGTGGCGCTGCCCGTGCTGGTGGCGCTGATCGCGGAGAACGCCGGGCACGTCAAGGCCGTCGGCGAGATGACCGGCGACGCCCTGGACGACAAGATGGGGACGGCCATCATCGCGGACGGCACGGCGACGATGCTCTCCACGGCGGTGGGCGGCCCGGCCACCACCACGTACGCGGAGAACATCGGCGTCATGGCGGCCACCCGCGTCTACTCGACGGCCGCCTACTCCGCCGCCGCCTGCTTCGCCCTCCTCTTCGGGCTGTGCCCCAAGTTCGGCGCGGTCGTCGCCGCGATCCCCGGCGGCGTGCTCGGCGGCATCACCGTGATCCTGTACGGCATGATCGGCCTGCTCGGCGCGCAGATCTGGGTGCGGAACAAGGTGGACTTCTCGCAGCCGCTCAACCTCGTGCCCGCGGCGGCCGGCATCATCATCGGCATCGGCGGCGTCACCCTGAAGTTCACCGACAACTTCGAGCTCAGCGGCATCGCGCTGGGCACCCTGATCGTCCTCACCGGGTACCACGCGCTGCGCTGGCTCTCCCGCGCCGCCGCCGGGCGCCGGCCCTCCCTGCTGGACGGCGGGACCACCGAGTACGACCGCGCGGCCGGCGGACGGGACTGAGCGGGCTTCCGCACTATGCCGCAAGCCCGGCGGCCGCACCCGCTGAGCTGCTGCAACCGGCTCAATCGCGGCCACCCCATCGAATGCACTGGCGTCGAGCCGGGAACCGTGGGGCGCCGCGGCGCGATAAGCGTTCGGTGTCACATTCTTCCTGCGCAACAGGAGACGCAAGATGCTGAAGTTCATCGGTCGCGCCGCGGCCGCCACGATCCTGGCGGGCGCCGTCGTCGTCCCCATGTCCGGCGTGGCCCAGGCCCACAACGGCGGTCACCACCACCACAACAACTGCTACTCCTACGGCAGCTACCACGACCTGCCCGCCCGCGGCTGGGGCAACAGCTGGAACAACGGCTGGGACAACGCCCTGTGGGGCCACAGCGGCCGCTGGGGCAACAGCAACGGCTGGGGCTGTGACGACTACCGCTGGGGCGGGCACCACCACCACGGTGGCGGCGGCTACCCGGTCCACGGCTGGGGCATCTGACGCTCGGCCGCTGATCTGTCGGCAGACCACGGGCCGTACCGCGCACTCCGTCAAGGGGAGCGGGGTACGGCCCGCGGCCGTGCTCCCGGCGGCCCCCGGTCAGGTGCGCCCGCCCGCCGTGGACGGCGCCCCGGCCGCCTCGTGGCGCGCGCCGCGCAGCACGCCCGCGCCCGCTATCAGCCCGAACGCGAGCGCCGTGACCAGGCCGAAGGAGACCGTGAGCGACGTCGCGTTGGCGATCTGGCCGATGGCCGCCGGGGCGATGAGCCCCGAGGTGTAGGTGATCGTCGCGACGCCCGCGATGGCCTGGCTGGGCGCCGGGCCGCTGCGCGCCGCGGCCGCGAAGGCCAGCGGCACGACGACCGCGATGCCCAGCCCGATCAGCCCGAACCCCGCGATGGCGGGCGCCGGACCGTCCGCGAGGACCACCAGCAGCCCGCCCGCCGTCGCCAGCACGCCGCTCGCCCGTACGGTCCGTACGGGCCCGAAGCGGCGCACCACCGCGTCGCCCGCGAACCGGGACGCGGCCATCGTGCAGGAGAAGGCCGTGGTGCAGGCGGCGGCCAGGCCCGCGTCGGAGTCCATCACGTCCCGCAGATAGACCGCCGACCAGTCCAGGCTCGCGCCCTCCGCGAAGACCGCGCAGAACCCGACGGCGCCGATGACCAGCGCGGAGCGCGGCGGCAGCGCGAACCGCGGCGGCGGGTGCTCCTCGGCCGCGCCGCGCAGATCGAGGACCCACCGGCAGGCGAGCGCGCCCAGCGCCACGAGGGCGCCCGCCGCGACGGCCAGATGCAGCCGGGCGTCCACGTCGGAGCGCGCGGCGAGGGCGCCCGCCGCCGAGCCGAGGAGGGCGCCCGCGCTCCACATGCCGTGCAGCCCGGACATGATCGAGCGGCCGAGCCGCTCCTCGGTCTCCACGCCCAGCGCGTTCATCGCGACGTCCGCCGCACCGGCCGTGGCGCCGTAGACGAACAGGACCGCGCACAGCCCGACCAGGCCCGGGGCGACGGCGGGCAGCGCGAGCGCCGCGCACCACAGGCCGAGCAGCCCGCGCAGCGCGGTCCGGGAGCCGAAGCGGTGGGATATCCGGCCCGCGAGCGGCATCGCGCACGACGCGCCGATCGCGGGGAAGGCGAGCGCCAGCCCGAGCAGGCCCGAGCTGATCCCCAGGTGCTCCTGGATCCAGGGGACCCGGGTGGCGAAATTGCCGGTGACCGCGCCGTGCACGGCGAAGACCGCCGAGATGGCGACGCGCCCCCGGCGCAGTTGCGGATCCGTGCCCTTGGCCATGCCCCCATGTCCTCCCCGAAGGGCCGCCGCTCCGCCCTCCTCCCGTCCTGCCCCGTCCATTCGGAGCGATAAACTATCAGGAACCCTGCCTGTTAAATAGCGCTGGCCTGAGTGCTTTCACCCAGCGCCTTCACCCAGCGCCTCACCCAGCGTCTGCGAGGAACCCGGCATGCGCACCGCGACCCCGAGCACGGCCCGCGCCATCAACGACCGCATCGCACTCGAACTCCTCCGCGACGAGGGCCCCTTGACCGCGGGCCAGCTCAGGGACCGCACCGGGCTCGCCCGGCCGACCGTCGCCGACCTCGTCGAACGGCTCCGCGAGGCGGGCCTGATCGCGGTCGTCGGCGAGGCGGGCGCCGAGCGCCGCGGCCCCAACGCCCGGCTGTACGGGCTCGTCGCCGACCGCGCGCACCTGGCCGCCCTCGACGTCCGCGCCCACAGCGTCACCGTCCGCGTCGCCGACCTGCTCGGCCGGCCGCTCGCCGAGGCGTCGCTGCCCGTCGACCCGGAGGCGGGTACGGGCCCGCGCCCGACGGGCGTCCTGCTGGACGCCGTCGAGCTGGTGGCCCGTACCGCCGCGGAGGCCGGCGCCACCCGCCTGCACACCGTCGGGGTCGGCGCGCCGGGCCTCATCGACCCGGCCACCGGCGCGCTCTCGCCCACCGGCGGCCTGCCGCGCTGGCACGGCCGGCTCTCCGCCGCCCTGCGCGAACGGCTGGCCGTCCCCGTGCTGCTGGAGAACGAGGTCAACCTCGCCGCCGTCGCCGAACAGCGCCTCGGCGCGGTCCGCGACCGGGACACCTTCGTCCTGCTCTGGCTCGGGCACGGCACCGGCGCGGCCGTCGTCCTGGGCGGCAGGCTCCACCGCGGCGCGTCCGGCGGCACCGGCGAGATCGGCTTTCTGCCGGTACCCGGCACCGCGGCCCTGCCGTCGGCGACCGCCTGCGACGGCGGCTTCCACTCCCTCGCGGGCAGCGCGGCCGTCTGCGCCCTGGCCCGCGAACACGGCTTCGCCCCCGTCCCGGACGTGGCCGGGCCGCCGGACGGGGCCGCCGCGGCGGAGGCGGCGGTACGCGCCGCGGCCGGCGCGGGGGAGCGGGGCGCAGCCTTCCTCGACGCGCTCGCCGACCGCGTCGTCCTCGGCGCCGCCGCCCTGTGCGCCGTACTGGACCCGGGCTGCGTCGTCCTCGGCGGCGAGAGCGGCCGGGCGGGCGGCGCGGCCCTCGCCGGCCGCGTCGAGCGGCGCCTCGCCGGGATGTCCCCGCTGCGCACCGAGGTGCGGCCCACGGCCGTGGGCGGCTCGGCGGTGCTCCGGGGGGCCGTCCTGACCGCGATGGACGCCGCCCACGACGCGCTGTTCTCGCCGGCTCGTTGACCGCGGTCCGGGCGGTGCGAGGGGCGTAGTGAACCGATGACCCGATGTATGCTCACATGGCGTCGGGTCGGTCCTTGCCGTCCCCGACGGCCTGCGGACACGAATGCCGCTCCCGCTCCGGCCCCCGGCGGTCCCGGCTCCGATGCCGAACGGACGCTCACCGGAGTGCTTCGCGCCGCCGCAGGCAGCGGTCCTCTGCCGCCCCGGCTCCGGGCTCGTCCGCAGATCTCCCCGCCCCGTGGGGTCCGCTCGCCTTCCCAAGGCCCACCACCGCGATGCCCGGAACGCCGCACGCCCGCCCGCCGAGGCCGCGCCCGGCGTGCCGCGATCGCACTTCGAATGGGGACAGTTGTGAAGTTGAGCGAACTGCTGGACGGGCACGAGCACCAGGTCCTCCAGGGCGACCCGAACACCGCGGTCACCGGAGGCATGACCTTCGACGCGGACCGCTCGGCGCCCGGCTCGCTCTACATCGCGGTCCGCGGCCACGCGGACGGCGGGCCCGGGGCGATCGGACGGGCGCTGGCGCGGGGCGCGGTGGCCGTGCTGATCGACGGCGAGGCCCCGGCGCCCGAGGGGGCGGGCGACGGCGTGTGCGTGGTGCGGGTGCCGGACGCCCGCGTCGCGGCCCCCGTCGTGGCCTCCCGCTACCACGGCGAACCGGGCCGGGGCATGGACCTGGTGGCGATCACCGGCACCAACGGCAAGACCTCGGTCTCGTACATGGCCGAATCGATTCTGCGGCTCGCCGAGGGCGCGCGGGTGGGCGTCATCGGCACCTCGGGCAGCCGGGTCGGCGGCGAGCCGATCCCGATGCCGAGGTCGGTCCTGACCACGCCGGAGGCCCCGGAACTCCAGTACCTGCTCGGGCGGATGCGCGATCGCGGGGCCTCCAGCGTGGTGCTGGAGGCCACCTCCATGGGGCTGTTCACCCACCGGATGGACCGTACGTTCGTCGACGTCGGGGTGTTCACCAACCTCACCCAGGACCATCTCGACGACCACGGCACCATGGAGCGGTACAAGAAGGCCAAGCTCCGGCTCTTCCAGGGGCTCTGCCGACGCGCGGTCGTCAACGCCGACGACCCGGTCGGCGCCGAGATCCGGGCGCTGATGCCCGACGCGTCGGTCACCTACGCCATCGACGCCGAGGCCGACTACCGGGCGAGCGACCTCTCCGTGGGCGCCTCCGGCAGCCGCTTCACCCTCCACTACGACGGCCAGAAGCACCCGGCGGCCATCCCCTTCCCCGGCCGCTTCTCGGTCTCCAACGCGCTGGCCGCCGTCGCCGCCTGCCACCAGCTCGGCCACAGCCTCGAAGCGCTGGTCGGCACGCTCGACCGGCTGCCGCCCATACCGGGCCGGTTCGAGCGGTACGACACCCGGGACGGCACCTCGGTGATCGTGGACTACGCGCACTCCCCGGACTCGCTGGAGAAGGTCCTCACCACGCTCCGGGGCTTCGCCGCCGCCCGGATCATCACCGTCTTCGGCTGCGGCGGCGACCGGGACACCACCAAGCGCGCCGCCATGGGCGCGATCGCCGGCCGCCTCTCCGACCTGTGCGTCCTCACCTCGGACAACCCGCGCACGGAGAACCCGGAGACGATCCTCGACCACGTGGAGGCCGGCGTCAGGCCGACCGGCACCCCCTTCGAGCGGTTCGCCGACCGGCGGCGCGCGATCCGCTTCGCGCTGGCCATGGCCCAGCCCGGCGACACCGTCCTCGTCGCGGGGAAGGGCAGCGAGCCCTATCAGAGCATCGGCGACGACCTGATCCCCTTCGACGACATGGACGTCGTCCGCGAGCTCGCCGAGCCCAGCCGGACGCCGAGGGCCGGCGCCCGGCCCCGCGGCGTGTGACCCAGTGCACAACAGTTCGCTCGCATGCCCTTCGATCAGACGTGGCAGACTGGACCCGTACTGATATACGCAAGCGCACTCCGGGGTCGGTGAAAGTCCGAACCGGCGGTTACAGTCCGCGACCCGGTCGCCTCCAGCGGCCGGTTGACCAGGTGAAACTCCTGGACCGACGGTTAAAGTCCGGATGGGAGGCAGTGCGCGGCGGGCTCGTTTCGGTACGCCGTCGCCGACGGCTCGTCCTCCCCTGGGCGACCTGTATCCCGGCGTCCGCGTAGCCGTCGCGTGGTCCGTTTTCGTCGTTCCGACAGCCCCGGAGTCCGTGCCTGACCAGGCAGGAGGACCCGGTGGCCACCCCAGCCGCAGCGCCCCTCGGGGAACGCGACGCCATGCGCCGCGCCATCGAGCTCGCCGCCCGCGCCCTCGGCGCCACCAGCCCCAACCCCGTCGTCGGCTGCGTCGTCCTCGACGACCGGGGCCGCGGCGCGGGAGAGGGCTGGCACGCCCACGCGGGCGGCCCGCACGCCGAGGTCGTCGCGCTGCGCGCGGCGGGGGAGCGGGCCCGCGGCGGCACCGCCGTCGTCACCCTCGAACCGTGCAACCACACCGGCCGCACCGGCCCCTGCGCCCAGGCCCTCCTGGACGCCGGGATCGCCCGCGTCGTCTACGCCGTCGCCGACCCCACCCCCGCCGCGACCGGCGGCGCCCGCACCCTCGCGGACGCGGGCGTCGACGTCGAGGGCGGCCTGCTCGCCGACGAGGCCGCGGCCGGCAACGAGGCATGGCTGACCTCGGTCCTGCGCCACCGCCCCTTCGTGCTGTGGAAGTACGCGGCCACCCTCGACGGCCGCACCGCCGCCGCCGACGGCACCAGCCGCTGGATCACCTCGCCCGAGTCCCGAGCCGACGTGCACCGGCTGCGCGCCGAGGCCGACGCCGTGATCGTCGGCTCCGGCACCGCCCGTACGGACGACCCGCAGCTCTCGGCGCGGCTGCCGGACACCGAGGTCAGCCAGCCGCTGCGGGTCGTCGTCGACACCGCCGCCACCGCCGTGCGGCCCGGCGCCCGGGTCCTGGACGGCGCCGCGCCCACCCTCATCGCCGTCGCCGAGGACGCCGCCACCGCCCACCTCGACGGGCTCGCGCCCGTCGTGCGCCTGCCGCGCGCCGCCGGCGGCCGCGGCCTGGACATCCACGCCCTGCTCGCCGAGGTGTACGGCCGCGGCGTGCGCTCCGTCCTGCTGGAGGGCGGCGCCACCCTCGCCGGCGCCTTCCTCGCCGCCAACGCCGTCGACAAGGTCGTCGGCTATCTCGCCCCCGCCCTGCTCGGCGCCGGGCCCGCCGTGCTCACGGACGCCGGAATCGGCACGATCTCGCAGGCGTTGCGCCTCGACGTGAGCGAGATCCACCGCCTCGGCCCCGATCTGCGCGTCACCGCCGTCCCCCGCGTCCAGCACGCCGCCGCCGGAGCGGGCCCCGCCGCCCCCGGCCGCGCCGCCGCCCCGCACCCCGCCCGCTAGGAGAGTCACGTGTTCACCGGAATCGTCGAAGAACTGGGTGAGGTCACCGCCGTCGAGGAGCTCGGCGACGCCTCCCGCTTCAGTTTGCGCGGCCCAGCCGTCACCGAGGGCGCCCGCCACGGCGACTCGATCGCCGTCAACGGCGTCTGCCTCACCGTCGTCGCGCGGGGCGACGGCGAGTTCACCGCCGACGTGATGGCCGAGACGCTGAAGCGCTCCAGCCTCGCCGACCTCGCCGTCGGCTCCCGCGTCAACCTCGAACGCCCGATGGAGCTCGGCGGCCGGCTCGGCGGCCATCTCGTCCAGGGCCATGTCGACGGCACCGGCACCATCACCCACCGCGAACACTCCGAGAACTGGGACACCGTCCGGATCTCCCTCCCCGCCGACCTCACCCGCTACGTCGTGGAGAAGGGCTCCATCACCGTCGACGGCGTCAGCCTCACCGTCGTCGACGCGGGCCCCGACTACTTCACCATCAGCCTCATCCCCACCACCCTCGCCATGACCACCCTCGGCATCAAGCAGCCCGGGGACCGCGTCAACCTTGAGGTCGACGTCATCGCCAAGTACGTGGAGCGGCTGCTGGGCGACCGTACGGAGACCGCCAAGTGACTGCCATCGGTTGGCTGAACGGCGAGGCGTTCGCCGTCCTCGGCCAGCACGTCATCTGGTCCGACATGATCGGCAACACCATCGGACTGATCGCCCTCGCCCTCGGCTGGCGGCGCTCCATCTGGACCTGGCCGGCCCAACTGCTCTCCGGCATCGTCCTCGTCTCCGCCTACGCCTACGCCCACCTGTCCGGCGGCGTCGGCAAGCAGCTCCTGGTCATCGGCGTCGCCCTGTGGGGCTGGCGGCTGTGGCAGCGCGGCCGGCGCGACGCGCAGGACGGCTCCATCGCCGTCCGCTTCGCCACCTGGCGCGAGCGCGGACTGCTGGCCGCCGGCACGGCCGCGGGCACCGCCGCCGTCGGCGCGCTCTTCGCCGCCGTCCCCGAACTGTCCTGGAACCCCTGGCCCGACGCGTACATCTTCGTCGGCACCCTCACCGCGATGGTCGCCCAGGCCCGCGGCCTCGTCGAATTCTGGTTCGCCTGGCTCCTGGTCGACCTGGTCGGCGTCCCGCTGGCCTTCACCAGCGGCCTCGCCTTCGCCGGCCTCGTCTACGTCGTCTACCTCGGCCTCGTCCTGTGGGGCCTGCGCGACTGGTGGCTGCGGTCCCGCACGACCACCCAGCAGCCCATCCCGGAAGGAGCGGCGGCATGACCGCACCGCACAGTTGGTACGGAGCCGAAGAGGACCTCACCCTCGACCCCGTCGAGCGCGCGATCAGCGACATCGCCGCCGGCCGCCCCGTCGTCGTGGTCGACGACGAGAGCCGCGAGAACGAGGGCGACCTCGTCATCGCCGCCGAGAAGGCCACCCCCGAGCTCGTCGCCTTCATGATGAGCGAGTGCCGCGGCCTGATCTGCGCGCCCATGGAGGCGAGCGCCCTCGACCGGCTCGACCTGCCGCAGATGGTCGCCCGCAACACCGAGTCGATGAGCACCGCCTTCACCGTCTCCGTCGACGCGAGCGCCGCGCACGCCGTCACCACCGGCATCTCCGCGGCCGACCGCGCCACCACCATCCGGCTGCTGGCCGACGCGGGCTCCGAACCCGGCGACTTCGTCCGCCCCGGCCACGTCTTCCCGCTGCGCGCCCGCCCCGGCGGCGTCCTGGTCCGGCCCGGCCACACCGAGGCCGGCGTCGACCTCGCCCGCCTCGCCGGGCTGCGCCCGGCCGCCGCCATCGTGGAGATCGCGGGCGAGGACGGCGCCATGCTGCGCCTGCCCGAGCTGGTCCCCTTCGCCCGCAAGCACGGCCTCGCGATCATCTCCATCGAGGACCTCGTCGCCTACCGCCGCTCCGCCGAGCCCACCGTCCGCCGCGAGGCCGCCACCCGGCTGCCCACCGCCTTCGGCGACTTCCGCGCGTACGGCTACCGCTCCACCGTCGACGGCGTCGAGCACATCGCGCTGGTCAACGGCGACATCGGGGACGGCGAGGACCTCCTGGTCCGGGTCCACTCCGAGTGCCTGACCGGCGACATCTTCGGCTCGCAGCGCTGCGACTGCGGCCCGCAGCTGCACGCCTCCCTGGAGCGCGTCGCCGCCGAGGGCCGCGGCGTCGTCCTCTACCTCCGCGGCCACGAGGGCCGCGGCATCGGCCTGCTGTCCAAGCTGCGCGCGTACGAGCTCCAGGAGCGCGGCCGCGACACGCTCGACGCCAACCTGGAGCTGGGCCTGCCCGCCGACGCCCGCGACTACGCGGCCGGCGCGCAGATCCTCGCCGACCTCGGCGTACGCAGCCTGCGGCTGATGACCAACAACCCCGACAAGGTCGCCGCCCTCGTCCGGCACGGCCTGCGGGTCACCGGCCGCGAGCCCATGCCCGTACAGGCCCAGGAGCACAACCTCCGCTACCTGCGCACCAAGCGGGACCGGATGGGGCACGACCTGCCGTGGCTGGACGCCGAGCGCGCCTCCGCCTGCGGCAACCAGTAGGACCGACCCGTACCCAGCAGCACAGCACCAGCACCGAGGAGAGACGTGAGCGGCAAGGGCGCACCCGAACTGAGCGTGAAGAACTGCGGCGACCTGCGTGTGGCGGTCATCGCGGCGCAGTGGCACCAGAAGGTCATGGACGGCCTCGTCGACGGCGCGCTGCGCGCCCTCGGCGAGCTGGGCATCGACGAGCCCACCGTGCTGCGGGTGCCGGGCAGCTTCGAGCTGCCCGTCGTCGCGAAGGTCCTCGCCGGCCGCGGCTACGACGCGGTCGTCGCTCTCGGCGTCGTCATCCGCGGCGGCACCCCGCACTTCGACTACGTCTGCCAGGGCGTGACCCAGGGGCTGACCCAGGTCAGCGTCGACACCGGGGTGCCCATCGGGTTCGGCGTGCTGACCTGCGACACCGAGGAGCAGGCCCTGGACCGGGCCGGCATCGAGGGGTCCACGGAGGACAAGGGGCACGAGGCGGTCACCGCCGCCGTCGCCACCGCCACCACGCTGCGCTCCGTGTCGGAGCCCTGGCGCTGAGCCCCGGCCCGCCACCCCGTAGGCTTGGCACCACCATGGCCAAGAAGACATTCGAGGAGCTCTTCGTCGAGCTCCAGCACAAGGCCGCCTCCGGCGACCCCAGCACCTCCCGCACCGCCGAGCTGGTGGACAAGGGCGTGCATGCCATCGGCAAGAAGGTGGTCGAGGAGGCCGCCGAGGTGTGGATGGCGGCCGAGTACGAGGGCGCCGCCGCCACCGCCGAGGAGATCTCCCAGCTGCTGTACCACGTTCAGGTGATGATGGTCGCGCGGGGGATCTCCCTCGACGACGTATACGCTCACCTCTGACCCGGCCCCCGGCCGGGCCCGCACCGCCGCGAACGTCCAACACCCCGACGTACAAAGGAAACAGACCTCATGCTGCGCATCGCCGTCCCCAACAAGGGTTCTCTCTCCGAGCCTGCGTCGGCGATGCTCCATGAGGCCGGTTACCAGCAGCGCAAGGACCGCAGGGAACTCGTCCTCGTCGACGCCGCCAACGAGGTCGAGTTCTTCTTCCTGCGCCCCCGCGACATCGCCGTGTACGTGGGCAGCGGCAAGCTCGACATCGGCATCACCGGCCGCGACCTGCTGCTCGACTCCGGCGCCAACGCCGAGGAGATCATGCAGCTCGGCTTCGCCGCCTCCACCTTCCGCTACGCGACCCGCCCCGGCACCGCCTCGGACGTCCGCGACTTCGGCGGCATGACCGTCGCCACCTCCTTCAACGGACTGGTCGCCAAGCACCTCGCCGACCACGGCGTGGACGCCTCCGTCGTCCACCTCGACGGGGCCGTCGAGACCGCCATCCAGCTCGGCGTCGCCGAGATCATCGCCGACGTCGTGGAGACCGGCACCACGCTGCGCAACGCCGGTCTGGAGATCATCGGCGAGCCGATCCTGGAGTCCGAGGCCGTCGTCATCCGCCGCACCGGCGAGAGCGTCGACGACCCCAAGATCCGGCAGTTCCTCCGCCGCATGCAGGGCGTCCTCGTCGCCCGGCGGTACGTGATGATGGACTACGACATCCGCGTCGAGCACGTCGAGCGCGCCGTCGCCCTCACCCCCGGCCTGGAGTCGCCCACCGTCTCCCCGCTGCACCACGAGGGCTGGGTCGCCGTCCGCTCGATGGTCCCCTCCAGCGACGCCCAGCGCATCATGGACGAGCTGTACGAACTGGGCGCCCGCGCGATCCTCACCACGGGCATCCACGCCTGCCGCCTCTGACCCCCAGCACGCCAGCCCACCACGAGATCCCTCCACGAGAGATGACGTCCGTGTCCGCGACCCAGCCCGACCTCCCCGCCCTGCCGGTCACCTTCCGGCCCACCCGCACGCGGGTCGTCCTGCTGACCGTGGGCACGGCCGTGCTCATCGCGCTCACCGTGATGTCGCTGATGCTGGAGACCCTGAGCCCCGGCGACAAGGCCACCTTCATCGGCACCGGCGTGGTGATCTTCGCCGTGCTGGCGCTGCTCAGCCGCCCCAAGATCGTCGCCGGTCCGGACGGCGTCCTCGTCGTCAACCTCACGACGACCCGCCGGCTGGACTGGGCGCAGATCGTGCGCGTCAATCTGCGCCCCGGCGACGCCTGGGTCCACCTCGACCTCGCCGACGGCACCAGCCTGCCCGCCATGGGCATCCAGCCCGGCGTCGCCAAGGAGCAGGCCATCGGCGACGCCCGCGCGCTGCGCGCCCTGGCCGAGACGCACGGAGCGGGCGCTTCCGCCTGAGGCGGCTGCCCCGTACGGGGCCTCCTTGATTACTCTGGTGCCACGGGCACACACCGTGCTCCGCCCCGCACCCAAGCGGCCGCGCCCCAACCGGCCGGCGGGGGACCTGCGAACCGAGGAGTGACTCCCTCCAGCGATGGACGGATCGTCCTGTAGTACCTGCGCCGCCCCCCACCACGAGGCGGCGGCATGAGCGTCACCGTGTCTCTCCTGCTGCTCGCGGCAGCCCTTCTCCTGATCCTCGCCAACGGCTTCTTCGTCGCCGCCGAATTCGGGCTGGTGACCGTCGAGAAGCCGGAGGCCGAGCGGGCCGCCGCCGGCGGCGACCGCCGCGCCCGGACCGTCGTCGAGGCGCTCCGCGAACTCTCCTTCCAACTCTCCGGCACCCAGCTGGGCATCACCATCACCTCCCTGGTGGTGGGCATGCTCGCCGAGCCCGCGCTCGGCCGGCTGCTGACCGGCCCGTTCTCCGCCGTCGGCCTGCCCGGCGGCGCCGGAGCGGGCGTCGCGGTGGTCGTCGGCATGCTGGTGGCCTCCGCCGTCCAGATGATCATCGGCGAGCTGGTGCCCAAGAACTGGGCGGTCTCCCGGCCGCTCCAGGTCGCGCGGTTCGTCGCCGGCCCGCAGCACGCCTTCACCCGCTTCTTCCGGCCCGTGATCACCGCCCTCAACAAGGTCGCCAACCGGCTCGTACGGGCCCTGGGCGTCGAACCCGCCGACGAGCTGGCCTCGGCCCGCACCCCCGGCGAGCTCGTCTCGCTCGCCCGGCACTCGGCGCTCGCCGGCGCCATCGAGCAGGACACCGCCGACCTGTTCGTACGGACCCTCTCGCTCGGCGAGCTGACCGCGCAGCACGTGATGACGCCGCGCGTGAAGGTCAGCGCCCTCCAGTCGTCCGCGACCGCCGAGGACGTCCTGAACCTCACCCGCGCCACCGGCCTCTCCCGCTTCCCGGTCTACCGCGAGCGGCTGGACGAGGTCGTCGGCATGGTCCACCTCAAGGACGCCCTGGCGGTCCCCGCCCACGAGCGGCTGCGCACCCCCGTGGCACGCGTCGCCGTGGCCCCGATGCTCGTACCCGAGACGCTGCCCGTACGGCCGCTGCTGGAGCGGCTGCGCAGCGAGCAGCCGATAGCCGTGGTCGTCGACGAGTACGGCGGCACGGCCGGGGTCGTGACCCTGGAGGACATCGTCGAGGAACTGGTCGGCGAGGTCCGCGACGAACACGACGGCCATGACCTGCCGGAGCTGGCCGCCGCCCTCACCGAGGACGGACGGCCCGCCTGGGACGCCGACGGCGGCTGCCGCGTCGACACCCTGCGCCGCATCGGCCTCGCCGCCCCGGACGGCCCGTACGAGACCGTGGCCGGACTCGTCGCCACGCTGCTCGGCCGCATCCCGGCCCCCGGCGACAGCGCCGAACTGCCCGGCTGGCGCCTCTCGGTGCGCCAGGTCGGCCACCACCGCGCCGAACGGGTGCGGATCGCACGGACCGGCGGCACGCAGGGAGAGCACCGATGAGCCTGCTGCAACTCCTCTTCGCCCTCCTGCTCGTGCTCGCCAACGGCTTCTTCGTGGGGGCCGAGTTCGCGCTCGTCTCCGTACGGCGCAGCCAGATCGAGCCGCGCGCCGCCGAGGGCTCGGCGCGCGCCCGCACCGTCCTGACCGGACTGGAGAACCTGCCGCAGATGATGGCGGCGGCCCAGTTCGGCATCACCGTCTGCTCGCTGACCCTCGGCGCGGTCGCCGAACCGACCGTGGCGCACCTGCTGGAGCCCGTCTTCCACGCCGCGCGCCTGCCCGAGCAGCTGGTCCACCCCTTCGGCTACGCCATCGCGCTCGCCCTGGTGGTCTTCCTGCACCTGGTCATCGGCGAGATGGTGCCCAAGAACCTGGCCATGTCCGCCCCCGACCGGGCGGCGCTGTGGCTGGGGCCCGGACTGGTCGCCTTCGCGCGGCTGTGCCGCCCGGTCACCGCGCTGCTCGGCGCGTGCGCCCGCGGCGTGCTGCGGCTCTTCGGAGTCGAGCCCAAGGACGAGGTGGAGGCGGTCTTCACCAGCGAGCAGCTCACCCACCTCGTCGACGACTCCCGGCAGGCCGGGCTGCTCGACCCCGAGGCGCAGGAGCGGCTGGAGGACGCGCTGGAGCTGGGCAGCCGCCCGGTCACCGACGTCCTCCTGGACGCCGCCACCCTGGTCACCATCGACCCGTCGGCCACTCCCCGGCAGATCGAGGAGCTGACCGTACGGACCGGCTACTCGCGCTTCCCGGTCCGCGCCCCCGGCGGCGCGTTCATGGGATACCTGCACGTCAAGGACGTACTGGAACTGGAGGACCGGGACCGGGCGGTGCCGCAGCACGTCTGGCGGCGCATCGACACGCTACGGGCCGAACTCCCGCTGGACGACGCGCTCACCGTGCTCCGCCGGGCCGCGGCCCACCTCGCGGCCGTGGCGGACTCCTCGGGCCGGGTGCTGGGCCTCGTCGCGCTGGAGGACGTCCTGGAGAAGCTGGTCGGCGAGGTCCGCGACCCGGCGCACCGGGACGTGCCGCAGGCCCGGCCCGACGCGGTGCCGGGCGACCTGCTGCGGCGCCCGCGGACGGCGGGCGGCACACCGCTGGTGCCGGCGGAGCGGGACGCGATGGCGGGCTGAGACCGTCGAGCAGCGGTCCGAGGGGGCCGCGGCGGTGCCGGCGGGCTGCCGAAGGGCGGCCCGCCGGCCTACTGCGGCTCCCGCGGGTCGCGGTCCAGCGGGCCGCGGCCGGAGAGGACCTCGCCGTACGCCTGCATCAGGTCCGGCAGCCGCAGCGTGGCGAGGTCGGCGCGGGTGGGGGTGGCCGCGAAGCCCGACAGCCGCAGATCGCGGTACGCGCAGCTCTTCTCGTACAGCGTGCGCAGGAAGCGGCCGTTGCCCAGCTCGTCGATCCAGCCCTGCTCCACGACGTGCCCGCTGATGCTGCGCAGCTCCTCCAGCGCCTCGTCGTCCCAGCCGTCGCCGTTCTCGCCGGCCAGCACCTCGCCGATGCTGGTGAGTTCGAGGGGACGGTAGCTGGGGAAGTCGACGCGGGTGGTGAAGCGGGAGCCGAGACCGGGGTTGGCGGCGAGCAGCCGGTCCATGCCCTCCGGATAGCCGGCCAGGATCACCACCAGCCGGTCGCGGTTGTCCTCGGCGCGCTTGAGCAGCACCTGGAGCGCCTCGTCGCCGTAGGCGTCGCCCTTGCTGTAGCCGGAGTTGGAGAGGCTGTACGCCTCGTCGACGAAGAGCACCCCGCCCAGCGCCGAATCGATCAGCTCATTGGCCTTGACGGCCGTCTGGCCGAGGAACTCGCCGACCAGATCGGCCCGCTGCGCCTCCACCAGATGGTCGCCGCCGAGCAGCCCGAGCGCGTAGAAGACCCGACCGAGGATGCGGGCGACGGTGGTCTTGCCGGTGCCGGAGGGGCCGGAGAAGACGAAGTGCCGTTTCGGCGGCTGCACGGGCAGGCCCTGCCCGGCGCGCAGCCGCGCCATGTGCAACTGCGCGGAGAGCGCCCGCACCTGCCGCTTCACGGGCTCCAGCCCCACCATCCGCTCCAGCTCGCCGAGCGCCTTCGCCAGGAGCACGGGGTCGGAGGGGCCGGCGGGCAGCTCGTCGTCGCCGGGCGGTACGGGCCGCCGGCCCTTGGACCGTATGCCGTCCGAGTCGAGGGGCGCGGCGCCGGGCGGCGCGGCGCCGGAGAGGTCCGGGTCCAGGCCGCCGAGCAGATCGCGGCCGTCCGGGGGGCCGTCGGCGGCCGGCGTCTCGGGGTCGCCCGCCGCGTCCTGGCCGAGGCCCGCGAGCGACACGGCTGCGAGGTCCGCCTCGACGGGCCCGTCGAGGCCGTCCCCGTCGGCGATGGCGGCGAGCCGGGCGGCGGTGTCCATGAACGCCGTGTCGACGCGGTGCACGGCGCGGTAGAGGGGGAGGGCCGCGGCGCTGCGGCCGGTGCCCTCGTGGGCGCGGGCCAGCCAGTAGCGCAGCTCCTTGCGCTGCGGCTGCTCGCTGCGGCAGCGCATCAGGGCGGCGGCGAGCAGCGGCTCGGCCTGTCCGTACATCTCCAGCCGGACCCGCGCCATGCCGCCGAACAGCCCGGCCTCTATGCCCAGCACCGGGTCGTCGAGGAGCGGTTCGGTATGGCGTACGAGCTGGTCCCAGTCCTTGACCAGATAGGCGCGGCACGCGTGCAGGAACCGCACCTGGGCGTCGGCCTCGACGGGCGGGCAGCCGGCCAGCGCCCGGTCCAGCTCGGGGACGTGGCGGCCGTCGAGCCAGTGCGAGGCGTGCGCGAGCAGCAGGTCGCGGCCGCTCTCCAGCACCGGCTGCACCCACCAGCCGAGCCAGTACCAGGAATTGAGGGAGCGTCGGTGGCGGGCGCGCTGCTCGCCGAAGCGGTCGCGGTGGCGGTGCATGCGCAGCAGCGCGGTGGTGGTGTCGGCGCGCAGCGCGTGCAGGCCGAGCCAGGCGTCGGCCATCGCCGGATCGATGCGGACCGCGACCCGGAACTCCTCCTCGGCCTGCGCGTACGCGCCCATGGTGTAGGCGTCGACGGCGCGCAGCCAGGCGAGTTCGGCCGGGGCGTGTGAGCCCTGCGTGCCGAATTCCATCACGTCCCCCACAAACCGTGCCCCCGTGGCGTGCCGCCGGGCGAGTGCCTGGCCGCGCTTTCTGACCGTTGTGCCGTGGACGGGAGTTGACCATTGCGTCGGCGCCCTCGTGCGGCGACCCGCCGAGTGCGCCGTTTGGCATCGTACCTGCGGAGTTGGCGTCGACCGAAGGGTGCCGCACGGCTGTTCGCGGCGCGGAGGGGAATACCGGCGGTGGTGACCGAGGGTAAGGGCTGATATGCGCAAAGGCCACAAATGGCCGCGCCAGGACAGAACGAAGCCCCCGATCACGGGGGAACAACCGGGGGCTTCGCGTCTGCCGACGGCCCTCGCGGGCCGCACATTGGAAACGTAAGTCCTGTACGGCCCCCAGGTCAAGCGGAGTTGAAGCACTCGGCGAGGAACGCGCGGCGGCGGGAAGCGGACCGACCGCACCCGGTCACGGAGCGTGAGGGCAAGGGCAGTTCAGCGGGGTCCGGCGGGCCCCGGCAGTACCTCATACCCCTGATCCCGCGAGAACACCAGGAGTTCGGCATGCGGACGCGAGGGGTCCGCGGCGAAATGCGCCTGTTCCGCGCGCATCCAGCCGTCCCAGAATCCGGACAGCCCGGGGCCGTCGCGGCGCCGGCCCCGCGCCCAGGAATCGCCCCGCGGCAGCTCCATCCACAGCAGGCAGGACAGATGCGGCCGCAGCGCCCGCCGCCCGGCGCCCACGCCCTCGACGAGCACGACCGGTTCGGGGGCGGCCTCCTTCACCTCGGAGAACCGCCGCCGCACCCAGTCGTACGCGCGATACCGCGCGGTCTCGCCGCGCCCCAGCGGCCCGAGCACCTGCTCGCACAGCCGGCCCGTCCAGCCGAACAGCTCCTCGTGGGTCGCGAGGTCGTCCAGGTGCAGCACCGGCGCGCCGCCGAGCGCCTCGGACAGCCGCCCCGCGAACGTGGTCTTGCCGGAGCCCGCGTGCCCGTCCACGGCGACCAGCCGCACCGGGCCGAGGGACGGCGGCAGCGCTGCGAGCCGCCGGGCGAGCGCGTCGAGCGGAGCGGGGGCGCCGCTGTCGATGGGATCTTTCACCTGGTCACCCTACGGTCCGCCGGGCAGGCGGCCCGCCCGTGATCCACCACAAGGTGGACCAGAGGGCGCCGGCGGTGGTATTTGCCAATATTCATGGCGCGCCACACGGGGAATCACTGGTCCAGGAGACCGGAACCGGGCGATAGTTATGTCGCGCTCCCGCAGTTCCCGCCCATCCGCAGACGATCTCCGCAGACGACTGGGGGACACCCGCCATGACCAGCAGACCCACTCCCCGCCGCACCGTGCTCGCCGTCGCCATCGGCGTCGTCGCCGCCACCGCCTCCTCCACGGCGCACGCCGCGCCGCGCCGCGGCCCCCAGCCGCCGGACGGCCCGGCCGCAGGGGACGGCCCCGGGCCCGGCGCGCCGGAGGCGGCGGACGCGGCGGTCACGGACGCGGCGGCCCGCGCGGCCGTCGACTACCACGGCTGGACCAGCTACGGCGACTGGCGCTGCGGCGCCGCCGAGGGCACCCGGGTCGAGTCCGGCGACCGGCCCGGCGTGGTCATCGACCACCCCGTCGGCACCACGCTCTACACCGACCCGCACACCGGCGCCCGCGCCACCTGGGAGTACGCGACCTGGACCTCCCCGCAGCGCACCCTGCCCGTACCGGCGGGCGAGGCGGTGGTCTCCTGGAACGCCCACACCCCGCCCGGCACCTGGCTCCAGATCGAGCTCCACGGCACGTACACGGACGGCACCAGCACCCCCTGGTACGTGATGGGCCGCTGGACCTCCGGCGACGCCGCCGGGGACATCCGCCGCACCTCCGTCGACGACCAGCGCGACGGCAGGAGCAGCGTCTCCACGGACACCTTCGCCATGGACGCGGCCGCCGGACCGCTGCGGCTGGCTTCGTACGAGCTGAAGGCCACCCTCTACCGCAAGCCGGGCACCCGGCTCACGCCCACCGTGTGGCGGCTCGGCGCGATGGCCTCGGACCTGCCCGACCGGTTCACGGTGCCCGCCTCGACGCCGGGGCCGGGCAGCGCGCGCGAGCTGAAGGCGCCGCGCTATTCGCAGGAGATCCACAAGGGGCAGTACCCGGAGTACGACAACGGCGGCGAGGCGTGGTGCAGCCCCACCTCCTCGCAGATGATCATCGAGTACTGGGGCCGCCGCCCCACCGCGGCCGACCTGGCCTGGGTGAACCCCGCCTACGCGGACCCCCAGATCTGCCACGCCGCCCGCTACACGTACGACTACCAGTACCAGGGCTGCGGCAACTGGCCCTTCAACGCCGCCTACGCCGCGACCTACCGCGACATGCAGGGCGTCGTCACCCGGCTCGGCTCCCTGAACGACGCCGAGAAGCTCATCGGCGTCGGCATCCCCCTCATCACCTCGCAGTCCTTCCTCGCCGCGGAGCTGGACGGCGCGGGCTACGGCACGGCGGGCCATCTGATGACGGTCGTCGGCTTCACCGCCAAGGGCGACGTCATCGCCAACGACCCGGCGTCGCCCACCAACGCGGCGGTCCGCCACGTCTACAAACGCCGGCAGTTCGAGAACATCTGGCTCAGGACGAAGCGCTACAACGCCTCCAACAAGGTGGTCAGCGGCACCGGCGGCATCTGCTACCTCTACTTCCCCGTCGAGGTGACGGAGGAGCAGCGGCGCGTCCTGAGGTCGTTCGGCATCCGCTGACCGGCGCGGCGGGGCGTCAGCCGTTCGGCGCGGCCCGGGGAGGGCGGGCGGACATTCCTGCCGGAAGTGCGTGGTACGCGGACAGGGCCTGCGCCCGGGGCGGCCGTTCGGAGGAGAATGTGCTGTGCGGCACTTTCCCGCGGCGTGCGCCGCGGAGCTTGAGACCGTACGATTGAGGGGCTCACGCCGTGTCACATGCGCCCCTCCATGGCCGAATGCGGACCGTGCTTTTCCGCTTCGGGGTTCCATTCGAACGGACGATCAGTAGCCTCGGCTCAACACACCCGCGATGAGCTGGAGCGACTGACTGATGGAGCGTCCCACCTGGGCCCCCCAGGGAATCGACCTGTCTGTGCCGAGCGTGTCCCGGATCTACGACTACTACCTGGGCGGCTCGCACAACTTCGAGGCCGACCGCGAGGCCGGCCGCAGGGCGATCGAGGCATTTCCCGGGCTGCCGAAGGTCATGCAGACCAACCGCGCCTTCATGCGGCGCGCCGTGCGCTACGCCATCGGCGAGGGTGTGAACCAGTTCCTGGACATCGGCTCCGGCATCCCCACCTTCGGCAACGTCCACGAGATAGCCCAAGCGGCGGACCCCGCCGCCCGGGTGGTCTATGTGGACCACGACCCGGTGGCCGTCGCCCACAGCCGGGCCGTGCTCGACGGCGACCCGCGGTCCGCCGTCGTCGCCGCCGATCTCCGCGCCCCGCTGGAGATCCTGGCCAGCCCCGAGGCCCGCCGGCTGCTCGACCTCGATCGCCCGGTCGCGCTCCTGCTCGTGGCCGTGCTCCACTTCATGGAGGACAAGGACGACCCCTGGAAGGCGGTCGCCCGGCTGCGCGACGCGCTCGCTCCGGGCAGTCTGCTGGTGATGACGCACGCCTCCCTGGAAGGCGGGCCGCGGAAGCCGGAGGAGGGCGCAGGAGTGCAAGGTGTGTACCGCGAGGTCGGCTCGCCGCTGCTGATGCGCTCGCGGGACGAAGTCATCCGGTTCTTCGACGGGTTCGAGATCGTCGAACCCGGCCTGGTCTCCATGCCGCACTGGCGGCCCGACGCCGCCGACACCCCCGAGGGCTCGGACGAGGACCCGGTGGTCTTCAGCGGATTCGCCGGCGTAGGGCGCAAGCAGTGACCGTCGCACGGGGCGGCAGACAGATGCCACGGAGCGCCGCCGACGAGGACCGGCTCCAGCGGTTCGCCGCCATCTGGAGCCGCGCCGTCTACCCCGCCACCACCACCTCCATGACGCGCGCCGAGTTCGAGGGCTACCTCGTGCCGCTGGCGGGCCGGCTCTGCGACGCGCTGCGCGCCCAGCCCTTCGACGCCGGGCCCGCCGCCGACATCGGGGCCGCCCTCGTCGACGCCCACTGCACCGACCCCGAGGCGCTGCCCCTGATCCTCAACGTCATCGACGCCTACCTGGTCCTCTACTGCCCGCCCGGCGACGAGACGTCCGCCGAGGAGAGCCGCTCCCGCTGCTCCCGCCTCCAGCACGGCGTCGCAGCCGGCTTCGCCCGCGCCCTGCGCGAGCGCACCCGCAGCGAGCAGGAGGCCATCACCCGCGCCGCGCTGGGCGCGCGGGCCGAGGCCGAACAGGCGCTGCACGTCAGCGAGGCCCGGTTCCGCGCGGTGTTCGAGGCCGCGGCGGTCGGCATCGGGATCGCCGACGTCGACGGCAAGGTCCTGGAGGTCAACGACGCGCTGTCCCGGATGTTCGGCGGCATGGAGCACCTCGCCAGCGGCAGCAGAGCCACCGACTGGGGGCACCCCGAGGACTCGCCCGAGGTCTGGGGCCTGTACCGCGAACTCGTCCGCGGCGAGCGCGACCACTACCGCATCGAGAAGCCGTACGCCCGCGGCGACGGCAGCGTCCTGTGGACCACGCTCACGGTCTCCCTGCTGCGCGACGCCGACGGCGAGCCCAAGTACCAGATCGCGCTGATGGAGGACATCACCGAGCGGCGGCGGCTGCACGAACGGCTGCGCTACGAGGCCCGCCACGACGCGCTCACCGGCCTGCCCAACCGCACCATGTTCTTCGAACACCTCGACCGCGCCCTCGCGAGCGGCCCCGACGGCGCGGGCGGCGACCGGGTCGGCCTGTGCTACCTCGACATCGACGGATTCAAGGCCGTCAACGACAGCCTCGGCCACGCCGTCGGCGACGAACTGCTGGTCGCCGTCGCGGAGCGGCTGCGCGCCTGCGCCACCGCACCCGGCCAGCTCGTGGCGCGCCTCGGCGGCGACGAGTTCGTCGGCCTGGTCACCGGCCCGTCCGCGGACGCCGAGGCCACCGCGCTCGCCCGGCGGATGCTGCGGGCCCTCGCCGACCCCGTCCACCTCGAAGGCCGCGAGCTGTCCGTACGGGCCAGCATCGGCGTCGTCGACGGGAAGACCGGCACGGCCGCCACGCGGGGCGCCGCCGAGGTGCTGCGCAGCGCCGACATCACGATGTACCGCGCCAAGGCCGCCGGCGGCAACCGCTACGAGCTCGCCGACGCGGCCTGCGACGCCCGCGCCATCGCCCGGCACTCCCTCACCAACTGTCTGCCCGCGGCCCTGGACAACGGCGAGTTCTTCATCGAGTACCAGCCGCTGGTACGCCTCGGCGACGGCGTCGTACGCGGCGCGGAGGCGCTCGTACGGTGGCTGCACCCGGTGCACGGCGTCCTCGGCCCCGACCAGTTCATCCCGCTGGCCGAGTCCACCGGGCTGATCGTGCCGCTCGGCCGCTGGGTCCTCCAGGAGGCGGCCCGGCAGGCCCGCGCCTGGCGGCACGCCGAGGGGGACGGGCCGGACGCCGGGCCGCTGCGCGTCAACGTCAACCTGTCACCGGCCCAGCTCTGCTATCCGGGGCTGGTCGCCGAGACGGTCGAGGTGCTCGCCGAAGCGGGGCTCGACCCCGCCGCCCTATGCCTGGAAGTCACCGAGAACGCCCTGATCGGCGCCGACGAGGACGCCCTGCGGCCGCTGCGGCAACTCGCCGACCTCGGCGTGGACATCGCCCTCGACGACTTCGGAACCGGCTACTCCAACCTCTCCTACCTGCGCAGACTGCCCGTCTCCACGCTCAAGCTGGACCGCTCCTTCACCCGCGGCATGCAGGGCTCGCCCGCCGACCCCGTCGACGTGAAGATCGTCGAGGGGATCGTCTCGCTCGCCCACACGCTCGACCTGTCGGTCACGGTCGAGGGGGTGGAGACGGGGAGCCAGGCCGAGTGCCTGCGCGTGCTGGGCTGCGACACCGCCCAGGGCTGGTACTACGCGCGCCCCGGCCCGCCCGAGCGGCTGCACACGCTCTCGCTGGTGGACGCGGCGTCGTAGGCGCCCCGGCCGGCCCCGGCTGCGGGTCTACGGGCCTTCGGGTCTACGGGCCTGTCACGGGCCCACCGGCGGGCGCCGCGGGTCGCCGAGCTGTTCGTGCTCCTCGTCGGTGAGCAGCCGCGAACGGATCAGGAACCGCACCCCCTCCGGAGCTTCGAGTGAGAAGCCCCCGCCGCGACCCGGCACCACATCCACCGTGAGGTGGGTGTGGTGCCAGCGCTCGAACTGGTCGGCGGCCATCCAGAAGTCGACCGGTTCGGCCACCCCGTCGATGTCCAGCGAGGCGAGCAGCACGTCGGAGGAGCCCGTACGGAACTCGCCGGCCGGGAAGCACATGGGTGAGCTGCCGTCGCAGCAGCCGCCGGACTGATGGAACATCAGCGGGCCGTGCGCGGCGCGGAGCCGGCACAGCAGGTCGGCCGCGGCCGGGGTCAGTGCGATGCGCGAGGCGACAGTCATGGAGGTCTCCTCCGGGGGCGTTGCCGGGAACCGGTTCCTCACCAGGACAGCAGGGCGCCCGTTGCAAGGACGTTGCGAGGGCGCGGCGCGTCCTCTTCCGGGGCGCCCCGGCGGGCCGGTCAGTCGAAGCGGATGTGGCGGGCGCTCGTCGCGTACTGGCGCAGCCGCGTCCGCAGCGGGCCGTCGTCGTTCGCCGCGATCGGCAGCCCGGCCGACCGCGCGATGCGCTCGGCGACGCGCGCGACCGGGGTGCGGTCGGTGCGGATGTGCTCGGCGAACTCCGGTTCCCGCAGCCGCTTCAGGCAGTCGTCGAGCCGGGCCACGGCGAAGCTCTCGGTCTTCAGGCCGAACCCGAACCCCCGCTGGCGCAGCCGCCGCAGCACCGTGGCGCGCTCGGCGAGCAGCGAGAAGTGGTGCACCTCGTGGCCGCCGTCGCGGAGCCTGCCGACGATCTCGGCGAAGTAGCCGGCATCGACGAGCGTCATCGGGACGATGACCGGGCCGGGGTGCTCGCGCAGGGCCAGGTCGAGCATGTCGTACACGCTCCGCCGCCAGGCCGGAAGATCCTGGAAGTCGCCGCGCAGGGCGGGCGGCAGCATGCGGTGCAGCCCGAACCCGGCGTGCTCGGGATCGCACACGACGCTGCCCGCGATCCGCCGGCGCAGCTCGAACGCGGTCTGGGTCTTGCCGCCCCCGAAGGGGCCGTTGATCCACAGCAGCATGCGGCCGACGATACCGGCGGCGCGTCCCCGGCCCGGCGGCGGCGACCGCCGGGCCGGGGCGCCGCGAGCTCGTGCACGGTCACGAACCCTGCTGCATGCGGCGCAGGGAGGCCACCAGTTCGTCCACCTCCTGCGAGGTGTTGTAGAGCGCGAACGAGGCGCGGGCCGCGCTCTCCAGCCCGTAGTGGCGCAGCGCCGGCTGCGCGCAGTGGTGGCCGGCCCGTACGGCGATCCCGTCCCGGTCCAGACAGTCGGCGATCGCCGCCGGGTCCTGGCCCGCGAGCGTGAACGTCAGCACGGCGATCCGGCCCGGCGCCGCGCCCAGGATCTCCAGGCCGTCCACGGCGGCCAGGGCCTGCTGGGCGTACGCGGTCAGCGCCGTCTCGTACGCGGCGACGGCGTCCCGGTCGAAGGAGGTCAGCCACTGCAGGGCGGACAGCAGCCCGACCACCCCGCCGATGTTCCCGGTACCCGCCTCCATCCGGTGCGGCGCCGCCGCGAACGTCGTCTCGGCGAAGTCGACCGACTCGATCATGTTGCCGCCGCCCTGCCACACCGGCATGGCCGCCAGCACCTCCGGCTTCGCGTACAGGGCGCCGATGCCCGTGGGGGCGAACAGCTTGTGCCCGGAGAACGCGTAGAAGTCGGCGTCCAGCGCCTGGACGTCCACGGGCAGGTGGGCGACCGCCTGCGCGCCGTCCACCAGCACCTTGGCCCCGTACCGGTGCGCCAGCGCCGTCATCTGCGCCACGGGCGGAACGGTCCCGAGCACGTTCGAGGCGTGGCTGAGCGCGACGAGCTGCGTCCGCGACGAGAGCAGGTCGGCGTACGCGTCCTGGTCGATCTCCCCTTCCGGCGTGAGCGGCACCGGCACCACGCGGGCATGCCGCTCCTTGGCGATCAGCTGCCAGGGAACGATGTTGGAGTGGTGCTCCAGCACCGGGACGAGGATGTCGTCGCCGGGGCCGAGGTTGGCCCGGCCCCAGCTCTGGGCGACGAGGTTGATCGCCTCCGTGGTGCCGCGGGTGAAGACGATGTCCTCGGGCGCGGCGGCCCCCAGGAAGTCGGCGACCGCCGCGCGGCCCGCCTCGTACGCCTCCGTCGCCTCGCGGGCCATCGTGTGCGCGCCCCGGTGGATGTTGGAGTTGGCGGCGCCGTAGAAGGCGGCGAGCGCCTCGATCACCTGGCGGGGCTTCTGCGTGGTGGCGCCGTTGTCCAGCCAGACGAGCGGGTGACCGTTGACGGTGCGGTGCAGGATCGGGATGTCCTGCCGGGCCGCCTCGGGGGAGAAGCCGCCGCGCCGCGCCGTGGCGCCGCCGGGCGCTCCGGCCGCGCCCGTCGTCGGATACCGGGGCATGCCGGACTCCGCGCCGAGCCCTTGCGCCGAGCCGAGCAGCGCTCCCTCGGACGCGCCCTGGGGGAGCGCTGTGGGGGTCCCGGCCATGGCGCCCGGGGCGGCTTCGGGGGCGGCGGAAGGGGCGCCTGCCGGGGCGGTGGCGGTCGTGCCGGCGGGAACACCGCCCGCGGCTCCGGCGGTGGCCGCGGGCGTACCGCCGGCTCCGGCTCCGGTTACGGCCGCGGGGGGTGCGCCGGTCGCGGCCGTCGGCGCGCTCGCGGCCCCGTTCGCGGGCACGCCCGGAACACCCGGAACGCCCGGCATGCCCGCGCCTCCCGCCGTCGGCGCGCTCGCGAGCAGATGCGCCTCCTCGTAGAGGCGCGCCGCCTGCTCGTACAGGCGCGCCGCCTCCGACAGGCTCTCGCCGCCGGGTACGCCCGTCCTGACGTCAGGAGTAGTCATGGTAGTTCGACACCTCGACGTTCTGGAGCACGGCGCTGGCGTCCTCCACCAGGACCGCGGTGTTGAAGTACGCCGTCATCAGATGCGAGGTGATGCCCTTCTGGTCGGTGCCCATGTTCCGCATGGACAGACCCGGTTCGACCTCGTCGGGGACGCCGGCCGGGCGCAGGCCCACCACGCCCTGCTCGGCCTCGCCCACCCGCATCAGCAGGATCTCGGTGGTGCCGGCGCACTCCGATCCCGCGAACCGCACCTTGTCGGACGGCAGCAGCGGGACTCCGCGCCAGGTCAGCAGCGGACTGCCGAACCGGCTGTCGGTGACCGGGGGCACACCCCGGCGGGTACATTCGCGGCCGAACGCCGCGATGGCCTTGGGGTGCGCGACGAAGTAGCCCGGCTGCTTCCAGACCTTGGCGAGCAGTTCGTCGAGGTCGTCGGGGGTCGGCGAACCCGTGCGGGTCTGTACGCGCTGGCCCGGCGCGACATTGTTGAACAACCCGAACTCGGGGTGGTTCAGGAGCATCGACTCCTGGCGCTCGCGCAGCGCCTGGATGGTCAGGTTGGCCTGCGCCCGGGTCTGGTCGATCGGCTCGTTGTAGAGGTCGGCGACCCGGCTGTGCACGCGCAGCACGGTCTGCGCGAGGCTCATGTGGTACTCGCGCGGCGAGTCCTCGTAGTCGACGTATGTACCCGGAAGCATCGGTTCCCCGACGTGCCCGGCGGTGAGGTCCACCGGCACCTCGGCGCCCGGTTCGGGCATCTCCCCGGCGACGTAGGAGTCGATCGCGGTCCGTACGGCCTGGTCGCGCTCGGCCAGCGAGGCCAGCGCGCTGTGGTCGGCGCAGAGCGCCACGCCTGCGGTGAGGGCCCTGACCCGGTAGGGCATGGGACAGGAGCGGGCCCAGGCGTCGAGGTCGAAGAACTGGCCGTCGCAGACCACTTCGAGCAGCGCGTCCTGTCCGTACCGCCCGGTCACGCGCTTCTCGGCGCGGCCGCGGACGAGCACCCACAGCCGGTCGGCGGAGTCGCCCTCCTGCGCGAGTAACTGTCCTGCCTCGAAGTTGACTTCGGTGAACGCCTCGGCCAGTTCGTTGAGCAATTCCTGGTCGGCGTCGCGCAGATACGGGACCTCTCGCAGGTCTTCGGCGACCACGTGGTGGGTGTCGTTCTCGGTGTAGCAGCTGATCCGGTCGTCGCCGACGACGAACGTCCGGCGGCGGTTGACGCGGTAGACGCCGGACTCGACGTCGACCCAGGGCAGCGCGCGCAGCAGATACCGCGGGCTGATGGCCCGCATCTGCGGGGTGGTCTTGGTGGCGGTGGCCAGCTGGCGTGCGGCCTGGGGACTGAGACTCAATCGGTCGTTCATGGAAACCCCCTCATAGGCGGTGCGCGATCCGGTGGCAGGCCAGAAATCGTGCACGGAACGATGCCCGATGGTCTTCTTGTCACCTCGTGTCCACAAGACGCCATTTTTCTGCAACAGGCTTGAAATATGCGGGTCGATGCTCCTGCAAATTCGTGCAGGGGTGAAGGATTCATGGTCAAAAGGTTCCATGACCACGTGTGCGGCCCCGCGGCCCTGAGCCGTACCCGGTCGGCGATGCGCGGACCGGGTGCTCCGGCCGCGCGCGTACGCGTCCAGAATCGGCCCGTGGCGAATTCGCCTGGCGAATCGGGGCGGGCGGGCGAGGCGGAACCGGGGACGGCCTCGGAAGGGCCCCCGGAAGGACTCCGGCAGGATTCCGGGGCCGGGCCCCGGAGCTCCGCCGACGGCCGCCACGCGACCGAGGAGTTGGAGCACGTCGGCTACAGTGACCTGCTGTTATCCAGATGCACCCGAGCCCTCGCGGTTCGGGGGACGGGAAGGAAGAACCATGCGTCGACGCATGTCCACGCTCGCCGCGTCCGCGGTGCTCGCCGGCGGACTCCTGTTCGCGGCGGTCCCCGCGCAGGCCGCGACGGCCACCGCCGACACCGCCACGATGGCGGCCCGCGGAAAGGTCACGTGCAATGTGAAGAAGATGCGCGCGGAGATCAACGCCCTCAAGAACAAGGCCGCCAAGTACGCGCAGATGGGCGACAAGCAGCGCGCCCAGCAGACGCGTGCCAAGGCGAATGCCAAGCAGCGGCAGCTCCAGGCGTGCATCGACGCCGACAACAACAGCTCGGGCCCGTTCGGCTGAGCGCCGTCGGCTGAATGACGACCCTCGAAAGCCCCCGTTCGGCGATTTCTCCGCCGGGCGGGGGCTTTCGCGCGGGCCGGGAACTCCGCCGGGCAGCCGCTTTCGCACGGACGGCGCCCGCGTACGGACAGCGCCTTTTGTACGGACGGGAGTATTCCTACGGGCAAACGGCGTTGGGCGGGGCGGCAGTCGCACAAGGGGCCCGGCTCCTCCTGGAAGCCGGGCATCCGGTACGGATCTCAGGCGCCGCGAGGCTCGACGTGGAAGCCGAACGCGGCGGTCCCCGGATCGATCATCGTCACCCCGCCGTCGATGGCGAGAGCCACCCCGTTGACATAGGACGCGGCGGGCGACAACAGCCAGGCGATCGCCTCGGCGACCTCCTGCGGCTCGCCGGGGCGGCGCGCGGGCGTGAGCCGGGTCGCCGCGTCGTACCCCGCATCGGCGCCGCCGTCCCCCAGCCCCGCCTCGTCGGCGAAGCGGGCCATCCGCCGGTCGGCCATATCCGTACGGATCCAGCTCGGGCACACCGTGTTGGCGCGCAGCCCCCGCGGCCCGTAATCGGCGGTGAGCGAGCGGCACAGCTGAAGGAGGGCCGCCTTGGACGTCGCGTACGCGGAACTGCCCACGCCGCTGCGCAGCGCGGCCACGGAGGCGACGGCGACGACCGAGCCGCGTGCCTGGAGGAGGTGCGGCAGGGCGGCCTGGATCAGCAGGAAGGGGCCGGTGACGTTGGTGCGCATGACCGCCTCCCAGTCCTCGACGGAGACGTCGCCGACCGCTCCGGCGCGCGCGATTCCGGCGTTGAGCACCAGGCCGTCGACCTGTCCGTAGGCGTCCACGGCCGCGTCGACGAGGCCGCGGACGGCATCGGGGTCGCCGGCGTCGGCGGGGTGGGCGAGGGCCCCGGTCTCCTCGGCGAGCCGGTGCAGCGGCTCGGGCCGCCGGCCGGAGATCACCACCTGGTGCCCGGCGGCGCGCAGCAGCCGCACGGTGGCGGCGCCGATGCCCGTTCCCCCGCCGGTGACGATGACAACTCGCTGATCAGCCATGGTCGTTCACCCTCCGAATATGATCGAGTGCAGGCTGTGCGAGCCTACGTGCGCACTGGCCGTGGGGCGAGAGCGCCTGCTGGTGCGCGGTGGGCCAAGGGCGGTGTGTCAAAGGCCGTGAGTCAAAGGTGGTGTGCCGAAGGCTTGCGTCAGAGGCCGTGCGCCAAAGGTCGGGTGTCGAAGGCCGTGTGTCGAAGGCCGCGTGTCGGAGAAAGAAGCGCTCCGGGGCCGTGCCGGGAGGCGGGGGCGCATGTCAAGATCCGTCGCATGGCCACACTGAGCGAGCTGCTGCCCGTCGAGGCCGTCCGGCTGGACGTCGCGGCGCCGGACTGGCGGGAAGCGGTGCGGGCCGCGGGTGATCTGATGGTCGCCACGGGCGCCTGCACCGCCGCCTATACGGCGGAAATGATCCGCAACGCGGCCGACAACGGGCCGTACATCGTGCTCGCGCCCGGCTTCGCGTTCGCGCACGCCCGGCCGTCGCCGGCCGCGCTGAGGACCGGAATGTCCTGGGTGCGGCTGCGGCGGCCCGTGGAGTTCGGGCATGAGACGAACGACCCGGTGACGCTCGTCGCCGGGCTCGCGGCGCGGGACGCGAGCGCGCATACGGCGGCGATGGCCGAACTGGCGCGGCTCCTGGCGGACCCCGGCGCCGTACGGGCGCTGCACGAGGCCCGTACGCCACAGGCGGCGCATGACGTGCTGACGGGGCGCGCGGAACCGCTGCGGTCGGCAGTGGCCGGTCCCGGTCGCGGCGCCGTCGTGCACAAGATCCTGACCGTGTGCGGCAACGGCCTGGGTACGAGCCTGTTCCTGAAGCACACGCTGGAGCAGGTGCTCGACCGCTGGGGCTGGTCCCGGTACGTCGAGGTCGAGGCGACCGACACCGTCTCGGCCAAGGGCAAGGCGTCCGAGGCCGTCGCCGTCCTCACCTCCCGGGAGATCGCGAGGACGCTCGGCGACGTGGGCGTACCGGTGCGGGCGGTCGAGGACTTCACCAGCGCTGTCGAGGTCGACGCCGTGCTCAGGGACACCTATGACGTATGAGGGCGGGCCCTCAAGGGGCGGGCCCTCTGGTGGCGGGGCGCGGCGAACGGGCGTCTGCGGACGGGATCGGGACGAAAGGCATCATGGACATGGACTGGCTCGTATCCCTCGCGAAGTTCCTCGTGAACGAGGTCCTCAGCCAACCCGCCTACCTCATCGGCCTCATCACCGCCGCCGGCCTGATCGCGCTGCGGAAGCCGGCCGGGCAGGTCGTCGCCGGGGCCGTCAAGTCGACGCTGGGGTTTCTGCTGATCGGCGCGGGCGCGGGGCTGGTGGTCAAGTCCCTGGGGCCGCTGGGGGAGATGATCCAGGGGGCGACCGGCGCGCATGGTGTGATTCCGACCAATGAGGCGATCGTCGGCATCGCCCAGGCGCAGTACGGCGCGCGCGTCGCCTGGCTGATGATCCTGGGGTTCGGGATCAGCCTGCTGCTAGCCCGGTTCACGCCGCTGCGCTATGTGTTCCTGACCGGCCATCACATGCTGTTCATGGCGACCTTGCTGACCATGGTGCTGGCCACGGCCGGGCTGCCGCCGGCGGCCGTCGTGACCATCGGCGGCGTGCTGCTGGGCATCGTGCTCGTCTCCATGCCGGCCTTCGCGCACCCGTGGACGCGGCGCGTCACCGGCAACGACTCCGTCGCCATCGGCCACTTCGGCACCGCCGGGTATGTCGTCGCGGGCGCGGCGGGGCAACTGGTGGGCAGGCGCAGCCGCAGCACCGAGGACATGAAGCTGCCCGAAGGACTGCGCTTCCTGCGCGACTCGATGGTGGCCACGGCGCTGTCCATGGTGCTGATCTACGTCCTGATGGCCGTCGGCTACCTGGTCAAGGCGGGCCGCGAGGCGGCGTTCAAGGCGTTCGCGGCCGAGGGCGGCACGGCGGCCGGGGGCGTCGGCGACTACGTGATGCAAGCCGTCATGCAGGGGCTGCAGTTCGGCATCGCCGTCGCCGTGATCCTCTTCGGCGTCCGTACGATCCTGGGCGAACTCGTCCCCGCCTTCCAGGGCATCGCCCACAAGGTCGTGCCGGGGGCGGTGCCCTCGCTCGACGCGCCCATCGTCTTCCCGTACGCGCAGAACGCCGTACTTCTCGGCTTCGTCTTCAGCTTCCTCGGCGGCCTGGTCGGCCTCGGCCTGCTGTCGGCGGTTCTCGGCCCGGCCTTCGGCCTCTCCCTCGTCCTGCCCGGTCTCGTACCGCACTTCTTCACCGGGGGCGCGGCGGGCGTCTTCGGCAACGCGACGGGCGGCAGGCGCGGCGCGGCGGTCGGCGCGTTCCTCAACGGCCTACTGATCACCTTCCTGCCCGCGCTGCTGCTCAAGGTGCTCGGCGCCTTCGGCGAGGAGAACACCACCTTCGGCGACGCCGACTTCGGCTGGTTCGGCTCCCTGACCGGCAACGCCGCCAAGGCGGGCGGCGCCGGGGGAGTGGTCCTCCTGCTGCTGATCGGGGCGGTCGTGCTGGGCGGCGCGGTCGTGGTGCAGAAGCGGGTCGTGGCACGAGGCTGGGACCCCGGCGCCCGCCGCGACGCCTTCTTTCCCAAGGGCGGCCCGCCGCCCGGCGACAGCGGCGACGCGGACGCGGCCACCCGGACGTACGGGCGGATCGCGCCCCCGCCCGGAGCACCGACACCGCCCCCACCCCCGACGCGGGAACCATGACCCGCGACGGAGGTGGGCACCTGGACAGTTGGACGGCCCGGATCGCCGGATACCCGCACGGATGCCTTTGTACGGGCGTGAAGCCGACCGCTACCGGCGCGACCTGCCCCACGCCCGCGACGCCTTGACCCGCCCGGCCGCGACGGGGGAGGGGGCGGAGGGGAGCGGCACGGACCCGAGTTGGAGCCGCCGCGCACAGGTGGTCTTCTGCACGACCGACAGCCCCGCGATCACCGTCCCCAGCACCAGCCATCCGGCGGGCCCGGCCGCCATCACCACCCCGGTCAGCAGCGGCGGACCGGCGGACTTCTGGATGGACTGGGACATCCCGGCCACCCCCAGATACGCGGCGCGCGCGTCCGGCGGCGCGAGCAGCACCGCCAGCTCCCAGGAGCTCACCGAACGCATCAGCTCCGCCATGGTGACGAGCAACGCCCCTACGAGCAGGGCCGCCCCGGCCATCCACGCCCCGCCTCGGGCGGACGCCGCCATCACCGCGCAGCAGACGAACATCAGCACCCCGTACAGCAGCACCGCCCGCGTGGCCCGGCGCGGCCCCTCCGCCCGCCGCGACACGCTCAGCTGCAACACCACGACCAGCACGGTATTGATGATCAGGAAGGCCGGGACGATGGCGTGCGGCGCCGACGTCCGGTCGACCAGCCACAGCGGCAGCCCGACGCTGAGGATCGAGTCGTCGAGATTCATCGCGATGTCCAGCAGCGCGAACCGTAGGTAGCCGCGATCCCGCCACGGATTCGCCGGCCGCGCCGCCGACCCGCTCTCCCCCCTCGGCCCGGCCCCTTCCGCCGATTGCTTTGATTCCTCTGGTTCCTCTGGTTCCTCCGACTCGGCTCCGGGCGCGCTGTCGGAGCCCGGCGTCGAGGTGCCGCGGGAACGCGCCACCTCGACGCTCGCGGCCTTCGGTTCCCGGGCGCGCCATACCAGTGCCGCCGCGGCGACGAACGACAGCGCGTCGCCCAGGATCAGCACCCGGTAGGCGCCGACCGTCCCCACGGCCACGCCGATGGCGGCGAGCCCCGCGCCGACCGCGTACCCCGCGTTGGCCGCGCTGCGCGACAGCGCCTGATAGGCCACGCGCCGCTCGCCCGCCGCCCGGGTGGCGAACAGCATCTCCAGCATCTTCGCCGCCCGGTCGCCCAGGTAGGTGACGGCGACGATCGGGAGCAGGGCCGCGAACTCGGTGCACACCAGCAGCAGACTGAGCGTCAGCAGCCGGAGCAGATGGGAGCCGATCAGCAGCGAACGCACCGGGAAGCGGCCCGCCAGCCGCCCGGCCAGCGGGGAACCGGCGATACCCGCCACGCCGGCCGTGCCCAGCAGCACACCGACCTGCTGAGCGCTCAAGTGGGTGACGAAGGTGAAGTAGAGGACCGACGACGAGGCCCACAGCCCCGAGCCCGTCCGGTCCAGGGCCAGGGCGAGCAGCATGATCCGTGCGTTGCGGCCGCCCGGCGGGTTGCGCAGTTGGGCGATCAGGCCCTGCCTGTCCTTCAGTTCCCGCCCGCCCGGTGTGCCGCCGCGCCGCATCGCCCGCCCCCTCGGATGTATCTCGACGTCAAGAGATCGAAAGATCGAGGGGTAGCCTGCCGGGCATTAATCTCGATGTCAAGATACTTTTGGGTCGGTAGACCTGGCGCGCAGAGTCCGGCATGGGCTCGGGCGCCGCGCGCCAGGTCCGCGATCGAATGGCGGAAAGTCGAATGACGGAAAGCGGATTACCTCAGGCTCAGCAGCTCAGATTTCCGCCGGTGGAAGTGCCCAGTATCTGGGTGAACCTGCGGAAGGTGTCGATGCGGTTCTGGACCTGGCCGGGGTTGCCGCCGTTGCACTCGACCGCGCCGTTGATGCTGCGGATCGTCTCGCCGAAGCCGCGGTCGTTGACGATCGCGTCGTGCGGCGTCATCGTGCCGGGGCCGCGCTGGGTGTTCCAGTACCAGAGCCCTGTCTTCCAGGCCACGGCCGGGTCGGTCTGCACCAGGTTCGGGTTGTGCAGCAGGTCGATGCCGAGCGCGTCGCCGGCCGCCTTGTAGTTGAAGTTCCAGCTCAGCTGGATCGGCCCGCGACCGTAGTAGGCGGCCTGCCCGGCCGGGCAGCCGTACGGCCGGTTGGGGTCGCAGTAGTGCGGATAGTTGCTGGTGTCCTGCTCCACGACGTGGACGAGGCCGCCCGTCTCATGGCTGACGTTGGCGAGGAAGGCGGCGGCCTCCCGCTTCTTGATGGTGTCGCTGCCCGTCTTGGTGAAGCCGGGGTAGGCGCTCAGGGCCGCGGTCAGCCCCTTGTACGTATAGAACGAGTTCCGGTTCGGGAACATCTGGTTGAACTGCGCCTCGCTCACCACGAAGTCCGTGGAGGGATTGGTCGGGCCACAGTTGTACGGCTCCCAGAACCAGGTGCTGATGACCGGGTCGTAGCCCGGGTTGTCATGGGTGGCCCGGTAGTAGTTGCCATTGGTGTACTTGACGATATCGCCGGTCCGGTACGACTTCCCGGCGGTCCATACGGTGTAGTTGCAACTCGCGACAGTGGTGGGGGCGGCGGTCGCGTCGGGGGTGGCGGCCGCGGTCGCGGACGGCGCCCCGACGGCGAGAACGGCGGTGAACGCGGCGGCGGAGAGGACGGCCGCCATGCGCTGTCTCAGCAACACTTGATCACTCCTCGGTGCGGCAGGAGCCGCAGGGGATCGGCGTCGGACGACCCGACGCACGTGTATGCGTCCCCGCGGTCGGCGTCCGGGGCCGGACGCCGACCGCAGAGATGAGGTACTCAACCGCTGCGGTCTGGACCAGTCAAGACCGCAGATCGACTACATGCCTCCTGACCAGCGCGGACGGGACGTCAACTCCCGCGCCACCCCCCTACGAAGAGGCCCGGTCACGCAGGCGGCGGGGTGCCGGCGCCCCCTCGCTCCAGCACGGTGATGGCGCCGGCGGGGCAGACCCCCGCCGCCAGCCGGACCGACGCCCGCCGCCCCGGCGGCGGTTCGGCGTCCAGGACCAGCACCCGGCCGTCCTCGGCGTCCTGGTCGAAGACCTCGGGGACGCTGAGCACACACATCCCGGCGCCGACGCAGCGCTCGCGGTCCACGCCGAGTTCCACCGGCCTACTCCTCGCCCCAGGTGACGGGGAGCCGCTCCACCCCGTAGATGTTCATGGCGCTGCGCAGCGGCACGTCCCCCGGCGGAACGGCGAGCCGCAGCGACGGGAAGCGGGCGAAGAGGGCCGGTATGGCGACCCGCATCTCCACCCGCGCCAACTGCTGGCCCAGGCACTGGTGGACGCCGTGGCCGAAGCCCAGATGCCCGGTGGCCTTCCGGCGCAGGTCCAGGGAGTCGGGGTCCGGGAACCTCACCGGGTCGCGGTTGGCGGCCTGGAACGAGACGGTGACGCACTCGCCGGCCTTGATCAACTGGCCGTCCAGCTCTATGTCTTCCAGCGCCGCCCGCACGCCGGGATCGGCAACGGTCAGATAGCGCATCAACTCCTCGACGGCCTGGTCCGCCAGGTCCGGATCGGCCCGCAGGGCGGCGACCTGGTCCGGGTTGCTGAGCAGGGCGAAGGTGCCGTGGGCGATCATGTTGGCGGTGGTGTCCAGGCCCGCGACCAGCAACAGGACGCCGATGCCGGTGAGTTCCTCATCAGTGAGGTCGCTGGATGTCAGATCGCTGATCAGATCGTCCGTGGGCTCGGCGCGTTTGGCCAGCACCAGCTGACGCAGATACTCCGTCAGCGCCGTCAGGGCCGCTTCCCGCTCCCGCTCCTCGGCGGACTGGGTGAGCAGCGTCGAGGCGTGGTCCTGGAAGAGCTCCCGGTCGGCGTAGGGCACCCCCAGCAGCTCGCAGATCATCAGCGCGGGAACGGGCCGCGCGTACGCCTCCACCAGATCGGCCGTCCGCCCCCGGCGCTCCATGGCGTCGAGGTGCTCGGCGGTGATCTGCTCGACCCGCTCGGTGAGCGCGCGCATCCGGCGCACGGTGAAACTCCCGATGAGCAGCCGCCGATAGCGCGTGTGCTCCGGCGCGTCGATCCCGGTGAGATCGCCGAGCGCCGCCGGGGGAAGCTCGCCGAGGTCCATCATCGGGGAGTGCAGGAGCTCCTGGCGCGAGCTGAAGCGCCGGTCCGCCAGTACCTCCCGGACCACGGAGTGGCCGGTGGCCAGCCAGCCCATGTGCCCGTCGGGGTACCGCATCCGTACGAGCGGCCCCCCTTCCCGAATCCGCGCCAGCTCGGCGGGCGGGTCGAACGGGCAGCCTTCCGTGCGGTCCAGCGGCATCGTGACCGGCTCGGAGTGCGTCGGTGGTGTGTGGTGGTGCATGGGGTCCTCCGGTTCAGAGTGCAGAGTGACGTGCCATGTGCGCTGCCACGCGCGGTACGCGGGTGTTGGGCGTTCGGTGCGCGCTCGGTGCGTGACCGGTGAGTGATGCGGAGCGCGATCGCGGTGCAGAGGGGTGTTGCAAGGGGGTGCCTGGGCGGAAGCGGCGCGTACGAGCGCGCCGGCCCGCCGCTCGGCGTGCCGCGGCAGAACCGCACCGCGGGCGTCCAGCGGACGCGATGGGGTTCAAAGGCGCCGCCACCCGCCACGGCGGCGAGTTGAGCGCGAACGTGCTTCGTTCGTACGGCCAGCGAGCCTGACTTCCCAGACCGGGCCGGGCCCGGCGGATCAGACCCGGTGGATCAGGCCCGCCGGGCCCGGCCCGGTGGTCCAGACCCGGCGGATCAGGCGCGGTGGATCAGGATGTCGCCGATTCCGGTGCTGGCGCGGACCTCGACGGTCTCGTCGGCGGTGTCCGGGCCGTCCGTCGTGCTCAGGGAGTTGCGGACGCTGCCGACGCCGGTCTTCACCTCGAGCCAGGCGGCCGTGGACTCGCGGATGCCGACCTCGACATCGCCGATGGCGGCCTGGAGCGCGATGCTGCCGCGCGTCACCTCGCCGACCCGGATGCCGCCGTTGGCGGACTTGGCGTCGACACCGGCATGCGCGACCTCGACGGAGATGGTGCCGTTGGCCGCGTTCACCCGCAGCTCGCCGACGGCCTCCCCGACCTTGGTCTCGCCGTTGCCGTTCTTGATTCTCGAAGTGCCCCCGAACGTGCCGATCTCGATCCGCCCGGCCCCGATGACCTCGGCATCCCCCGCCAGGTGGGCCGCTTGGATGTCCCCGTGACCTGTCTTGAGGAACGCGGCCTCCGCCTCGTCGACCCGGATGTCTCCGAGCGACGTTCTGAGCCGGCACTCGCCGAGGCGCCCGGTGCAGAGGAAGTCCGCCATGGGGGTGGAGCCGTGGACGTCCGAGCCGGCCGGCAGCTCGACGCTCACGTCGACCGATCCGGTCTTGCCGAACAGCGAACGCTTCTTGGGCCCCTTGACCAGCAACTTGCCGTCCGCGTAACTGACTTTGGTCTGCTGGGCGGCGCGTACGTCGGCGTCCTCGGCCGCGTTGCTCGGCAGCACCTCGACGACCGTGTCGGCGCGTTCGCCCGCGGCGATCCGGGCGGAGCCGACGTCGAATTCGATGGTGGCGGAGATCGGTGCCGGAGTGTCGAAGGTAGGCATGGCTGTCCCGTCCTCATGGCTCAGGTTTGCGTCCCCGCCGGTGGGGCGGGTGAAGGAGAGTGGCGCCCGAACGCCGCGCCGGTCGGAACCCGTCAGCGGACCCAGCCGGTGAAGCCCTGCCGGCCCATATGGCGGCCGCGCCCCGGAGGCCGCCCGCGCTCGGTGGGTTCCAGGGCGGCGGCGACGGCCCGTACGAGCCAGGCATTGACGGACAGGCCTTCCTGTCCCGCCGCCTCCTCGACACGGGTCTTGAGGTGAGAGGGAAGCCGCAGATTGACGCGCGCCGTGCCGCCGTCGTCGCCGTCCGAGGCCGGGGGGGCCGGTGCCATGGGCGCTCGCGCGCCGCCTGACGGGCCCTCGTGCGCCCCTACTTCCTCGAACCCCTCCAGCGCCGGCGGCGGCGTCACGACGAACTCGGGGTCGAGCCCCCGCAGCCGTACGTCGACCGACCCCGGTGCCAGGTCGCGGGTGACCTCGCCCATGGCGCTGGACAGCGCGTCCAGCAGCATGAGCCGGACGGCCGATTCCAAGGGCGTGGTGAGTCGCTCGGCGAGCTCGCGCGCCTCGTCCCCGCCCGTGTCGGCGGCGACCGCGAGTTCGTGCCGGAGGTTGTCGACATACGGCGTGAGGTCCATGACGCCATCATGGCACCATCGTGACGCCATCGCAAGGGGGTGCATGGCGCACGCCTGGCGCCAGGGCCCGGATGGGCCTGAATGGCGTGGTCAGGCGGCCTGGGCCGCGACTGAGGCGACTCACTCGCCGGGATCACGCGCCTGGATCACGTGCCTGGATCACGCGTCCGGGCCATGAGCCCGGGCCATGAGACCGGACCATAAGTCCGGACCATAAGTCCGGACCATAAGTCCGGATCGTGAGCCCGGACCACTCGCCCCGACCACTCGCCCCGATCACTCGCCCCGGTCAGGCGAGCGGAATGACCGTACGGTACTTCCCGCCGGGCGCCTGTCGGGGAGGCTCCGCGGCCCGTTCGACGGAGACGCCGTCCAGCCCGTTGTCGGCGAGCAGGCGGGTCAGTTCGCGGCAAGCGGCCTGCCACACGCGGTCCGGGTCGGCTCCGTCGGCCGGGAGCAGGCGCACCCGCAGCGTCGTGCGGGCGGTCTGCTCGATCTGGAACCGCTCGACTCCGGGCGTACGGTCGAAGAGGGTGCCGAAGGCCAGCGGGGCGAGGCTGACGTCCTCGCCGCGGCCGTTCGGGAAGGTGAGGATGTCCCCGGCGCGCCCCTGTACGCGGATCGCGGGCAGGGGGTTGCCGCACGGGCAGGGCTCGGGCCTGACCATGACGCTGTCGCCGAGGTCGTAGCGGAGGAACGGCTGCACTCGGTTGGCGAGATTGCTGACCAGGACGGTGTGCGAGAACTCCCCGGGCGGCGTGGGCCGGTGGTCGGCGTCGACCGGCTCGACCACGGCCCAGTCGCTGTTGACGTGGTACCACCCCGCCGCGCAGCCGTAGCTGAGGTACGCGCACTCGGTCGCGCCGTACACCGTGCCGACCTTCGCGCCGAAGGCGGCCGCGATGCGGTCCGTGTCGCCGGTGGTCATCGTCTCGCCCGCGGGCTCGACCAGGAGTGGGTCGATGCGCAGCCGGCCCGCCTCCTGTTCCGCGGCGAGCAGCATGAGCGTGCTGGCGTAGCCGATGACGATGGCGGGGCGGTAGGCGTTGAGCCGGTCGACCAGCTCCGCCATCGGAGTGTGCACCGAGAACGCCCGGATCAGCCTGGCGCGCCAGCCGCCCTCGCGGACCAGGCGGGAGTACCCGGCGAACCCGGCGTAGTGGCCGCCGGTGGCGATCAGTTGGGCGAAGCGCCCGCCGCGGGCGGTGGCCCGCAGCACGCCGGCGGGGCCCAGCCAGGAGGTGAGTGCGCGGGAGGTCAGGGCCGAGGTGACGGCCATGTACCGGTCGTCGAGTATGAACAGGCCGCGCCGGCCGCTGGTGCCCGACGTGGTGGCCACCATGTACTTCCCCAGGAACCGCTGCCCGATCAGCTCCGGGTCGTCGCCGAAGGCGGACACCTTCTCGTACGTGATGCCGCGGTCGCCCACCCAGTCGTCGAAGTTCGCCATCAGCTTCTTCTTGTCGGTGACCGGCAGCAGCGCCGGGTCCGTCACGCGCTCGGGCAGGTCGCGGTAGAGCTCGTGGTAGTAGGGCGACGTGGCGCGGGCGTGCGCGACGATGCCGGCGAGCCGGATCTTCTGGCGCCGGTCGACGGCCGCCGGGCCCTGCCTGCGGGCCCGGCGGATGTCCCGGCCCAGCCATGACGCGTTCTCACTCATGTTCCGTGTGCTCCTTGGAGGTTGGGGCCCCGTCCGCGTCCGGCCGGTAGCCGGCCTGCCGGAGTACGGCGAGGAAATACGCCTCCACCTCGTCCGCGCCGGTGGTGTCGGGGCAGGCGGCGAGGTGGTGCAGGGCCGCGCCGCTGAGCAGTTGCCGCAAGATGTCCGGATCGCTGTCCGCGGGGAGGCGGCCTGCCGCGCGGGCCTGTTCGAGGGCGGAGTGGACCGCCTGGTCGCGAGGCCCGCCATGGGACCGGTGGTACGCGTGCAGCAGTTCGGGGAGGTCGTCCACCGAGCCGTACAGGCGGCGGATCAGCCGGCGCGTACGGGGCCGGCTGAGGTAACCGGCCCAGTCCGCGACCATCGCCTCGATGTCCGGCCGGCGCGGCGGCGCGGCGTCCACCTCCCGGTACTCCCACTCGATCGCCCGTACCAGCAGCTCGGTGAGGTTCGGGAAGCGCCGGTAGACCGTGGCGCGGGTGACTCCGGCGCGGCGGGCGATCTGCTCGATGCTGGCCCAGCCGATGCCCCGCTCGATCAGCAGGTCGAGGGCGGCCGTGAGGATCGCCTCGTCCGCCTCGCGGCTGCGGGGGCGGCCGGGGGGCCGGGAGGGGTGTGCGGAGGGGGCGTCGGTGCGCCCGTCGTCGTCGCCAAGCTTCACGGTGAAAACAATACAGTGCAGCTCTGTATTGAAACTAGGGAAAGCCCCGGCGAAACCCTTACGCAAGGCAGCGCGCGGCAGGCCCGGCAGCACCGGGCCCGCACTCCGGCGCCCGACTCACGCCCGGACCGGCAGGGACTCCACCAGCCGGGCGGCGGAGGTCCCCAGTCCGCGGGGCGGCCCGATCGGGAGCGTCCCCGAACCAGGACGCGGCCCCTCAAGCCCTGCACGCCCCTCATGCCCTGCGCACCCCGCGCTCCCCGCATGCCCCTCGGGCCCCTCCAGCCGCCCGTAGCGCTCGCGCAGGTTCGGCTCCTTGTAGCGGCCGACCTCCTCGTGCCACTTCTTGATGCCGCTCATCCAGTCCTTGAGGCCGTCCACATACCGCCCCAATTCCCTGCCGACCTCCGGTCCGTAGTCCGCGCACAGCAGCGGGATCTCCTCGGCCGCCAGATGCTCGAACTGCCGCATCCGGGAGTTGATCAGGTCGATCACGACGGCCCTGGCCTGTTCCGTGGCGCAGTCGAAGAACTGCCGGATCACCAGCACCCCGTTGTGCGTCTCGCCCTCGAATTCGATCTCCTTCTGGAACGACGTGCAGTCATTGAGGAGAGCCGCGTAATCCATGGCCGCGGCTTCGAGACTCCTGACCGTGGTGGTCGCGAAGAGCTCCGGCGGGACCGCGCAGCCCCGGCCCAGCTGCGCGAGGAGGACGGTCAGCTCCGACCCGAACGTCTTGCGCCGCATCTCGATGTAGTCCACCGGATCGGGCACCCGGTTCAGCTCCGTGTTGCTGAACTCCCACCACCAGCTGTCGATGAATTCGTCGCACGCCCGGCGGAACCGCTCCCGTTCCTCCTGGCTCATCGACGCGGTCGTACGGGCCCACAGGTCCGTCAGCGCACGGGTCGAGGCGTCCACGGGCGGCGGCGCGGGCGTCCCGTCCACCGGCATGCACCGGCGCGCCTGATCCATGTACCGCCGCAGCCCGGCCGCGTCATGGGCCGCGTTGAACACCGGGGTGCAGTCGTCGGCGTACGTGCCCCAGGCCAGCCACCTGGCGCTGGTGATCAGATCCTCGGCGGAGGCGTCCGGGTCGAGCCCCGCCGAGCACAGGGCCAGGTCGCAGGAGTCCAGCACCTCCTGGGTCCATCGGCCGTCACCGGGCACGCCGGCGGTCGGCACGGTCATCCCGGTCCGCCGCGCCCACTCGGTGAGGTCCCGGCGCGCCAGGTCCAGATGCGGGTTGAGCCGCAGCGCGTACGGCATGCGGACGCTCGGCGCGGCGGTCGGGCCGACCCGCTCGTACGTGGGGAGGCGGAAGGAGCGGGCGCGGGTGCTCGCGCCCTGAGCCGGGGCCCTGAGCACCCGCACGGCGGCAGCCCCCACGCGGGTGGCGCCGATGCCCGAGGGCCCCGGCGGCGACCAGGGCACGGCACCGAGGGTGGCGCCGTCGCCGCCGTTCATGTACCGGCTGGAGCGCAGGTGCCATTCGTGGCCGCCGCTCTGCCAGTCCGTCAGCCCTTGCGCGTACGCCAGCACGCGCGCGCGGGCGGCCGGGTCCAGGCCGTACTCCTCGAAGAGGGGCGGCAGTTCGGTGAGGACCGTGTGCTCGAACTGGTGCAGCCGGGAGGTCAGCAGGTCGTTGACCGTGTCGGCGGCCCGCTGCGGGTCGTACCCGAAGAATCGTTCCATGACGAGTACGCCGTTGCTCAACTCGCCTTCCTCCTCGACCTCGCGCTGGTACGAGAAGAGGTCGTTGCGCAGGTGCACCCCGTCCGAGAAGGCGTCCTTCAGCACCCGCAGCGGCCTGCTGCGGGCCACCGCGTCGGGCACCTCGGCGCCGTTCGCGAACTCCACGAGATCCGCCGACCAGGGCGCGCCGCCCACCTTGCGGCGCATCTCGATGTACTCGACCGGGTTGGCCACCCGGCCCGCGTCGATGTTGTGCAGCTCCCACATCGATTCCTGGAGGAGGTTGAACGTCGACTCGAAGAATCGTTCCCGCCACTCCGGGGACATGCGCGGAGCGGTCCGCTGCCACAGGTCGGCGAGGCCGGCCTCGACCGGATTGACCGGCTCCGGCAGCGGGGAGCCGTCGCGGGGCATGAACAGCGGCAGCCGGTCCAGATACGCCCTGGCGCACGCGATGTCGCCGGTCCGCTTGAACGTCTCCAGGAAGTGGTCGTCGAAGAAGAACACCCACACGTACCAGTCCGTGACGGTGTCCAGCGCCTCGGGAGCGGCGTCCGGGTGGGTGTAGGCGCACAGCAGCGGGTATCCGTGGGCGTCCAGGTCCGCCTCGTCCCACACCCCCGAGCCCTCCAGCATCCCCATGGACCGGGCCCACGGCGCGGCGTGCGCCTGGGCGCGGGGAAGGCTGGGGTTGAGGCGGGCCTGGTACGGCATGTAGAAGTCGGGAAGTTCGAAGGGCTGCACGGTGCCTGGGCCTCCAGTGAGTGGCGCGGTGGGTAGCGACCGTAGAAGCCCCCGCGGAATCGCCGCACCGCCCCGAACGGCAAACCACTCGTACGGGTGTTGTCCGATCAGGCGCTCGCGCGGAGTTCGGCCGACGAGCTACCGGCACCGACACCGGCCCGGCGCTCGCCCGACGCGCTACCGGCACCGGCACCGGCCCGGCGCTCGCCCGACCGCCCTCGGCGGCTCATTCCGGCAGCGGGCTCCGGGGCGCGCCCGCCCTCCGGAGCCCCGCACCGGCGGGCCGTCCGCCAGGGCCCGGCGCGGTCAGCCGCTCCCACCCGAGCACCCCCAGCGTCGCGGCGCTGAACACCGCGCCGACCAGGAATATCCCGCGCACCCCCACGGCGGGCAGCAGCGCTCCGCCCAGCAGCGCGCCGAGCGCCACCCCCGCGTTGTACGCGCCGGAGTTGGCCGCCAGCGCGATCTCCGTACGGCCCGGGGCCGACTGGAGCACCCGCGCCTGCGTCGCCATGAAGACCGGCCCCAGCGACGCCCCGAGCAGCGCCAGCATCGCCACCGCCGCCGCCTTCACGCCGCCCAGCGCGTACAGCCCGGACAGGCCCAGCGTCTGGGTGGCGACCGGGACGGCGAGCGTGGCCCGCGGGAAGCGGTCGAGCAGCGGGCCGGTGGCGGTGACCCCGAGGACGCCCGCCACCCCGGCGACCATCAGCAGCGTGCTCACGGACGTATCGGCGAAGCCGCTGACGTCGCCGAGGAACTTCACGATGTACGTGTAACCGGCGAAGGCGCCGGTCACCGACAGGGCGGTGGTCGCCAGAACGGCCCCGAACCGCCGGGCGTCCGGCTCGGACCCGTAGGCCGCGGCCCCCTCCTCGGGCCGTGACGTGGGCAGCAGCGCCGCGATCACCACCAGCGACACGGCGCCCAGCCCGGCCAGCACCACCAGCGGAAGCTGCCAGCCGTGCCGCTGCCCCAGCCACGTACCGGCCGGGATGCCCAGGACGAGCGCCAGCGACCCGGCGACCGACAGCAGCCCTATCACCCGCCCGCGCACCCGCCGCGGGAACAGCCCGACGGCCACCGGCCCCATCACCGCCCAGAACAGCGCCTGGGCGAGCGCGGTCACCACGCGGGCGGCGAGCAGCAGCCAGTAGGAGGAGCCCGCCGCCGAGGCGAGGCTCGCCACGACCAGCGCGCCCAGCAGGGCGGTGAGCACATGGCGGCGGGGCATGGCACGGGTGGCGTGCGTGATGGGCAGGGAGACCACGGCCACGGTCACGCCGTACCCGGTGACGAGGCAGCCCACGGCCCACAGCGACACCTTGAGGTCGTCCGAGATCAGCTGGAGCACGCCGATCGGGAGGTTCTCGGTGGTGTTGAAGGTGAACGCGGCCAGCATGAGTGCCCCGACCACGGCCGCCCGGCGCCACGCGGCGCGCCGTGAAGCCAACTGTGCCGCCGCCATCGGCCGGACCTCCGTCGCTGTGTGATCACGTCCCGTTCACATTCGCACACGCCCCGGCCCGTGTACATCAATCCTCGTGCACGGCCCGGTCCTCGTCACCGGCCCGGCCCTCTCGTGCACGGCCCGGCCCTCGTCCAGCCAATCCCCGTACATCTCAGTCCTTGTACATCCTGATCGACGACGGCGTGATGCTCGCGTAGCTCTTCTCGAACCGCGCCCCCGAGCCGAACGTCGGCACGACGGCGTCCACGAACGGCAGTACGTCCACCGACTCGATCAGCGCCGACTCGGCGCGGTTCCACGTCGGGCAGCCCTCGGCGCCCGGCATCCGCGAGGCGTCGGCGGCCAGGGCCGCGTATTTCTCGTTGCCGATGTGCGCGAAATTCGTGCCGTGCGGCGGTGTCGGGCCGGAGACGAACGGCCTGAGCTGGGGCGGGATGCCCAGGCCCAGCGGCATGACGGAGACGTCCCAGGACGCGTTGCCGGCGACGACCTGGTTGATGCCCATGTTGTCGACGCCGCGCAGCGCCACCTCGGCGCCGACGGCCCGCCACGCCTTCTGGATCAGCTCCGCCGCGGACGCGGCCGGCTGCCCGATCTGGCTCGGGTAGAGGAGGGTGAGCTTCAGCCGCTCGCCGCCCTTGGCCCGTACGCCGTCGGAGCCCTCCCGCCAGCCCGCCGCGTCCAGCAGGGACTTGGCGGCGTCCACGTCGTGGGGCGGCAGCCGCCGGGCGGCGGTGGCGGCCTTGCAGGCCCTCGGTTCGATGCTGATGAGCCCGCCCGACGGCTTGCCGGTGCCGCTGGACAGCACCTTGCCGATGACCGGCAGATCGACGGCTCGGGCGAGGGCCCGCCGTACCGTCTCGTCCCGCCCGAGGCGGCCCGGCGCCTGGTTGAACCACATCTGTCCCAGTGCGGTCGCCGAGTCGGTGTGGTACTGGCCGCGGCCGAACAGCCGCTGCTGGTCGGGGCCGACGAGGTTCGCGGCGTTCAGCTCGCCGGACAGGAGCAGGTTCGCCGCGGTCGTCTCGTTGGGGACGATCCGTACGCGCACTGTGTCCGGCAGCCCCTTCTGCCCGGCCTTCCAGGCGCCCGGACCCCAGGTGTAGTCCTTGCGGCGGGTGAGGGTGTAGTGGTCGCCCGGCACCGACTCCGTCAGGGTGAACATCCCGGTGCCGTGCCCGCCTGCGGCGAGCGACGCACGGTCGTCGAGCCCCTTGCCGCAGGCGATCGGCACCATGCCGACGTTGCGCAGCAGGAAGGCGTCGGGGACCTTGCTGACGACGGTGACCTCCCGGTTCGCGGCGTCGGCCGTCGCCGTGGCGCCGGGGTTCACATACAGGCCGGTCAGCGGCGACCGGTTCTTCGGGTCGGCCACGTACGCGATGTTCGCGGCCACGTCCCGCGCGGTCAGCGGCGAACCGTCGGCGCAGGTGACGCCCTTTCGCACCGTGAAGCGGGCCGTGGTGGCGTCCCCTTGCCACTTCTCGGCGAGGCCCGCGCGGGCGCGGCCGTCCGCGGTCATCTGGATCAGCGGGTCGTAGAGGAAGCGGTCGACCTGGATGGCGGCCGACAGGACGGTCTTCGCCGGGTCGAGCGTGCCGGGGTCGGCCGCCATCGCCATGGTGAACGTCCGGCCCTCGGCCGGGGTGTCGCCGGGCTGCGGTCGGCTGCCGGCGCCCGAGGGCCCGCCGCAGCCGGTGAGGCCCAGGGCGGCGGCGATGACGATCGCTGCCGTGGTCCGCGCGGTTCTCATCCGTATCTCCCTGGGGGTGGGGTGTGGCGGCGGAGGGCGGGCGCGGGCGGCCGGTTCCCGCCCTCCGGGCCGCGCCCCGCTCAGGCGGCGGGGCGCTCCCGCGGGCGGCGGACAGCCGTGCCCCGCGCGGCGGGCGCGCCGCTCACGGCGCGACCCTGCGGTCGGCGCGCCCCGTGTGCAGGTACAGCGCGTGGCCGTCGCCGTCGTCGCCGACGAAGGAGTGGATCTGGTGCATGCCGTGCCTGCGCTCCACGGCTATCAGGGAGTCCTCGCGCGCCGGCGCCAGCTCGGTCCGCTCCGGTCCGCCGCCGAGCTGGGCGAAGATCCCCTTCGGGGTCCGCTCGGCCCATATGCGGCCGTCGGCGTCCTGGCTGACGACGGTGTCGGCGACGCCCGAGGAGTACGTGCCGACGTACCGCGCGGCGTCGATCCGCGGCGCGTCGGGGTCCGGGGCGGGCAGCGGCGGCACCTCCACGCCGGCGAGTTCGCCGAGGACGCGCTCGACGATCTCCTGGTACACGGCGAGCGATTCGCCGCCGTTGGTCAGCACCGCCACGGCCACGTCCTGCCCCGGTACGGCGCGCAGGTACGCCGACTGGCCGAGGGTGCCGCCGTCGTGGCCGACGACGGTGGCGCCGGGCCAGTCGAAGATCTCCCAGCCGAGGCCCCACCGGTCGCCCATCAGCCCCAGGTACGGGACGTCCGTCTGGCGCTCGCGCATGGCCCGCGTGCTCTGCGCGCCGAGCACGCGCGTACCGTCCGGGCCCACGCCGTCGGCCAGGTGCATCCGGGCGAAGGCCAGCAGGTCGCGGGGGCGCATGGCGAGCATGGAGCCCGCGGCGGAGTTCGAGCGGGGGAGCGCCCACGCCGGGGCCGCCTCGAACGCGGCGTCCGGGCCCGTCGGGATGTGGCCGACCGCGGCCCGGTGCAGGATCGCCTCGTACGGGCCGGTGGCCGCGTGGGTGAGGCCGAGCGGGGCGAAGAGGTGGTCCCGCAGGCAGGCGTCGTAGGTCTTCTCGCGCAGCACCTCGACGATCCGGCCGAGCACGCAGTAGCCGGCGTTGTTGTACGAGAACCGCTCGCCCGGCGGGAACAGCTGCGGCGCGTCGCCGAGCGTGGCGACGAACTTCTCGATGCAGTCGTCGCCCACGCCGGTGTCGGTGAAGAGGTCGCCCTCGAACCCGCTGACGTGGCACATCAGCTGCCGGACGGTGATGGCGGCCGCGGCCGCGTCGTCGGCGAGCGCGAACTCGGGCAGATAGTCGCGTACGGGCGCGTCGAGGGCCAGCTTCCCCTCGTCGGCGAGCTGCATGGCGAGCGTCGTCGTCCAGACCTTGGTGATCGAGCCGATCTGGAACACGGAGTCGGGCGTGGCCTCGACCCCGGTGCGCTTGCTGAGGACTCCCGCGGCGACGTCGATGACCGCGTCGCCGACGCTCACGGCGACGGCGGCCCCCGGCACCTGGTGTTCGTCCAGCAGGGTCGCCAGGCGCCCGTTCAGCCAGGCGTGGAGAGCGTCGAGCCGCGGGTCCGCGCCCGCGCCGGACGGGGACGGCGAGAGCGATTCCGACGGTGCCTGTGACATGCGATTCCTTTGTTCTCGAAGGGGTTGGCTGTGGAGGGGATTGGTCGTGAGGGGGCGGCCGGGGCCGGGCCGGTGACCTGTCAGCGAGGCTAGGCCGCCGCTCCGCGCGGCGATTCGTCCGCGCGGACGAGGCGGGGGGCCGCGATCCATCGCCCCGCACAAGTCCGCCGTGCGCGGGGGCGTGTGGAGTGCGGGCCGACGGCGCGGCCGGGGCCCCGGCTTCGGGCGCTTCGGCTCTCGCGGCCGGGCGGCGGCTTCACGAGCCGCCGCCCGGCACGGTCCGGACGCGCCTGGTGTGCGGCCACAGGCGCAGTTGGAGCATGGCGGCGAAGCGGGCGTCGGCGTCCGCGAGGTCGAGGCCGCCGACTTCCGCCAGCCGGCGCAGCCGGTAGCGGAAGGTGTTCGGGTGCACATGAACGGCGGCGGACGCCGTGGCCACGTCGCCGAAGGCGTCGAGCCACGCCCGCAGCGTCGGGACCAGGCAGGTGTGGTGCGCGGCGTCGTACGCCATGAGCCGGGCCACCGGGCCGGACGGGGGATCGCCGCGTTCGGCGATCACGTCGGTGAGTTCGAGCAGGAGCGACTCGACGAAGACGTCCGCGATCCGGGCCACCGAGCGGGAGCCCGCGCTCGCGCGCAGCACCCGCAGCGCCCGGTCCGCCCCGGCGCGGGAGGCGGGCAGTCCGGCGCAGTCGCGGGCGTACGGGCCGACGCCCACGCGCAGTTCCTGGCGCTCGCCGACGCGTTCCAGGAAGTCGTCCGCGACCCGGACCGCCCGGATCTCGGCGTCCGCGCGGTCGGCGGGCACCGGGACGATGCCGTAGACGACGTCGCCGACGAGCGCGGCGGCCGAGCGCGGGTGGACCGCGGTCAGGTGCATCGCGAACGCGTCGGTCAGGCGCTGCCGTTCGGCGACGTAGCGGGCGTGCCGGGCGGCGGACTGGTCGCCGTCGGGGCGGCCCGCGGCCGCCAGGGCGAGGACGGCGCCCGGCTGTTCGGCCAGCCCCAGCCGGGCGACGGCCTCGGCGGCGCCCGGCCCGCCCTCCAGCGCCGTGGCCACCAGGTCGGACCGGAGCCTGCGCTCCACGTCGGCGCCCGCGCGCAGCCGCAGCAGGTGCAGGGCGACCAGCTTCGCCGCGTCGCACAGGGCCTGTTCGCGTTCGGCGCTGAGCGGTCCGTGCACGGCGGCCCAGATGGAGCCGAGGACCTCGTCCCCGGCGCGTACGGTCAGCGCTGCCCGCGGCAGGCTGAACCCGCCGCCGTCGCCCTCCGCGACGGGAGCCACGTACACGGGCCGGTCGCTGCGGTTCATGGCCTGGAAGACCCCGCGTTCCTCCAGGAGCCGGGTGTAGCGCTCCGGTACCTGGCGGCCGAGGATGGTCTCGACGCGCGAGGAGTCGGCCTCGCCCTGCCGGCCGGAGAAGGCCAGCACCCGCCAGCTGCGGTCCTCGATGGTGACGGGCGCGTCGAGGAGCGCCCCGATCGCGTTGGCCAGCGCGAACAGGTCCCCGGACGACACTCCGCCCAGGGACTCCGGGCCGGGGTCCCCGACGTCGCCCTCGGCGATGACCGAGCGCAGCATCGCGGCGATCTGCGCCCAGGAGGCGCCGCGGGCCAGGCCGAGCAGCGCGACGCCGGAGCGCCGCACCGCCGCGGCGACCTCCTCGTCGACGGCGACCGGCGCGCGGACGACGAGGCCGGCGGCGCCCTGCGCGCCGAGGGTGTCGAGGAGTTCGACGATCCGGGCGGGCTCGTGCACGGCGACGCCGAGCACGAGGGCCCTGGGCGGCGGCACGGGCTCGTCGTACGGGTCGTGGATGACGACGCCGCCGATGTCCCGCGAGCCGGAGCCGGCGCCGGGCCCCGGCCCGGAGGCGGAACCCGCCCCCGCGGCGTCGACGTCGCCGAGGACGAGGTCGAGCAGAGTGGGGCCGAGGTCCTCCAGGACGCGCCGGAGGCCGGCTCGCGGACGGGGGGTCACCGGGGTGAGCACGCTTCCTCCCTCGGGGTGCGGGACCAATCTCTTGTACGCCGTATAGGCGTCGATCCTATGCGGTGCCCGCCGCCCGCGACAGCCCCACCCCGGCCACCGGCCCGCACCGCGGCAGACCCGCCCCGGCCACCGGCCTACACCGCGATCCACTCGGTGGAGACGGTCACCTCCTCCAGCGCGTCCGCCAGCGGCTCCACGCCGATGCCGGGCCCCGTCGGCACCCGCAGATGCCCCTCGTCCAAGGCGAACGGCTCGGTGACATCGGTGCGGTAGTAGCGGTCGGAGGCCGAGGTGTCGCCCGGCACGGTGAAGCCCGGCAGCGCCGCCAGCGCCACGTTCGCCGCCCGGCCGAGCCCGGTCTCCAGCATCCCCCCGCACCACACCGGCACCCCGTGGGCCGCGCACACGTCATGGATGCGGCGGGCCTCCAGATAGCCGCCGACCCGGCCCGGCTTGATGTTGACGATGCTGGTGGCGCCGAGCGCGATCGCGTCCGCCGCCGCGCGGGCCGAGGTGATGGACTCGTCCAGGCAGATCGGCGTGCGCACCCGGCGGGCCAGCTCCGCGTGGCCCAGCAGATCGTCCTCCGGCAGCGGCTGCTCGATGAGCAGCAGGCCGAACGGGTCGAGCCCGGCCAGCAGCCGTGCGTCGGCCCGCGTGTAGGCGGTGTTGGCGTCGACCTGGAGCAGCACGTCGTCGCCGAACCGCTCCCGCACGGCCCGCACCGGCGCGATGTCCCAGCCCGGCTCGATCTTCAGCTTGATGCGTACGTAACCGGCGTCGAGGTATCCGGCGACGGCGTCCAGCAGCTCGGGCACCGAGTCCATGATGCCGACCGAGACCCCGCACGCCACCCGCTCCCGCACCGCCCCCAGTTCGCGCGAGAGCGGCACGCCGCGCTCGCGCAGCTCGGCGTCCAGCACGGCCGTCTCCAGGGCGGCCTTGGCCATCTGATGCCCCTTGAAGGGGCTGAGCGCGGGCGCGACGCCGATCGCGTCCAGCTCCCCGCGGCGCTCGGCGAGCGCGGGCACGAGGAAGCGGGTGAGCACGTCCGCGCAGCCCTCGACGTACTCCGGGGAGTACCGCGGATCGCTCATCGCCACGCACTCGCCCCAGCCCTCGGCCCCGGCCGTCACCGCGCGCAGCAGCAGCGCGTCGCGGACGGTCTGGGTCCCGAAGGACGTACGGAACGGCGCCACCAGCGGCATCCGTACGCGGCGGAGCTCGACTCCGGTCAGTTTCATGACGCTCTCTTCCTTTCGACGATGTACCCACCGGTCCGGTCGAAGCCGGTGACCCGCGCCCCGTCCGCGAGCAGCCCGCCCAGCACGTCGCGCAGGGCCGACCGCCAGGAGGCGGCGCACGCCGGGTCGGCGGCGCGCAGTCGCTCGATGTCCGCGGGCACGGCGACCAGCACGGCCGGGCCGTCGAGCGTGCCGCGTACGGGACGGCCCTCCGGGGAGACGGAGAGGCCGGTGACGGCGCCCGCCGTGCCGGGCGCGGCCGGCCGCCCCGCGCAGGCCGCCACGGTCTCCGGCGCCTCCAGGGGCCAGGTCACCAGGAGCCGGTCGGTGTCGTCGGAGCCGTTGATGCCGTCGTTCATCGGGCCGTAGAAGTCGGGCAGATACTCGGTGGCCCCGGCGGCCAGCTTGCCGAGGTTGAAATAGGCGTTGCGGCGTACGAGCGGGTCGAACGTCCAGGAGATCTCGGTGACGTCGCGCCGTAGCGCCCACGCCCGCTGATGCAGTTTCAGGGCGTACCCGACGTGGCGCCCGCGCGTCTCCTCCGCCACGCCCGCGATATGGCTGTGCAGCGCCCGGTCGGCGGGCGGCGCGAAGAACCCGACGCAGGCGCCGACGAGTTCACCGCCTTCCGGGGCGCCGTCCGAGTCGCCGTCGAAGGCCCCCGCCACATAGCTGCCCGCCTTCGACAGGGCGCGCAGCAGCTCGGCTGTGATCGGCGGGACCTTCCCGTCGGGCCGCCAGATCCGCTCGTAGAGCCGCTGTACGGAATCCAGTTCGGCCAGCGTGGACAGGGTGCGGATCGGGGTGCGGGCCGCGCGGGCCGCCGCCCGCGCCGCGGCGAGGGCCTCGTCCGTGCCGCCGCACGCGCCGGAGGTGCGGCCCGGGTCGCTCGGCAGATCAATCACAGGTGTCATCTTCTTCGTCGTGTCCGTCGCGGGAGCGCGCCAGGATGTCCCGCAGCAGCGCCGTGAGCAGGGCGGTGCGCCGGGGCAGCTCGGCCGTCTCGACGTGTTCGTGATCGGCGTGGGCGCCGCCGCCGACCGCGCCCAGACCGTCCAGGGTGGGCGTGCCGACGCCCGCGGTGAAGTTGCCGTCCGACGCGCCGCCGACGGCGACCGGGGCGAGCGGGCCGATGCCCAGCCCGTCCGCGAGCCGGGCGGCGCGGGCGAACAGCGCACGGGAGGCGGAGCCGGGCAGCGGCGGGCGGTTGGGGCCGCCCGTCACCTCGACGTCCGCGCCGTCGAGGACCGGCCGCAGCGCCCGCATCGCGCGGTCGACCCGGTCCTGCTCGGCGGCGTCGCGCACCCGGACGTCGACCGCGAACCGCCCCTGCGCGGGGACGGTGTTGGACGTGGTGCCCGCGGCCAGCAGCGTCGGCGTGACGGTGGTGCCGGCCGCGGCGTCGCCGAGCGCCGCGACGGCGAGGATCTGGTGCGCCGCCTCGACGCTCGCGTTCACACCGAGGTGCGGTTCGAGCCCGGCGTGCGCCGCCCGGCCCCGCACCGCCACCTCGTACAGTGACACGCCCTTGCGCTCCGTCTTGAGCGCCCCGCCGTCCGCCGACGCCTCCAGGACCAGCGCGGCGGCGCAGCCCCGCGCCTCCTCCTCGATGAGCGCGCGGGACGACGGCGACCCCAGCTCCTCGTCGCCGGTGATCAGCACCGTGACGCCGTCCGCGGCGCCGCCGGAAGCCGGGCCGAGCGCGGCGACGGCGTGGAAGGCCATCACCACACCGGCCTTCATGTCGAAGCAGCCGGGCCCGCGCAGCACCCCGTTCTCGATGCCGAACGGATGGGTGTCCAGCGATCCGACGGGCCATACCGTGTCGTGGTGGCCGAGGACCAGGACGCGGCGCGGGCCGTCGCCGAGCCGCCAGCGCAGATGGACGCGCCCGTCGAGGACGATGCGCTCGGGGGCGGCCCCGAGGTGTCCGGCCCCCATGTCGGCCACCAGGTCGGCGCTGCGCGCCACCGCCGCGAGGTCGGCGGACGGCGACTCGCGGCGCACCAGCGCCTCGATGTCGGCGAGGACGCGCGGCAGCGCCGCTTCGAAGCGGGCGACGGAGACGGCCGGGGGAGCGCCGCCGTACGGAGCGGGCCGGGCGTCGGCGAGGTCCGTGCGGGAGTCGTGAGCAGCCATGTCAGCCGACCTTCGGGGTGGCGCGGGCGCCGTAGTGGACGTATTGCTCGCCGGTCTCCAGCGTGTAGAAGGTGACCGGCGCCCAGGTCTTCGTGCCGGGCATCAGGAAGACGAACTTCCCGTCGTCGACCGGGACGAGCTCGGCCTCCCGCGCGGGCGACGTCTCGTACGCGGCGAGCGGACCCGTCACCGTATGACGGAGCGTCAACTTACCGTGCGAGAAGGTGATATCGGAGCGCGCACCGGCCCGCTCGTACACGCCGGCGTACCGGGCGGCGTCGACGGCGGCCGGCCGGCCGGCGGGGGCGGGCGGAGCGGGCACGGCCACGCCCGCGACATCGGCGAAGATCTCCTGGAACAGCTCCTGGTACAGGTCGCGCGCGTTGCCGCCGTTGGTCAGCAGGGTCACCGCGAGCCCCTGGTCGGGCAGGACGCGCAGGAACGCCGACTGGCCGATGGTGTTGCCGTCGTGCCCGTACAGCCGCTGCCCGTCCCAGCCGAACCGGATCCAGCCCAGCCCCCAGGAGTCGCCCAGCGTGTCCCGGTCCGGGAGATCGGTTTGATGCGCGGCCATCGCCGCGGCGCTCTCCGCGCTCAGCAGACGCTCGCCGTCCGGGCCGAGGCCGCCCGTCAGATGCAGCCGCGCGAAGGCCAGCACGTCCGCGGTCGCGGCGGTGATCAGCCCGGCGGGCCCGGCCGAGCGGGGCAGCCCCCACACCGCGGCGGGCGCGAAGTCCCCGCCGTCCTCGGCGACATGCCCGACCGCGGCCCGCAGCAGCAGCGCCTCCTCCGGGAGCGTCACCGCGCCGGTCAGGCCCAGCGGCATGAACAGCCGCTCGCGCAGCGCCCGGTCCCACGTCAGCCCCGTCAGCTTCTCGACGACCCGCCCGGCCAGGCTGAACCCCGAGTTGCAGTACGAGAACGTGGAGCCGAGCGGATGGTTCTGCGCGGCCTCCTCCAGCAGCTCGGTGTAGCGCTCCAGGCAGTCGTCGCCGCGCCCGGTGTCGGTGAACACGTCGCCGTCGATGCCGCTGGTGTGGGTGAGCAGGTGACGCATCGTCACCTGCTTGGTGACGCCCGGATCCGCGAGCCGCAGCTCCGGCAGTACGTCCATGAGCGGGGCGTCGAGGTCCAGCCTCCCCTCGTCGACGAGCTGCATGACGACCGTCGCCGTCCAGACCTTGGTGATGGACCCGATCTGGAAGACCGAGTCGTCGGTGACATCGACCCCGGTCGCGGTGGACAGGACCCCGTGGTGGGCCCGGACCGTCTCATCGGCCGCGGCGCCGTCGGCCGCCCCGAGCCGCAGAATGCCCAGCGCCGCGCCCGGCACCCGGTGCGCCGTCGCGAGCCGGGCGAGCCGCCGCTGCCAGTGCGCCGCGTCGAGGGGCGTCTTGCGCGGACGGCCCGGCTCCCCGGCGTACTGCTCCACCCAGTCCACGACGCGCTGATTGAAGTCCGCCCGGTGGGAGGGCGGGCCGTCCAGCGGGAACATGTGCGTACCGCCCGGGTACAGCACCAGCTCCGCGGGCACGCGTCGGGAGCGCAGCGCGTTGAACCACTGCTCGGCCTGGCCGACGGGGCAGCGGTCGTCCGCGCCGCCCTGCACGATCAGCGTCGGCGTCCGCACGTCCTCGACCCGGCTCATCGGCGACTGACGCGCGTAGTGCTCGCGCGCTTCCCACGGCGCCCCGCCCAGCTCGGCCCGGCCCAGCAGCCGCGCGGCGTCCGACGTACCGGCCATGCTCGTCAGATCGGTCACCACGCCGCCCCCGACCGCCGCCGCGAACCGGTCGTCGCGGCTGGTCAGATAGCAGGTCATGAACCCGCCGTAGCTGTACCCGGTGACGGCGAGCCGCCGCGGGTCGGCGACGCCCTCGGCGACGAGCTGGTCGATGGGCTCGGTGAGGTCCGCGGAGTCGGAGATCCCCCACCCGCCGAGCACGGCGGTGAAGAACTCCTCGCCGTAGCCGTCGCTGCCGCGCGGGTTGAGCGTCAGCACCGTCCAGCCGCGCTCGGCGAGCACCTGGTGGTAGAGGTGGAAGGGGTCGGCCGCGCCGTACCACCCGTTGTGCGGGCCGCCGTGCACGTCCAGCAGCAGCGGCCCCGGCCCGCTCCGGTCCGGGTCGCGCAGCAGCCAGCCGTGCACCACCGTGCCGTCCGACACGGTGAACTCCCGCTCCTCGCGCGTATACAGGGCGACGTCGGACATGCCGTGCGCCGTGCGGACGCGGGTCGCGCCGGAGGCGGGGTCGACGGTGGCGATCTCGCCGTACGAGTCCGGGGTGGCCAGCACGATCGCGACGGCGCCGCCCGCGGCGGACATGCCGGTCACATGGAGCGCGCCGCCGCCGACCACCCGGCGCGGCGCGCCGCCCTCGAAACCGGCCGCGTACAGATGAGTGGAGCCGCGGTCCCGCAGGCAGAAGAGCACCTTGTCGCCGTCGGCGGTGAGCTGGGGGAGCGCCCCCGCGTAGCCGAGGCCGCCGGGCATCACATTGCGGTCCAGGCAGCCGGTGAGGTCGGCGGGCCCGGCGCTGCCGCCGCCGTCCACCGGCACCCGCAGCAGCCGGGAGTGCCCGACATTCGCCGTCGTCGCCCCGACGACCAGCAGCGCCTCGCCGTCCGCCGTCCAGGTCACGGCCCCCGCCTGCCCGGCGTCCGAACCGGCCAGGACCGGCTCGGCGCGGCGCGGCCCCACCTCGACGACGTACGCCGCGCTGCTCATCGACAGGTCGGCGTCGGCCCCGCGGGCGGCCGTGAAGGCCAGCCGGGTGCTGTCGGGCGACCAGGCGGGCGCGCCGGCGTGCCAGTCGCCGTACGTGATCTGCCGGACCTCGCGGTCGGCGAGGCGGACCGTGTGCAGATGGGTGCGTATCGTGCGCAGCGGCCCCGCGCCGTCCGCCTTGAAGTCCAGGCGCCGCGCGACGATGGGCCGCTTGGCGCGCAGCGCGCGGTCGGCGTCGCTCTCGCCGTCGGCCGCGTCCAGGTCGGCGGGCGCGGCGAACGCGAGCGCGCTGCCGTCCGGACTCCACACCGGGGCGCCGGCGCCGAGCGGCAGCTCCGTGATCCGCTCGGCCTCGCCGCCCGCCGCGGGCAGCAGCCACACCTGCGCCGGCCCGTCGTCCCGCGCGCGCAGGAAGGCGATCCGGGTCCCGTCCGGCGACCAGGCGGGCGCGGTGTCCGCCGGGCCGCGGGTCAGCCGGCGGGGCTCGCCGCCGCCGGCCGGGACCTGCCACAGCGTGGTCGTGTCGCGGTCGGCGGCGCGGTCGGCGGCGCGCAGTACGTACGCGATCTCGGCGCCGTCCGGCGAGAGGGCCGGCTGCTCGGGCACCGCGAGGCGGTACAGGTCGTCGATGCGCAGGCGTGGTGTCACGTGCGGTACCTCCTGGGGGTGGTGGGGCGAGGGGCGGTCAGGCCGCGGGGCGGCCGAGGCGGTCGCGGAAGAGCCGGAGCACATTGCCGCCGAGCACGCGGGCGATGTCGTCGTCGGCCCAGCCGCGCCGCAGCAGCGCCTCGGTGACCAGCGGCAGCCCGGCGGGCCCTTCGAGGCCGGGCAGGTACCGGTCGGTGCGGACGCCCTCCACGAACGGCTCCGCGCAGCAGGGCGGGGTGGTGTCGGCGATCACCTCCTGCACGAAGTCCGGGCCGAGCCCGACATGGCCGACGCCGGCGACGTTCGCGAGGTGCTCGATATGGTCGACGAGCCGGTCGAGGGTGAAGTCGCTCTCGTGCAGGAACGGAGCGAAGAAGTTCACGCACACCACGCCGCCGTTCGCGGCCGTCGCCTTCACCTGGTCGTCGGTGAGGTTGCGGTGGTGGTCGCGGAGCGCACGCGCCGAGGAGTGGGTGGCGATGACCGGCCGGGTCGCCAGCTCCAGCACATGGCCGACGCCGGCGGCCCCCAGGTGGCTGATGTCGAACATCATGCCGACGCGCTCCATCTCGGCGAGCGCCGCGACGCCCGCGCGGGTGAGCCGGCTGCCAGCCGCGTCCTCGCCGCTGCCGTCGGCGAGCGCCGTGCGCCCGAAGTGCGCGAGGGACGCTATCCGCACGCCGAGCCGGTAGAGGGTCTCCAGGAGTTCGACGTCCTCGCCGATGCCCGGCGCGCTCTCCAGGGCGAGTACGAGCGCGATCCTCCCGTCCGCCAGGGCGGCGTCCACCTCGGCGCCGTCGAGGCAGAGCCGGACCGCGTCGGCGTTCTGGGCGGCGAGCCGGTGCGCGGCCTCGATCATGCGCAGGGTCCGCCGCAGCGCCCCCTCGGGCCGGTAGCCGTCGTCGATGAAGACGGGCAGCACCTGTATGTTCACGCCGCCCGCCACGAGTTGGGGCAGCCACCGCTCGCGGAAGAACGACGCCCACTGGTCCACGGGCCGGGACGTCACGGCGCAGAGCAGGTCGTTGTGGGTGTCGGCGACGACGCTGCGCCGGTGCAGGTCGGCGGCGTGATCGGGGGCCGTGGTCATGCTGGGGCTCCTTTCGGAGGGGCGGGGTCCGCCGTCGGGGGTGCGGGGTCGTCGGCGCCCGGCGGGGCGGGTTGTCGGGTGTTCGACGGGGAGGACCTACCCGCTCCGGGACGCTTGTGATCTTCGGCGTCCGGCGCGGAAGGCCCTCCCGCGAAGTGGCAGGCGGCCCGGTGCGGGCGCCGCTCGGCGTCCGGCGAAGGGTCGGCGGTGCGGCAGACGTCGCGGTCCGCCCGTACGAGCGGGCCCAGCGCGCAGCGCGGGTGGTAGCGGCAGCCGGGCGGCGGCCGGTGCGGATCGCTCGGCTCGGCGTCCACGCCCCCCGGTTCCTCCGCGCCCTCGAACAGCGGCGTGTGCCAGGACGGCGCCGCGCTCAACAGCTCGCGGGTGTAGGGGTGCCGGGGGTCGGAGAGGACCTGTTCCGTGGGCCCGGCTTCGACGATCCGTCCCAGGTACATGACGGCGACGATGTCGCTGACGTACCGCACGACGGCGAGGTCGTGCGAGATGAACAGCATCGACAGGCCCAGCCGCCGCCGTACGTCCCGGACGAGGTTGAGCACCGCGCCCTGCACCGACACGTCGAGCGCGGAGGTGATCTCGTCCGCGATCACCACGTCCGGGCGGCCGGCCAGCGCGCGGGCCAGCGCGACGCGTTGGCGCTGACCGCCGGAGAGCCGGCCGGGCAGCATGCCGGCCCGGTCCGGATCGAGGTTGACCAGTTCGAGGAGGCGCGCCACCTCGGCCTTCCGCTCCCCGGAACGCGTTCTCGCGAACCGCCTGCCGCCGCGCGGCATCGCCTCGGCGATCGACGCCCCGACGCTCATGCGCGGATCGAGCGAGGAGTACGGGTCCTGGAACACCATCTGCAGCGGACGCCGCCCCGCCAGGCGCCGTACGTCCGTGCCGTCGAGCAGCACCCGCCCCGCGCTGACCGGCGCGAGGCCGACGGCGCTGCGCGCGAGCGTCGACTTCCCGGAACCCGACTCGCCGACCAGGCCGACCACGTGCCCGGACGGCACGGTGAGGCTGACGCCGTCCACGGCGGTGAGCCCGCCGCGCCGGGTCCCGTACCGCACGCTCACCCGCTCGAAGACCAGTTCGCTCATGCGCTGCCTCCCGTGGTCTCGACGCCGTGTCCATCGTGCGGCTCGGGCTCGGGCCGGGGCCCGGCCGCGTCGCCCCGGCCGTCCACCGGGTGCCAGCAGGCCACGCGGTGCCGCCGCGCGGGCGGCCCGGTCGCGATCTCCACCGGAACCGGGTCCTCCGTCCGGCACCGCTCGTCGGCGAACGCGCAGCGCGCGGCGAACGCGCACCCCGCCCCGGTCCGGCCCGGCTCCGGCGGCCGGCCCGGAATGACCGCCAGCGGCGCGTCCCGGTCGGTGTCGAGCGCGGGGACGGCGGCGAGGAGCGCCCGCGTGTACGGGTGGCGCGCCGCGGTGCGGAGCCCGGCCGTGGGCAGGTCCTCCACGATCCGCCCGGCGTACATGACCAGCACCCGGTGGCAGCTCTGCGCGACGACGGCGATGTCATGGCTGATCAGCAACAGCGCGGCCCGCTCGCCCCGTTGCTCCCCGCCGCCGGTCCCGCCCCCCGGCACCCGGGCGAGCAGCCGCAGCACCTGCCGCTGCACGGTGACGTCCAGGGCGGTGGTCGGCTCGTCGGCGATGACCAGGCGCGGTTCGCCCATCAGCCCCATCGCGATCATCGCCCGCTGCCGCATCCCGCCGGAGAACTCGTGCGGATACTGCCGGGCCCGCCGCTCGGCCGCCGGCACCCGCACCCCGCGCAGCCGCTCCACGGCCCGCGCGAGCGCCGCGCCGCGCGAGAGCCCCTGGTGCTGCTCGGACACCTCGGCGAGCTGCCGGCCGATCCGCCGCGTCGGGTTGAAGGAGGTCATCGGGTCCTGGAACACCAGCGCCAGCGACGTGCCGAGGAGTGCGCGCACCCGCGCGTCGGACGCCCGCAGCAGCGGCGTCCCGAGGAAGTCCAGGCGGGCGGCGGTGACGACGCCCGGCGCCTCGATCAGCCGGGAGACGCCCAGCGCGGTCAGGCTCTTCCCCGACCCGGACTCCCCGACCACGCCGACGGATTCCCCGGCGCCGACGGTGAAGCTGACGCCGCGGACCGGGGCCACGGGCCCGTCGGGGCCGGGGAAGGCGACGCGCAGGTCCTCCACGGCGAGCACGGGCCCGCTGCCGCCGTCCTCCTCGGCGCGAGCCGCGGGCGCCGGGGTCCGCGCGGGCGGGGCCTTGAGCGGCGCGGGCGCCGTCGAACGTCCGCCGACCACGCCCGCCACGGTCTCCCCGAACAGATTGAAGGCGAGCCCGGCGACCACCACCGCGACGCCCGGCGCGAGCGCCGCCGTGGGGTTGACGTAGATCTGGTTGAGGCCCTCCCCGAGCAGCCGCCCCCAGTCGTAGGCCGGGGCCTGCACCCCGATGCCGAGGAACGAGAGCCCGGCGAAGGCGAGCAGCGCCATCCCCGCGCCGATGGTGGCGTTGACGACCAGCGGCTCGGCGATGTTGGGCAGCACATGCCGTACGAGCAGCCGCACGCGGCCCACCCCGGCGACCCGCGCCGCCGCCACGAAGTCCCGCCCCGCCACCGCCGCGGACAGCGTCTGGACCAGCCGGGCGAACGCGGGCGCCATGGCGAACCCGATGGCGAGGACCGCGCCCTCGGCGCCGACGCCGAAGATCATGGCGAAGAAGAGGGCGAGCAGCAGCCCGGGGAAGGCCACGGCGATGTTCACGGCCGAGGTCACGAGCCGCCCCGCCCACCGGGGCAGCACCGCGGGCGCGGTCCCCAGGACCGTGCCGGCCGCCACCCCGATCACGGTGGCCTCCACCGCGAGCCGGAGGGAGAGCCGCGTCGCGACGAGGACGCGGGCGAGGATGTCCCGCCCCAGGCCGTCCGTACCGAGCACATGCGCGCCGGTCGGCCCCTGCTGGAGGGCGTCCGTGTCGATCGCTGCCGCCCGGCCGCCCCACACCACGGGCGCGAGCAGGGTCAGCGCGATCAGCAGGGCGAGCAGGGCCGCGGAGCAGGCGCCCACGGGCGTGCGCACGACGGCCCGCGCCGTCGCGAAAGCGCCCGGCGCCGCGCCGCTGCCGTTTCGACCGTCTCTGCGCACGGCTCAGGCCCCCCGGATCGTCGAGCGCGGATCGAGCACCGCGAGCACCACGTCGACCAGCAGATTCACCGTCAGCACACCGATGCCGTAGACGAGGACGACGGCCTGCACCACGGGGTAGTCCTTCGACTGGATGGACTGCACGATCGTCGACCCGAGCCCCGGCCACGCGAAGACGTTCTCCACCAGCACCGTCCCGGCGACCAGCCCCGTCAGCACCAGGCCGCCCATGGTGAGCGTCGCGGTGAAGGCGTTCGGCAGCGCGTGCCGTGCGTAGACCCGCACCGCGGGCAGCCGCTTGGCGCGCGCCGTGCGGATGAAGTCGTGGCCGAGCACGGCCAGCATCTCGACCCGCACGATCCGCGCGAGGACGGCGGCGGGCTGGGCGGCCAGGGCCAGTACGGGCAGTACGTACGCACTCATATCGCCGCGCCCGGCCACGGGGAACCACCCCAGATGCACCGAGAACACATAGACGAGCCCGACGGCCAGCAGGAACTCGGGGACCGCCGCCAGCAGCACGCTCGTCGAGGCGAACGCCAGCTCGGCGCCCCTGCGCCGGCCGCCGCGGGTCAGGACGGCCATCGCCACGCCCACCGGGACCGCGATCACCACGGCCACGGCGAAGGCGACGAGCGCCAGTTGGGCCGTCGCCGGGAGCCGGTCGGCGATCTGCCGCGACACCGGCAGATCGCTCAGCATGGACGTGCCGAAGTCGCCCACGGACACCGACCGCAGATAGTGCCAGTACTGCGTCAGCAGCCCGTCGTCCAGGCCGAGCGCCTGCCGCCGCGCGTTCACCGCCTCCACCGGCGCCGTCATCCCGAGCGCGGAGCGCACCGGGTCGCCCGGAATCAGATGGATCATCACGAAGGCCGCGGTGACCACCACCCACAGCGACACCACGAACCGCCCGAGCCGCCGCCCCGCGAAGGACAGCCACGGACTTCCCAGCACCCCCGACAGCACACCGCCCGGCGCCGCGGGCCCGGCAACCACAGTGGACATCAGAAACGACCTCCGTCGGACTCCGTACCGGAACCCAGCGAGTGTCGCGCCCACCAGGGCGCCGCCGATTCGTCTCCGCGCACAAGAAGCGCGCGCCGCCTGGTACTACAGCACAACTGACGGCGCGTGCCGCCTATACGCCTGTACGCGGGTGGGGCGGCCGGGGCGGGCGGTGCCCAATCGGCGGGAGAAGGGCGGCACTCAGAGCGCGATCAGCCCGGCGGGCGTCGTCCTGAACCCGCAGGAATCGAAGTAGAACGACTCCAGGCCATCGTCGAAGTCGACGTGCAGCCACTCGCATCCGGCCGCCCGCGCCCCGTCCACCGCCGCCGCGACGAGGGCGGTGCCGATGCCCCGGTTGCGCCCGGCCCCCGCCACGACCGTGTCCAGGACGAACGCGTGCACGCCCCCGTCCCAGGCCACGTTGACGAACCCGACCAGGCGTCCTTCCTCCCGCGCGCAGACCCACCCCAGGCTGTGCCGCCGCAGCTGCGCGACCCAGTCGGTGGCGAGCGGCGGATGGCCGAAGCCCTCGGCGTGCAGCGCCTCTATGGACTCGTTGTCGATGTCGCCGCGCCATTCATAGGTGATCGTCATGGCGGGATCGTAGTGATGGGGAGGGCGCCGCACCCGTGAATTGACCGGGGTGCGGCCGCGGTGAAGACGGCGTTCGGACGCGTCGAGATGTTGATCTCGCGGATGCCGACGGCCGACCGGACGGCGCCGGTCGGCCGGGTGCGGCGGGCGACGGGTGGGCGGCCGAGGGTCAGCCGTCGGCCAGCGTGGCGCGCAGCGACGGCTGGAGGCGGTCCGCGTGGGCGCGGACCATGTCGTCGCAGAGCCGCCAGATCTGGTCCACGGTCAGCGTGGCGGCGGTGGCCGGGTCGGTCATGGCCGCGTGCCTGATGTGCCGCGGCTCGTTCTCGACGGCGGCGCGGACGACCAGGTCGTTCATGCTCAGGTACGTGCGGTTGAGGGCCGCCAGCTGCGGCGGCAGGGAGCCGGCGCGGGTCGGCTGCACGCCCGTGGCGTCGACCAGGCAGGGCACCTCGACCACTCCGTGGGCCGGGAGGTTGTCGATCAGGCCGCGGTTGGGGACGTTCCCGTAGATGGTGCGCGGGGTGCCGGTGACCATGCTGTGGATGACCTGCGGGGCGTACTCCATGGTGCCCTCGACGGTGAGCGCCTCCCCGGCGGCGAGCGCGTCGCGGGTGTGCTCGTACTCGGCGACGTTCTCGTCGACGATGCCGACGTACGCGCCGATCGGCAGGCGCAGCCGGTCGATCTCGCTGTCGTGGTGCAGGTACCACGGCACGTACTCCGAGGAGTGCTCGCTGGTCTCGGTCGGGTAGTAGCCGAGCCGCCGGTACATGTCGACCCGCACCCGGCGCCGCAGCTGCTCGTCCTTGGCGATGAGTTCGTCGAGGCGGGGGTAGAGGTCCTTGCCCTGGTGCTCGAAGCGCAGCACCCACGCCTGGTGGTTGACGCCCGCGGCCCGGTGGGTGATCTCCTCGAAGGGGACGTCCACGAGCTTGGCCAGGTCGTGCATGGTCCAGTACACCGAGTGGCACAGGCCGACCACCTTGGTCAGGCCGGTGGCCTCGGTGAGGTACTGGATGTTCATGGCCATGGGGTTGGTGTAGTTGAGCAGCCACGCGTCGGGGCAGAGCTCGGTGATGTCCTCGCCGAGCTGCTTGAGGAAGGGGAAGGTGCGCAGGGCGCGGAAGATGCCGCCGACGCCGAGGGTGTCGCCGATGGTCTGGCGCACCCCGTATCGGGCGGGTATGTCGAAGTCGGTACGGGTGGACTCGCCCATGCCGATCTGCACGATGTTGATGACGAAGTCGGCGCCGGCCAGGGACTCGCGGCGGTCGGCGTGGGCGGTGACGCGGGCGTCGGCGTCCAGTTCGCGCGCGATGTAGCGGGCCGCGGCCTCGGCGGTGGCCAGCCGCTCGGCGTCGATGTCGTGCAGGGCGATGTGCGCGTTCTTCAGCTCCGGGAAGGCGAAGAGGTCGGCGAGCAGCCCCTGGGTGAAGACGACGCTGCCGGCGCCGATAAAAGCGATCTTGGGCTGGGTCATGACGGGTGAGCTCCGATGGGAGAGAGGTGGGCGAGGGCTTCGTCCCAGGCGGGCTGGGCGGCGGTGCCTCCATGGGCCCTCGTGGACAGGGCTCCGCACCCGGCGGCGAACCGTAGTGCCTGGTGCGGAGGTTGGTGCATCGCGGTCCTCGCAACGGTGTGGGCGGGCGGTCAGCCCTTGAGGCCGCTGGAGGCGACCGAGCGGATGAAGGCCTTCTGTGCGAAGAGGAACGCGACGAGCACCGGGAGGATCGTCAGGACGTTGCCCGCCATGACCGCGGACCACTTGGTGTGGTGCTGCCCCTGGAAGGTGGTCAGGCCCAGTTGCAGCGTGTACTGCGTGTCGTGGTTGATGGCGATCAGCGGCCAGGTGAGGTCGTTCCACGTGGTCAGGAAGGTCAGCACCGCGACGGTGGAGAGCGCGGGCCGCGCGAGGGGCAGGATGATGGAGTAGATGACGCGCAGCCGGGAGCAGCCGTCGATCCAGGCGGCCTCCTCCAGTTCCCGGGGCAGCGACAGGAAGAACTGCCGCAGTAGGAACACCGCGAACGGCGTGACGAGCGCGGGCACGATCAGCGCGCCGAGGGTGTCGATGAGCCCGAGCTTCTTCATGACCAGGAAGGTGGGGATCATCGTGAGCTGGAACGGGATGGCCATCGTCGCCATCATCAGGACGAGCAGGAACCGTGAGCCGAAGAACCGCATCCGGGCGAACGCGTAGCCGCCGAGCACGCCGAACACCAGGTTGGAGGTGACGGCGACCGCGGAGACGATCGCCGAGTTCAGCAGCCAGCGCACGAACTTGGCGTTGCCGAGGACGTAGCCGTACCCGCCGACGTCGATCTTCGAGGGCCAGAGCGCCGGCGGGAAGCGGTTGATCTCGGCGTCGCTCATGAACGAGCTCAGCAGCAGCCAGATCAGCGGCAGCGCGAACAGCAGGCCCAGCGGCGCGAGCACCAGGTGCCAGCCGCTGAACGGGAGCCGGAAGCGGCGCCGGGCGGCCGGCAGCGCTGTCGGGCGGGAGGTGACCCGTGACGACTCGGTCGTGGTCGCGGTCATGAGGCGGCTGCTTTCGTACGACGGGGGGTGCGCTCGCGGCGGACCACGCGCATCACGACGCCCACGATGATCAGCGCCACGGCGAGGACGTAGGCGGCGGCGGCTCCGTACCCGGCGGTGAACTCCTTGAAGGCCTGCTCCCAGATGAAGTAGACGATCACGGTGGTCGATCCGAGGGGCCCGCCCTTGGTGGTCACGTAGACGAGGTCGAAGACCTGGAGGGACTGGATGGTCTGCCACAGCAGCAGGAACACGCTCACCGGCGCCAGCGAGGGCAGCGTCACATGCCGCAGGATCTGCAGCCGGCCCGCGCCGTCCAGGCGCGCGGCCTCGACCAGGGACGGCTGGACGTCCTGCAGCGCCGCCAGGTAGATGACGGTGCACAGGCCCGTACCGCTCCACAGGGTGATGGCGACCAGGACGAGCAGCGCCTGCGAGGGGTCGGTGAGGAAGCCCTGCGGGGAGATGCCCAGGTGGTTGAGGACGGAGTTGGCCGCGCCGAACTGCGGGTCGAGGATGAAGGAGAACAGCACGCCCTGCGCGGTGGCGGAGATGACGAACGGGACGAAGAACAGCGTCCGGTAGAGCCCGACGAAGCGGATGCGCCGGTTGAGGGCGAGGGCCAGGGCGAGCCCGATGGCGATGCTCAGGGGCACGTACAGCACCGTGTAGAGCAGGGTGTTCCGCACGGCCTGGTGGAAGTTCGGGTCCTGGCTGAGCGCGTGGTAGTTCTCCAGGCCCACCCAGCGGCTCGGGGTGACGAGGTCGTCGGCCTGGAAGGAGAGCAGCAGCGACCAGATGACCGGCAGGACGCTCAGACCGAGGATGACGATCACGGAGGGCGTGATGAACGCCCAGGCCGTGGCCGACTCCTTGCGGCGCCGACGGCGCAGGGCGCGCGGCTCCGACGGTTTCCGCGGCAGGGTCAGAGGCGAGGGGAGTTGGGGCATATCGGGTCCTCAGCGCGGTATGAGCAGGGCGGCGTTGGACTCCTCGGCGCAGGAGCGCACCGCGGCCGCGGGGCTCTTGCGGCCGAGCAGCACGGCGATGATGGCCTGCCCCAGGGAGCGCGAGATGCGCGGGTAGGCCGGGTGCACGGGGCGTACCCGCGCTGTGGTGACGGCGTCGGTGAACACGGACATGCCGGGCGTACGGGCGGCGTGCTCGCGCCAGGCGGGGCGGTCCTCGCTGCGGCGGCTCAGCGGCAGGCTGCCCCCCTCGATGTCCCAGCGGCTGTCCTGGGCGGGCTGGGTCAGCCAGGTGGCGAATGCGAACGCGGCCTCCGCGCGGGCGTCGCCGTTGTCGAACAGCACCCAGGTGTCGGGACCGGAGATGGTCACGGGGCGGCGGCTGAAGGTGGGCAGCGGCACGACGTGGTAGTCGAGCTTCGCCTGGACGATGTCCGGAAGGGCCCAGGGAGCGGAGAGCGACATGCCCATCCGGTGGGAGAGGAAGACCTGGTCCAGCTGCTCGCTGCCGGGCTTGGGGTCGATGTAGACGCTCTTGTCCTCCGCCAGTCTCTTGAGGACCTCCAGGGCGCGGGGGCCCGCCTTCTCGAAGCCGATGCTCTTCCCGTCCTCGGCGATGACGTCGCCGCCCAGGTCCCACACCATGGGCCACAGCCGCCACACCGTGTCCTCGTCGCCGGTGCCGGGCCAGCCGGTGCCGAACCGCCCCTTGGCCGGGCTGGTGAGGCGGCGGGCGATGTCGGTGAACTCGTCCCAGGTCCAGCCCGGCTTGGGCAGGTCGACCCCGGCGTCGGCGAACACCTTCTTGTTGCAGATCACGGCCATGGCGTCGAGGAGGGCGGGCAGCGCGCGGACCTTGCCGTTGACGGTGACGGCCTCGCGGGCCGGCGCGTGGAAGTTGCGCCACGGCATCGGGCCCTGACGCACCTTCTCGGTCAGGTCGACCACCTGCGGGCTGCGGGCCACGTTCGCGAGGTCGGAGCCGAAGATGTAGGCGATGTCGGGGTAGGAGCCGGAGGCGAGCGCGGCGGTCACCTTCTGCAGCATGGTGTCGGCCAGCACGCCGCCGCCCATGTCCACCCGGATCTTCGGGTGGGTGCGCTCGAACTCGGTGGCCAGGCCCTTCATGGCCTTGGCGGCGGTGTCGTTCTGGCCGTGCCACATCTGGATCGTGACGCGGCCGTCGGCGCCGACCCCGCTGGCGGTGTCCGCCGCGCAGCCGGCCAGGGCGCCGCCGGCCGCCGCCGCGAGGGCGCCGACGCCGCCGGCGCGCAGTACACCGCGCCGCGACGGCCGGCCGGGCGCTCGGGGGACTGCTGTCATCACTACCTCCAGGGGTTTGGCGCCCTGCGTCGGGCCGGCGCCGCCGCGGGACGGGGCGGTGCCGGCGGGGAACATAGAAGGGGACGGCAAAGGGGGAGCGGAAGGGGGAGGGGACGGTAAAGGCGGGCGGCGGAGCGGCCGGCACGCGGATTGCGCCGGGTTCCGGCCACCCGGAACCCGGCGCTCGGCTCAGCAGGTCTTGCGGACGTACTCGCTGTTGCCCTTGGGGGTGACGTCCTCATCGCGCTGGACGATGCTCAGCTGGTCGCCCCAGGCGGAGCAGGCCTTGCTCATGCCCTTGTCCGTGTACTCGATGACGAAGACCCGGGAGCCGAAGGCCTTCGTGTACTTCTCGCACTCGTTGTACCGGCCGCACTCCTCGGCGACGGCGAAGTCCGCCCCGGTCGCCTTGTGGTCGGCGGCCAGGTCCGGGGAGTTCTTCTGCCCGGCGGCCAGGCCCTTGGCGTGGGCGTGCTGGGACAGGCGCGTCATGAGGTCCTCGGCCTGGTCCTTGTTCAGGAACTTCTTGTAACGGTCGTACGTGTCGTAGTTGTCGGGCTCGACGGCCTGGAAGCCCTTGGCGGCGCAGGTGTCGATCCACCCGTTGACCTTGGCGGCGATCCGCTTGCGCTTGGCCTCGGTGCGGATGTCGAGGATGGCCTCGCCCCACTTGCCGTCGTAGACGACGTCGCCGTTGCCGTCCTTGAGCAACAGGTCGGAGTCCCAGTCGCCCTCCTTCTTCGGCTGGGTCTGGAAGGCGTTGACGTAGCAGATGTTGTACAGACCGGGCGCGGGGTCCGCCGTGTAGTCGCGGCTGACGGCCTTCACACCGGAGGGCGGGGTGTACGCGCCGCCGATCTGGTAGTCGAAGTTGACGTGCGGCGTGGGCAGCGTGATGCCGGCCTGGGCGGCCGACGCGGTGGATGGGGCGATCAGGCAGGTCGCGGCGGCGGCCGAGAAGGCGGCGGCCACCGTCATGCTCCTGCGCACAACACGATTGAGGCTCATCGTCGAGCTCCAGCTGTTGGGGGCACGGCCCCGCCTCGGAACCCTTGAGCGGGCCCTGGCGACTCAGTCCGGGCTCATGGCGTGGCCAACTACCGGCTGGGCGTACCTCTGCGCCGAGTCTCCGAGACCGGCGTTGCCAGGGAGTAAAGCGAGCGTATTCAGCCATGTCAATAGATCGGTTTTGACTGAACAATGGCCTGTCCGCTCATCAGTACGCGCATTCCGTGCACAGGCATGAGCGAACCCGCTTGTCAGGGCTATGCTCGCTGCGTGCTCCGAACAGACCGCCATGCGCGGATACTCGACCACGTAGCAGCGCAGGGCAGCGCCGACGTCACCCAGCTCGCACGGCTGCTCAACGTCTCACCGGCCACGGTGCGGCGCGATCTGCGGCACCTGAGCGAGCAGCGGCTCCTCGACCGCACGCACGGCGGCGCGCTCCCCAGCGGACTGAGCATCGAGCTGCCGCTCCAGCACCGCGCGGACCAGCGCTCCCCGCAGAAGCAGGCCATCGCGAGAGCGGCCGCCGCCCTCGTGCCGGAGGGGGCCGTCGTCGGACTCACCGGCGGCACCACCACCACCGAAGTGGCCCGCATCCTCGCCGACCGGGGGCCGGTCACGATCGTCACCAACGCCGTCAACATCGCGGCGAACCTGGTGCTCCGCCCCACCGTCACCCTCATCGTGATCGGCGGCACCGCCCGCAGCCAGAGCTACGAACTGGTCGGCCCCATCGCCGAGAAGACCCTCGCCGACCACCACACCGACATCGCCTTCCTCGGCGTCGACGGCATCAGCGCCGCCCACGGCTGCACCACCCACGACCAGCTCGAAGCCGCCACCGACCGCGCCTTCGCCGCCCACGGCAGCCGCACCGTCGTCGTCGCCGACCACTCCAAGATCGGCAGAACCACCTTCGCCAAGATCTGCCCGACGGCCGACGTGCACACCCTCATCACCGACTCCGAAGCCCCGACGGGGGAACTGACGGCCATGGGCGAGCTGGGGGTACGGGTCACGGTAGTCGGCTGAAACCGCACCCCTACCGCGCCGCCCGCCCCGTCGACGCCGAGCCCGGCGTCGAGGCCGCCCCCGCGGGGCCCTCGCTCGCGTCGGCCTCCACCTGCCGCGTCCGTTCCACCGCCCGGTGCCGCAGCCGTTCCGCGGTCCATACCGCGACCCCCGCCGCCGACAGCGCCGCGCCCAGGGCGCACACGCCGCCCCAGCCCGCCGCGCCCCATACCGCGCTGGTCAGCGCGGAGCCGACCGCGCCGCCCACGAAATAGCTGGTCATATAGGCGGAGTTGAGGCGGTTGCGGGCCTCGGGGCGGACGGCGTAGACGAGGTTCTGGTTGCTGATGTGCACGGCCTGTACGGCCAGGTCCAGGACGATCACCCCGGCGAGCAGCGCGACCAGGGGCCAGGGCCCGCCGGAGCCGGCCAGGGCCAGCAGGCCCCAGGAGCCCAGCAGCAGCAGCGCCCCGATGCCGGAGACATGCTGGACCAGGCCCCGGTCCGCCAGGCGGCCCGCCGTCGAGGCGGCCAGCGAACCGGCCGCGCCGACCAGCCCCAGCAGCCCGATCTCCGCCTCCGACCAGCCGTAGGACGGGCCGGACAGCAGGAAGACCAGCGCCGTCCACAACACGCTGAACGGCGCGAACGACAGCGCGCCCAGCGCCGCCCGCCACCGCAGCACGGGCTCGTCCGCGAACATCCGCAGCGTGGAGCCGATCAGCGCCGCGTACCCCCGCCCCGCGGGCGTGGGCAGCACCGGCAGCCGCAGCCGCAGCGCCACCGCCATCAGCAGCATCAGCACGGCGTTGACCCAGTAGACCGTGCGCCAGCCGCCGAGGTCCGCGAGCAGCCCGGACGCCGTACGGGCCAGCAGGATGCCCAGCAGCAGCCCCGTCATGACCGTGCCCACGGTCCGGCCGCGCTCGGCGGGCGGCGCCAGGGTCGCCGCGTACGGCACGACCACCTGCGCCGCGACCGAGGCCAGCCCGGTCAGCGCGGTGCCGACCAGCAGCAGCGTCCCGTCGGGCGCGCTCGCGGTCACGGTGAGGAAGACCGCCGTGGCCGCGCACAGCCCCACCGCCAGCCGCCGCCGGTCCACCAGGTCCCCCAGCGGTACGAGCAGCAGCAGCCCCAGCCCGTACCCGACCTGCGCGACGGTCACCACCAGCGCCGCGGTCGACGCGCTCAGCCCCAGGTCGCGGCCTATGACGTCCAGCAGCGGCTGGGCGAAGTAGTTGCCCGCCACGGACAGGCCGGTGGCGACGGACATCAGCAGCAGCAAGCCGCGCCCCAGCCTCCGGCTCCCCTCAGGGCCGTGCTCCGTCGCTCCCATATGTCCTCCCTGGCGCCCCGCATACGAACAGTCACCGGCCCCGCCGTGGTGGCGAGGCCGGTGCGTACGCTCCAGAGTGAGCCGTCCGCCATCGATGAGTCCAACACATCGTTGTCATCCCATCGATCGCGGAACGAGATCGATCGCTAGGATCCCGCCATGGAGCTCCAGCAGATGCGCTACGTCGTCGCGGTCGCCGAGACCGGCGGCTTCACCCGCGCCGCCGAACGCTGCCACGTCGTGCAGTCCGCGCTCAGCCACCAGATCGCCCGCCTGGAGCAGGAGCTCGGCTCCCGGCTCTTCGACCGTACGAGCCGCAGCGTGCGGCTGACGGCCGCGGGGGAGGCGTTCGTCCCCGTCGCCCGGCAGACCCTGGAGGCCGCCGAACGCGCCCGCGCCGAGGTGGAGGCGGCGTCCGGCGAGGTGCGCGGCCGGCTCGCCGTCGGCGCGATCTCCACCGTCGCGGCCGTCGACCTCGTCAAGGAGCTGGGGGAGTTCCGCGCCCAGCACCCCAAGGTGCGCGTCCGTATGCGCGTCGATATGAGCGAGGAGCTCATCGAACAGGTCCGGCAGGGCACCCTGGACGTCGCCTTCGTGGGCGTGGTGCCCAGCGAGCGCATCAAGGGCGTACGGGAAAAGGTCCTGGCGCACGGCGAGCTGGTGGCCGTGGTCCCGCCGGGCCACCCCCTCGCGGGCCAGGAGAGAGTCGGCCTGCGGCGGCTGGCGCGGGAGACCTTCGTGGACTACACGGCCGGCTCGGCCGCCCGCCGCCAGACCGAGGCGGTGTTCCTCTCCGCCGCGCTGCGGACCGACGTGGCCTTCGAGGTGACCACCGTGGAAATGCTCGCCAAACTGGTACGCGCGGGGCTGGCGGTGGGCATGGTGCCCGAGGCCATCGCCTCCGGCCTCACCGGGCTGCACATCCTGCGCGTCCAGGGCGCGCCCACCCGCACCGAGCGGCTCGTATGGAGCCGCCTCGGCCCCTCCCCGCCCGCCGCCGCGTTCCTGCGCGGCCTCGGCGCGGTCCCGGACGGGGAGTGACTCCGGGGGCGCGACGGCGCGCCGCGCCCCCGGTGAGGAGACCCGCCTCCGTCAGCCGGCCGGCCGTACGTCGGCGGCCTCCGGCTCCCGCTCCGTACGGGACTGCGCCACCACCCGCGGCTGCGCGGCCGCCGGCGCCGACTGACCGGCCAGACCGAGGCGTACGTGCAGGATGCGCGACAGGTCGTCGATGGTGCCGTTGCTGCGCAGCAGCTCCATCGGCGGGATGTCGACGCCGTACCGCTGGTGGACATTGACCAGGACCTGCGCGGCCATCAGCGAGTCCATGCCGTAGTCGTCGAGCCTGCGGTAGGGGTCCAGCTGATCGGCCTCCAGGCGCAGCACCTCGGCCAGCAGTCCGGCGAGGGTGGTGCGGAGGTACTCCAGCGCGTCGTCCGCGTTCATGGCGGCGAGCCGCGCCAGCAACTCCTCCCGGCTCAGCGCGTCCCCGGCCCCGGCGGGGGCGAGGTCCCGCAGCCGGGGGGCGGCCATCTGCGGGATCAGCGCGGGCAGCCGGCTCCAGTCGACCCGCAGGACCGGGGCGACGTCGGCCCCGGAGGTGAGCAGCGGCGCCGCCGCCGCGAACGAGTCGGCCGCGGTCGTCGGCTTGATGCCCATCTGCTCCATGCTGCCGCCCAGTGCGTTGCGGGCGACGTAGCCGGAGTCGGAGATGGGTCCCCAGCCGATGGCCAGCGCCGTCTCGCCCCGCTGCCGCCGGCGGCGGGCCAGCGCCTCCAGGTAGAGGTTGGCGCCCACGTACGGGGCCTGCTTGATGTTGCCGATGACGACGGTGCCCGAGGAGTGCAGCAGGAACAGGTCGAGCTCTGCGCCGCGTTCCGCGGCCGCCGACTCCAGGACCCGCGCGCCCGCCATCTTGGGCGCGAGCGCGGCACGGATCCGCTCCTCGCTCAGCTCGCTCAGCGACGCGTCGTCCAGGTGCATCGCCGCGTGCGCGATCCCGCGCAGCGGCCGCCCCGCCGCCTCCAGTTCGGCCAGGACGGCGCGTACGGCCTCGGGGTCGGTGACGTCCGCGGCGTGCACGCTGACCCGCGCGCCCAGTTCGGTCAGGCGCGCGGCGGTGGCCGCCGCCTCCGGGGCCAGTTCCCCGCGGCGGCTCACCAGGGCGAGGTGCCGCGCGCCGAGCTCCGCCAGCCAGCACGCGGTGGCCGCGCCGAACCCGCCCGTGCCGCCGGTGACCAGATAGCTGCCCTCGGGGTCGAGCCGCGGCGGCGCCGGACGTTCCGCGATGTGCAGGGGCTCGTCCAGCGGGTCGTAGGTGATGACGACCTTGCCCAGGTGGCGGGAGTGCTGGAGCAGCGCGAACGCCTCGGCGACGCGCGCGGCGGGGAAGGCCGTGTGCGGCACCTTCACATGCGCGCTGCCGCTGGCCAGCTCCCCCATCTCCGCGCGCATGCGGGGGAAGCAGTGGTCCGGGATCTGCGAGACGTCGGCGCCGAAGAAGGCGATGTTCCTGGTGAACGGGCGCAGCAGCAGCGGCTTGTTCTCGTAGAAGTCGCGCTTGCCCAGCTCCACGAACCGGCCGCCGGGCTTCAGGAGCTCCAGGCTGCGGGCCATGGCCTCCCCGGCGAGGGAGTTGAGGACCACGTCCACGCCCTGCCCGCCGGTGATGCCGCGGACCTGCTCGGCGAAGTCCAGGGTCCGCGAGTCCAGGACGTGTTCGACGCCCAGGCTCCGCAGGAACGTGCGCTTGAGGTCGCTGCCCGCCGTCGCGATCACCCGCGCCCCCTTGTGCGTCGCGTAGCCGACCGCGGCCAGGCCCACCCCACCCGCCGCGCCGTGGATCAGAACGGTCTCCCCGGGCTGGAGCCGCGCGAGGTCCCCCAGGGAGTACTGCACGGTGGTGACCGCGATGGGGGCCGCCGCCGCCTCGGCGAACGACACCTCATCGGCCAGGCGCCACATCTTCACCGACTGCATCACGGCGTGGCTGGCGCACGCGGAGTACGTCATGCCCACGACCCGGTCGCCGGGCGCGAAGCCGGTCACGCCGGGGCCGCAGGCCAGCACCACGCCCGCGCACTCCAGGCCGACGCCCTCCGAGTCCGCGGCGCTCTCGAAGACCTCGGCGGGCAGCAGCCCGACCGCCTTCATCACGTCGCGGTAGTTGAGGGCGCTCGCGCGCACGTCCACCAGCACCTCGCCCGGCCCCGGCGGGGCCGGTACGGGCGTCTCCTCCCACACCAGCTCGTACGAGAGGCCCGGACGGCGGACCCGCAGCGCGAACGGGGTGTCCCCGGCGGGCCGGGACGGCTCGGGGCGGGGCCGCTCGCGGGGGACGAAGCGGTCGGACGCGGTGAGCACGATCTCGTCCTCGTCGCCGGCCGCGAGCATCTCCCGCGCCAGCCGCAGGGCGTCGGCCGCCGCGTCGCCGCGCCGCAGGCTCACGCGGCGGCCCACGAGAGCGGGGTGCTCATTGGCCAGGGTGCGGGCGACGCCCCAGACCGCCGCGTCCTCGGGGTGGGTGATCTCCTCCAGCGCCGGCAGGGCCCCGCAGGGGCGGGTGACCAGCCACAGCTCGGCGCGGACGCCGTCGGGCAGCCCCTCGCCGGCGGTGGCGAGGGCGCCGAGCGCGGACGCGCGGCGCGCGGCCACGGCGACGGCATCGGGCCCGTCCCCGGTCTCGTCCCCGGGCTCGTCTCCCAGCAGAACGGTGACGACGACCGTCTCCACAGGCTTCGCGCCCGTCACCGCCTCGGTGAGCAGCGCCTCCCACTCCTCGGGCCGCCCGGGCAGCGGCACCGTGCGGACCGCTCCCGCGCCGCGCCCCTCCAGCGTCCCGCCGAGCGCCCGCGCCAGGGGCAGTTCGCTCTCCTGCTCGGCGGCGATGAGGTACGTACCGGCGCCGTCCGCCGGGGGCAGCGCCACGTCCGGCGCCTCCGCCTCGGCCGGGGCGGCGGCGAGGAAGACGGACCACCCCTCGCGCAGCGGCGGCTCGTCGCCCCCCGTCCGCGTCACCGCGTCGAAGCCGCTCTCGGCGAGCAGCCGCGGCCACTCGTCGCGGGGCAGCAGGAGGGAGCCGGGCCGCAGTTCGCGGTCGGTGTGCGCGTAGAAGCTGTCCAGGGCGCCGAACACGGGCGCCAGCACCTCCGCGTCGTGCGTCTCGAACGCCAGCAGCTGCCCGCCGGGGGCCAGCAGAGAACGCACCCGGCGCAGCGATTCCCGCAGGTCGGCGGCGGTGTGCAGGGCGTTCGAGGCCACGATCAGATCGAACTCGCCGGCGGCCAGGCCCTGTTCGGCCGGGTCTCGGTCGAGGTCGAGGGCGGCGTATTCGACGAAGTCGTACGCGGCGAAGTGGGTCTCGGCACGGGTGAGGAAGTAGGTGGAGACGTCGGTGAACGTGTAGTGGGTGCGGTCGGCGGGCAGCAGCGGCAGCAGCGCCGCCGTCGTCCCGCCCGTACCCGCGCCGATCTCCAGCACCCGCAGCGCACGGTCCGCCGGCCACGCGTCGGCCATCCGCTCCACCAGCGCCTGCGCCACCCGGTTGTGGAACCGGCACAGCGGCGAGACGTCGTAGTACTGCTCCAGCATGCGGGCCGCGGAGTCGGAGACCGTCGCCTCGGCGGCGTCCGCGCCGTCGCGGCAGGAGTCCGCCAGGGTCTGGAGCTGCCGTGCGGTGAGGGCGGCGGTGGAGGCGAAGGCCGGGTGGCGGGCGACGAACTCGGCCAGCAGCGACGACGCGGGCGCGGCCGGAGCGCACAGCCGCCACCGGTCGTCCTCCGCCCGCCAGACGCCCTGCCGCTCCAGGAACGGGCCGAGCAGATCGAACAGCCGCCCGTGCCGCGCCGGCAGGCCCCGGGCGATCAGGTCCGCGACGGCGAAGGGCTTGTCCGCGTCGTCGAGCAGCGCGGCGATCAGCTCCCCGTACCGCGCGGCCGTGTAGCGCTGCATGTCCTCCACGGCCTCGCCGTGGCCCGCGTCGCGCCACGCGGCGCGCAGCGCCCCGATCCGCCGGCCGGCCCGCTCCACGAGCTCCGCCGGGGCGGGCAGCGGTACGGGCGTACGGGGCAGCTCCTTGTGCGGGGCCGCCCGCAGCACCGTCTCCATCGCGCCGACCTGCGCGATCCGGCCGATCTGGAGCCTGCGCAGCCGGCACCCCTCCAACTCCGCGGCGACGGTGCCGTCCTCGTCGGTGAGGAGGATGTCCCAGCACACCTCGTCGTCGGTGCGGGCGCGTTCGCGTACGAGCATGAGGCCCTGCGGCGCGGGCGTCTTCCACACCCGCAGCGCGGCGACGGTCGACGGGAGGTAGGGGTGGCCCGCGGCGATCCGGTCCAGCAGGAGGGCCACCCCGGTCTGGAGCGCGCCGTCCAGGAGGGCGGGGTGCACCGTGTACGGGTCGCCGGGCGCGTCGTGCCGGTAGGCGGCCAGCGCGGTGCCCGGCCCGCACCACATCTCCTCCAGGACCCGGAACGCCGGTCCGTAGCACAGCCCGACGGAGTCGCAGGCGCCGTAGAACCGCTCCGCCGCCAGCGGCTCGGGGCATTCCCGGCGGGCTCGTTCCACGTCGAGCGGCTCGGGCCGCGGCCGGAGCCCGGCCCGTACGCGCGCACGGGCGTGGTGCCGTGCCTGCCCGGAGTTCTCGGTGGTGCTGGTGAGGCAGAACGTTCCGTCGTCGGGGTTCAGGGACGCCTGCACGCTCGTGCCGCCCGCGTCGGGCCAGGGCACCACCAGCGCGTTGCTGATGTCCATGTGCTCGACCTCGACCGCCGTGTCCAGCGCCTCCCGCCCCGCGGCCAGCGCCATCTCCAGATAGGCGGTGGCGGGCATGACGACGGAGCCGCCCACCCGGTGGCCGCTGAGCCACGGCACGAGCACCGGCTCGACCGCCCCCTGCCATACGGGCTGGGGCGCGGGCAGCCGCTCGCCGAGCAGCGGGTGCCGCAGCACGCCGTCGCCGCTGGAGCGCACCCAGGACTGCGGGGTGCCCTTCCAGTGCCGCTGCCGCTGCCACGGGTAGGCGGGCAGATCCGCCACCCGGCCGGGCGCCGGCAGCAGCCGCTCCCAGTCGAACTCCGCCCCGGCCGCCAGCAGCGCCGCGCACGCCGTGTCCAGCGCGTGCACGGCGTCCGCCTCCCGGCGCATCGTGGGCAGCACCGCGATGTGCTCGGCGGGACGGCCCGCGGCGAGGCGCCGCAGCGAACCGCGCAGCACCGGGTGCGGGCCGACCTCCAGCAGGATGTCGGCGCCGTCGTCCAGGGCGCGTTCGACCGCGGCGCCGAAGCGCACCGGACGCCGCACGTTGTGCCACCAGTACCGGGCGTCCAGCTCCGGGCCCAGGACGCGGTCCGCGGTGACGGTCGAGTACATCGGCAGGGCCGCGGCCGACGGCTCCAGACCGGCCAGCGCCTCGGTGAGGGCGTCGTGCCGCCCGTCCATGGCCCTGCTGTGGAAGGCGTAGTCCAGGCCGAGGTCGCGGAAGAACACCTCCCGCCGGGCCAGTTCCTCGCCGAGTGCGGCGAGCGCCCCGGCGTCGCCCGACACGGTCACATCCCGGTCGCCGCCGACCGCCGCGATCTCCAGCAGCTCGCCGTACGGGGCCAGCAGCGCCCGCGCCTCCTCCTCGCCCAGCCCCACGGCCGCCATCCGGCCCAGGCCCGCGGTGGGCGCCTGCGCCGCGCCGCGCTCCGCGACGACCCGCGCGGTCTGGGCGAGCGTGAGCGCCCCGGCGAGGTGCGCGGCCGCGACCTCGCCGACGCTGTGACCCACCACCATGGCCGGTTCGACGCCCCTGGCGCGGAGCGCGGCGGCGATGCCCAACTGCACGGCGCACAGCAGCGGCTGCGCGACCTCGGTGGCCGCGAGCCGCCAGTCCTCGGGGGGAGCGGCCAGGCACTCGGCGACCGACCAGCCGAGCCGGGGCGTCAGGTGCGCGTCGAACTCCTCCACCGCGGACCGGAAGTCCGCGTCCCGGGCCAGCAGATCGGCGCCCATCCCGGCCCACTGGGAGCCGTTGCCGCACAGCACGAACGCGACCCGCCCGCCGCGCACCCCCTGGGCCCGCGCGCCGACGGGGCCGCCGGGCTCCGGGCGCGGCGGCGTCCGGTCGGCCCCGGCCAGTTCGGCGAAGGCGCGGGACGCCTCGCCCGGCGTACGGGCCAGCACCAGGGCCCGGTGCTCGTGCCGGCCGCGCCGCCGGCACGTGGTGTGCGCGACGTCGTAGAACTCCTCCTCCGGCAGGTCGGCCAGATGCTCCGCGAACGCGGTCGCGGCCTCGGCCAGGGCCTTCTCGTCGCGCGCCGACACCAGCACCGGAAGCGGAGCGCCCGGCGGGACGCCGGGGTCCGCGGGGCGGGGCGCGGGAACGGGGGCGGCGGAGACGATCGCGTGCGCGTTGGCGCCGCCGAAGCCGAAGGAGTTGACCCCCACCACCGGCCGCTCGGCGGCGGCGACCGGCCGGGGCGTGGTGGTCAGCTCCAGACCGAGCCCCGGGAAGTCGATGTGCGGGCTGGGCTCGTCGGCGTGCAGGGTGGCGGGGATCGTCCCGTGCCGCAGGACCAGCAGCGCCTTGCACAGCCCCGCCATGCCGGACGCGGGCTCCAGGTGGCCGAGGTTGCTCTTGACGGAGCCGAAGGGCAGGTCCCCGGTGATGCGGCGGCTGCCCAGGGCCCGGCCGATCGCCATCGCCTCCAGCGGGTCGCCCGCCGGGGTGCCGGTGCCGTGCGCCTCGAAGTACACCAGCTCGTCGGGGTCCACGCCGGCCCGCGCGTACACCTGGCGCAGCAGGTCCTCCTGGGCCCGGTCGTTGGGGAGCGCGATGCCCAGGGTCCGGCCGTCGCTGTTGGCCCCGGTGCCCAGGATCACCCCGTGCACCCGGTCGCCGTCGGCCAGGGCCGCCTCCAGCGGCTTGAGGATCACCACGCCGCCGCCCTCGGCGCGTACGAACCCGTCGGCCCGCGCGGAGAACGGCGCCGGCACCCCGCGCACCGACAGCATCGACGCCTGGGAGAAGCCCACGTAGTGGTACGGGGAGATCAGCAGGTTCGCGCCGCCGCACACGGCGACGTGGCTGGTGCCCTCCCACAGCGTGTGGCACGCGCGGTCCAGGGCGATGAGCGACGACGAACAGGCCGTGTCCACGGCCATGCTCGGGCCGCGCAGATCGAAGGCGTACGACAGGCGGTTCGCGGCCAGCGACGAGGCGCCGCCGGACATCGTGTACGGGCTGATGGACCGCTGCGCCATCAACTGGAGCGCCCCGTAGGACGCGTCGGAGATCCCCACGTAGACGGCGGTGTCCGAACCGGCGAGCCGCCGGGGCGCGATGGCCGCGTCGTCCAGCGCCTCCGCGGCCAGCTCCAGCAGCAGCCGGTGCTGCGGGTCCATCTGCTCCGCCTCCGCGGGCGAGATCCCGAAATAGGCGGCGTCGAAGGACGCGACGTCCGCCAGGAAGCCGCCGGCGGCCGTATAGCTCTTGCCCGGCCGCGGCACGCCCGTATCCACGAAGCGCTCCGCCTCGAACCGGTCGGGCGGCGCCTCCCCGACCAGGTCGCGCCCCTCCTCGAGCGCCGACCACAGCTCGCGGAGCGAGTTGACCCCGCCGGGCAGTCGGCAGGCGGCCCCGACCACGGCGATGGGCCGGCGGGGCGCCGCGTTGCTCTGCTGCATCGATCCTCTTCTCGTCGGATTCACGTGGGTCACATCGGATTCGCGCCAGGCCGGCGTCGGACTCGCGTCGGATACACGTCGGATTCGCGTCGGACTCCGGTGGGCGGCAGACGGCCGCACGCCACTGCCAGGTCACGCACCGTAGTGGGCGATTGCTGTCAAGAACGGTTGGAGTCGCCCATCGCGGGAGAATGCCTCAGAAACGCTGAAGAGGGTGAAAAGAGGTCTCTGCGTCACCTTCACTCGTAGGGGTGGTTTCGGGAACACCCTGCCGGGCGTGCCACGCCCGGCCCACAGGCCCGGACGAGGCCCGGACACGGGACGCCGGAAGCCCGCGACCGGAGCGCGCACCGTCGCCGCGGTGATCGGATCGGCCGGTATACGCCGCCCCGGCGGCCCCGGTGGCCCCGGCGGCCCCGAGGCAAGAACTCGCAGAGGAGCGCGCTGTGTCAGTCGTCATCACAGGAGCAAGCGGATTCCTGGGCAGCCGCGTCCTGCGGCACCTGCTCGCCGGGGAGGCCGGGAAGGCGGGGGAGGCGGGGGAGACCCGCGAAACCGTGACCGTGCTGGGCCGCGGCTCCCCGGAGACCCTGCGTGAGCGCGTAGAGGCCGCCGTCGCCTGGCTCGACGGCCCGCCCATCGCGCCGGACGCGTGGCGGCGCCTGCGCTACGTGAGCGCCGACCTGACCCGGCCGGCGCTGGGACTGACGCCCGAGCAGCTCGCCGAAGTCGCCGCCGACGCCCGCGAGGTGTGGCACTGCGCCGCCCTCCTCCACCTCGCGGGCGACCAGTCGGAACTGTTCAGCACCAACGTCCGCGGCACCCGCGCCGTACTGGACCTGGCCGAACGGGCCCCGGACGCCCACCTCGTGCATGTGAGCACCGCCTTCGTCGCCGGCCGGCGGGACGCGGGCCACATCATGGAGGACGACCTCAGCGACGCCGACGGCTTCCACACCCGGTACGAGGAGACGAAGTACACCGCCGAGCGCATGATCCGCGCCTGGACCGCGGCGAAGGGCCGCCGCGCCGTCATCGCCCGCCCCAGCCTCCTCGTGGCCGACCGCCCGGCCCCCGCCGGACTGCCCGCGCAGCCCCTGGACTACGTGGCCCGCCTCGTCGACGACACCCTCCGCCCCCGCACCGGCCCGCTCCCCGAACTCCCCATGCGCGGCGGAGTCCTGCCCATGCGGCTCCAGGGCGACCCGAACGGCACCATGAACCTCCTCCAGGCCGACTACGCCGCCGAGGCGCTGATGCGCGTGGCCGCCGCCGGCCGCGCCCGTACCGGCGTCGGCGTACGCACCGTGCACATCACCCACCCCCGCGAAGTCGCCTTCCCCGCGGCCCGCGACGCCCTGCGCGACCTCTACCCCGGCCTGCGCCTCACCGTCGTCCCGACCGTACGCAACCCCTCCCGCCACGAGGCCCTCGTCATCGAACACGCCGGCCACCTCCTCGACTTCGGCGTACAGCGGCGCACGTACGACCGGACCCACCTGCGCGAGGACGTGGGCGACCTCCCCGAGCCGCCGGACGTGGACGCGGCCTACCTCAGCCGCGCCTTCGACCGCGACGGCGCGAGCCGGACGGCGGCGGTGTAGCGCCGTGAAGGGGCCGCGCGCTGCGAAGGGGCCGCGGGAGGGGACGCGAACCGCCGGGCGGGGGAAGGCTCGTCGGCCGGAGCGGCCGGAGCGGCGGGAGGAAGCGGATACGGCTCGGCGGGGTAGGGGCCGTTGGCCGGGGTGGGGGGAGGAAGCGGGTATGCCTCGTCCGAGTGCGGACCGTCGGTGGTCGGAGCGGCGCACGGGCTCGGAGCCGGGCGCCGGGGCGGTTCTGCTCTCCGACGCGGGGCTGGCGAGGTACCGGGCCGGCCACCCCCGGACCAGCCTGGCGATCGGGGCCGCTCTGGTCTGCGCCGGTCCGGTGCCCGAGGACGCCCTGCTGCGGACGGTCCTCGAACGTTCCGCGGCGTCCTTCCCCGCGCTCGGCGCCCCCGAGGCGGCGGCCGGCCGGATGCGGTACGCGGCAGTGGACGCCGCCGACGCGACGGTGGGCCGCTGGCACCGGACGCTGGACGCCGAGGCGGCCCGCCCGCTGCCGGAAGCGGGCTGGGACTGCACGGTCCTGACCGGGCTGCCGGGCGACCGGTTCGCGCTGCTGTGGCGCGGGGACCACGTCCTGCTCGACGGCGGCGGCGTCGCGACCGTACTCGCCGCGCTCTGCTCCCCCGAGGCCCCGGACGGCGCCACCGCCTTCTCCGCCGCCGCCCGTCGCGCGCCCCGGCGCGGCGGCGGCGGAGTGACGGCCGCCCGGCGGGCCGTCGCCGACCTGGTCCGCGCGGGCCGGGCGGTGGCCGGCCCGATGCTGGACCGCGGCGGCCGGGCCGACCGGCTCGCCGATGTACGGGCCGATGTACGGGCCGATGTACGGGCCGATGTACGGACCGACGCCCCGCCCCGCCTGCGCCACCTCTTCGCCCACACCCGCCTCGACGTCCTGCGCCGCATCGGCCACCGGCACGGCGCGACCGTCAACGACGTCTATCTGGCGGCACTGGCCGGGGCGCTGCGCGCGTGGGCGGGGGAGGGGACCGCCGACAGGCTGCGTGCGGTACGGGCCCTGTGCCCGGTCAACATCCGCCGCCACCGAGAAGGCGTCCTGCGCAACCGCCACATCCCCGGCCGCGTCACCCTGCCCGTGGATGTCGCCGCCCCGCGCGAGCGGTTGGCCGCGGTCACCGCGCGGACGGCGGGCCTGGCACGCGCCTTGCGCCACCCCGTGGTGCACGGCGTGTTCTGGGGGCTGCCGCGCTCGCTGGGCGCGTGGTGCATGGAACGCTACTTCCGCCCCGACCGCGCCACGCTTCTCGCCAGCAACGTCCACGGCCCCGCCCACCCGCTCCGCTTGGCGGGCGCGCCCGTACAGGAGGTGCTCCCGCTCAACTTCCTCCCGGCGGGCCACCCGCTGTCCGCGGTGCTGGTGTCCGTGAACGGCCGGGTGAGCGTGGGTTTCACGGTCGATGCCGAGGTGCGGGGGACGGCTGACCTGCCCGGCTTGTGGCTGCGAGAGCTGGAGGAGCTGGAGGAGTTGGGCGGCTGAGGGCGACTGCGGGCGACTGCGGGCGGAGGGGAATGTCAGCGGCGCTCCAGTCCGTCGAGGATCAGCTCGACGGTGAAGTCGAAGCGCTCGTGGCCGGCCCCCGAGGTGAGCTCGGCGGCATGGCGCCTGGTGTACGGGAAGGCGCCGGGCAGGTGCGCGAACCGTGTCAGCAGCTCGTCCCGGTCGACGACCCACGCGTCGCCGGAGTGGCCGAGCAGGGAACGTTCAAGCGTGTACGCGTTGACGTAGAGCATCAGGGCGTCGATGCCCCAGGCGGCGGTCCGCGGGGCGATGCCGCCGGCGAGCAGGATGGCGAGCATGCCCTCGCCGAGGCGCAGCGTGTCCTGGTTGGTGGGGACGGCGGCGAGCGCGGCGCGGGAGATGCCGGGGTGGCGTACGTACTGGTCGCGCATCCGGGCGCACACGCCGGTGATCTGCTCCCGCCAGGCGGCGGGGTCCGGCTCGGGCAGGTCGATCTCGGCGCAGAGGCGGCCGATGAGGAGTTCGTCGAGGTCTTCCTTGTTGACGACGTGCGCGTACAGCGACGCGGGCCCGGTCTCCAGGGCGGTCGCCACGCGCCGCATGGTCAGGGCCTCGTAGCCCTCGCGCGCCACGATGCCGAGGGCGGCGTCGACGATGGCGTCCACCGTGATCGGCCGCGCGCGCCGACCCCGCCCCGCCGGAGCCTCGGACTCGGGCGCGGCCTCGGACTCGGGCTCGGGGAGGGGCTGGTGGTGGCGGGCGGCGCGGCGCTGCCGGGGGGTGGATGCCATGGGCCGAGCATACCTGCTTGAACAAACAGCGTTCTTTACTTGCGAACGCCGTTCGCCCATGCTCGAATGGTGTTCGTGAACCTAGAACAATGTTCTTCCAGCGATGCCGAGACGGCGTCGCCGATACTTCCGTCGCTGCCGCAGCCGATGTCGACGCCCACGCGTTCCACGTGGCTGGTGCTCGTGGTCGTCTTCCTCGGCGAGATCATGGACCTCGTCGATTCCAGCGTCGCCAACCTCGCCGGCCCCTCGATCCGGGCCGATCTCGGCGGTGGGCCGATGACGCTCCAGTGGGTGCTGTCCGCCTACACCGCGGCCTTCGCGCTCGGCCTGATCACCTCGGGCCGGCTCGGCGACCTGATCGGCCGCCGCCGGCTGTTCCTGATCGGCATGGCGGGCTTCACCCTGACCTCGCTGGCCTGCGGGCTGGCCCCCGGCCCCGGCTTCCTGATCGCGGCCCGCGTGCTGCAGGGCCTGTTCGGGTCCGTGCTGATCCCGCAGGGCATGGCGCTGGTGAAGGTCGCCTTTCCGCCGCATCTGCTCCGCAAGGCGCTGATGCCGTTCGGCCCGATCATGGGGCTCGCCACCGTCGGCGGCCCGATCCTGGCGGGGTGGCTGCTGCACCTGGACCTGTTCGGCAGCGGATGGCGGTCGATCTTCCTGATCAACGTCCCCTTCGGCGTCGCCGCCGTCGCGCTCGGCCGGCGCGTACTGCCCCGCCGCGGCGGCGAGGACCCGGGCGCCCGCCTCGATGCGACCGGCGTGGGCCTGCTCACCGCCGCGTCCGCCCTGCTGATCGTCCCGCTCATCCAGGGGCGCGAACTGGGCTGGCCGGCCTGGACGTACGTCATGATGGCCGCCTCGGCCGCCGTACTGGCCCTGTTCATCGCCTCCGAGCGCCGCAGCAGCCACCCCGTCATCGCACCGTCCCTCTTCCGCAAGCGCGGTTTCGTGGTCGGTCTGCTGGTCGTCGCCGGGTTCTACGGCGCGCTGAGCGCGTTCATCCTCGTCATCAACCTGCTGCTGCAACTCGGCCTGGGCTGGGCGCCCTTGCGCACCGGCCTGGCCCTGATCCCCTGGGCCCTCGGCACCACCGTCGCCGTCCTGTTCGGCGGCGGAGCACTGGCGGAGAGGCTGGGGCGCACGGCTCTGCACATCGGCCTGTCGATCGCCGTCGTCGGCGTGCTCGGCCTGTGGTGGTCCACGGCCCACTGGGGTACGGACGTCACCGTCTGGAGGCTGACGCCGTCGCTGTTCCTGACCGGGTTCGGCGCGGGCCTGGTGTTCATCCCGTTGTTCGACTACATCCTCGGCGACGCCACTGCCGAGGAGGTCGGTACGGGCGCGGGCATGCTCAACGCCGTCCAGCAATTCGCCAACGCCATCGGCGTCGCCGCCCTCGGCACCGCCTTCTTCGCCCGCGTGGGACACGCCTCCGCGGGCTCGGGCTCCTACTTCGCCGCCGCCGAACTGATCTTCGCCATCTGCGCCGCCCTGTACGCCCTGACCCTGCTGCTCGTCTCACTCCTGCCCAAGCAGGCCCAGCAGTCGCAGGGGTGACCCGGTGGGTGCCCCGCCGGCGCCGTCGGCCCCTGGCTGCCGGTGCCGGGGCCGGGCCACTCGTACTACCGGCTCGTGTCGAGGAAGATCCACTGATCCTCCGGCAGATTCACGGGGGACGACGTGGGGGCCGGGCGGGTTTCCTCGTGCCAGTTCTCCGGACCGACGGCCGCTGTGGCGACTCCTCGCCAGAAGCGGGCAGCACCCGAGTTGGCCTCCTGAAAGGCGATTCCCCACGCACCGGGCCTGGTGCGCAGCAACTGGAGAGCGACATGGCGGCCGACCCCGCGCCTGCGCAGCGCCCGGACGACGAAGAACGCGGAGATCGAAGTCGCGCCCTCGTCCATACGCCGCGTCAGAACGAACCCGGCCGGCGCCGTACCGCACTGAACCACCAGGGCTTCCCGTTCCGGCTCATCGAAGAAGAGAGGCAGACGGCTAAAGCCGAACCTCCCGTCAGCGTCCGGGAGATGACCGAGAAACTCCGACATGTCGTGCCGGAACAACTCCATCAACTGCTCGATGACGGGCCGTAATTCGGCAGTCGCGGGCTGGAGCGTGATCGGCGCGGTGTCAATGTCTGAATGCATCTCGGGATTCTCACACGGGCGCGTGGGTGCGTGGACGCGTGGGCGCACGGGTCGCTGTCGCAAACCCGAGCCGGTGCAGCCGACAGGCCGGTACGGACCCGGCGCCGCTGCGTCAGCCCCTGCCGACGACGCCGGCGCCCGCACCCGCGGTCGTGGCTGAGACCGGAGTTGAGGCGCGGAACGTGCGCCGGTACGTCGACGGGGCGACCCCCGCCTCCGCCGCCAAGTGCCGCCGCAGGGAAGCGGCGGTGGCGAAGCCGACCTGGTGGGCGATGTGTTCCACGGACAGGTCGCTGGACTCCAGGAGGCGGCGGGCGTGCCGCAGCCGCTGCTGGGTCAGCCAGCGGCCGGGGCTGAGGCCGGTCTCCTCGTGGAAGCGCCGGGCGAAGGTGCGGGTGCTCATCGCCGCGTGGGCGGCCAGTTCGCCCAGGGGCAGCGACTGGTCCAGGCGCCGCAGGGCCCAGTCGCGGGTCGGCCCGGTACCGGTCTCGCTCGCGGGCGGCAACGGCCGCTCGATGTACTGCGCCTGGCCGCCGTCCCGGTAGGGCGGCACGACGCAGCATCGGGCCACCTGGCCCGCCACCTCGCTGCCGTGGTCCTGGCGCACCAGATGCAGGCAGACATCGATGCCGCTCGCCGCGCCCGCGGAGGTCAGTACGTCTCCGTGGTCGACGAAGAGCACATCGGCGTCGAGTTCGACCCGGGGGAAGAGCTCCCGGAAGTAGTCGGCGAGCGCCCAGTGCGTGGTGGCCCGGCGCCCGTCCAGGAGGCCGGCCGCGGCCAGCAGGAAGGCGCCCGTGCAGATGGACACCAGGCGCGTGCAGGGGCGGACACGGGACAGGGCGGCGAGGGCCCGCGGGTCCGGGGCGGCGGCCGCGGCGGCGGTGGACGCGGCGGTCGGCGCGGGGGCGAGCGCGTACGGCGGGATGATCACGGTGTCCGCGTCGGCCAGCGCCTCGGGGCCGTGACCGGGCGTGACGGTCAGGTCCGCGTCGGTCCGTACGGGCTGCCCGTCGACGCTCGCGGAGACCACCTCGTAGCGGCCGTCGGCGGAGCCCAGGACCCGGTGGGGGATGCCGAGTTCGAAGGGGTAGACACCGTCGAGGGCGAGGACGACGACCTTGTGCGCGGCGGGCCGCGGGGCCGGGCGCATCCGGCGCTCCAGCTCGGCGGCGCGTTCGGCCGCCCGTTCGGAGAGGGCATGCGGCAAGGAGGGCGCGGCGTGGGCGCCGGGAGCGCGGCGGGAGCCAGGAAGCATGGCAGGAATGTATCGGAGGATGACCTTTTGGCCATCGCGGCGGAGCGGACCGTACGGCGAGGATCACGGCATGCCTTCGACGCGCACCCCCGAGAACCGCATCCCCGAGAACCGCATCCCCCCGAACCTGGACGGGGCCACGGGCGACGCTCCCGTCATGCTCGCCCTGCACCAGACGGCCCTCGGCGGCCCCGAGGTCCTGCGGCTGACCGAACTCCCGCGGCCCGCGCCCGGTCCCGGGGAGATCCTCGTCGCCGTGCACGCGGCCGGACTCAACCCCACGGACTTCAAGCACCGCGCCGCGAGCATCTTCCTGCCGCCCCCGCCGCTCACCCTCGGCTGGGACGTCTCCGGCGCCGTGGTGGAGACCGGTTTCGGCGTCACCCTCTTCCGCCCCGGTGACGAGGTGTTCGGTATGCTGCCGTACCCGTACGGAGCCGGCTCCCACGCCGAGTACGTGACCGGGCCCGCCCGCGCCTTCGCCGCCAAGCCCGCCGGCGTCGACCACGTCCAGGCGGCCGCCCTGCCGCTGGCCGCGCTCACCGCCTGGCAGTCCCTCGTCGAGACCGCGGACCTCCGGGCCGGGCAGCGGGTACTGATCCACGCCGCGGCCGGCGGCGTCGGCCACCTCGCCGTGCAGATCGCCAAGGAGCGTGGCGCGCACGTCACCGGAACGGCGAGCGCCCCCAAGCGCGACTTCCTGCGCGAACTCGGCGCGGACGTCTGCGTCGACCACCGCTCCGAGGACTTCGCCGGCGCCGAGGAGCGCTACGACGTCGTCCTCGACGCACTCGGCGGGCGGACCGCCACCCGATCCGTGGGCGTACTGCGCCCCGGCGGCGTTCTCGTCTCTCTGCTGCCAGGTGACAAGGACACCCGGGCCGCGGCGGAGAAGGCGGGGGTCCGCGCCGTCAACCTGCTGGTCGAACACGACCGGGCCGGGATGTGCGCCATCGCCGAACTCGTCGAGCGCGGCAGGCTCCGCGCCCACGTGTCCGGCACGTTCCCATTGGCCGACGGAGCCCGTGCCCATGCGCTGGGGGAGACAGGGCGCACCACGGGGAAGCTGGTCATCACGGTGCGCTGAGGTGAGATGCGACGCACGGGCGCGGTCCCCGGCCGCGAGGGGTGGCGGCCGGGGACCGCGGCGTCCTAGAAGGCCGTCAGGGTGAGCGTGACCGCTGTCGGCGCCGTGTCCTGGATGTACGAGGCGAAGCCCGCAACGTCGTCGAAGGCGAAGCCGTACGCGTGGCCGTCGGTGGTGGCCTCGTGCATGGCCTTGGCGTAGTGGTTGGTCGTACGCGCCCGGTAGAACGCGGCCGGGTCGGTGGTGGGCTGGGCAGGTGTGTCGTGCAGCGTGGTGCGGTTGAAGCCCGCGCCGAGGACGGCGGCGACCGGCCCGGTGCGCCCGTCGTTGGGGGCGGCCAGGGCGCCGTCGCAGAAGAGCACGTCACGGGTGCTGGGCTTGGCGAAGGAGACGGAGGCGGGGCCGTTGAAGGCGAACTGCCCGCCGCTCACCCGGCCGGTGAACGTGCCCGCGTCGGTGGTGACCTTGAGGTCCTTGGACCCGTACGCGTTCCACACCTCGTCGATGTACGGGGCGAAGTAGTCCTTGGCGAACAGGCCGGAGTCCAGGCCGTGGCCGGGGGCGATGACGCGCAGGTCGCGGTCGACGATGAGCGGCGCGAACGCCTCGACGCCGGCGAGATCGGAGAAGATCTTCGCGCGGGCGCCGTCCTTGAGGGTGCCGGTCGTCTGGTCCTTGGCTCCGGTGAGGTGGATGGCGAGCGGGACGCTGAACATGTCCACCATGGTGGTGTTGCAGAACATGCCGTCCGCGGTGAACGTGAACTCGGCGCAGTCGTGCAGGACCTTGTAGTTCGGGTCGCCGGACACCCATCCGGCCGGGTACTGGAGCGCGGCCTTGCCCGCGCCGTCCGTAACGACCTTGAGCTTGAGCTTGTCGCCGAGCGCGACGTAGATCCGCCCGGACATCTGAGGCAACGTCAGCTTGGTGTCCCCGCTGCCGCTGAGCGGGATGGCGTAGTCGGTGTAGCCGTCGGCCCCGTTGTCCGACAGCTGTACGGGCGCGATCTTGCCGTCCGGGGTGACGTGGACCTGGCGGTCGCCCTGATTGCCGACTATGTAGACCCATATCGACGAATTGCCGAACTTTCCGGTCTTGTTGACGATCGAGAGAGGCAGCGAACCGGCAGCCTGCTGCTGGGCGCCGATGGCGCGTGGGCTTGCGAGAGTAAGGCCGGTCCCGGCCGCGGCGACGGTGGCCGCTACCCCTCCAAGCAACTTCCTGCGGCTCAGGTGCATGCTCATGAAGTGGCGCTCCTCGGCGAAGTGGGGGGCTCGGCCCCTGACCGACGAGCCAGAGTCCGAGAGCCCGAGAAACAGGTCACCACAGAAGTTAGCGCGAGGAATCCGTGTTGCGGGAGGTGTTGCCAGGGCGATCTTGCTTCCGACTTCTGCCCGTTTCGGGGCGGAGGCGGCAGCCGAAAGCGGCGGCCGTTCGCCCGGCCGGTGATTGTCAGTGCCCGCTGGCAGGATCACCGGCATGACGACACTGCTTCTCGCCGACATCGAACGAGCCATTCGCAGCAGCGGGAGCGCCGAGACCTGCACGCCCGAATTCCGGTCGCGCTGGACGCCGGACAACCCCGCTCGGGACCAGTGCGGTGTGACCGCCATGGTCCTCAACGACCTGCTGGGCGGCGAACTGCTCCGGGGAGAGGTGCACGTCGACGGCGAGCGGGTGGACTTCCATTGGTGGAACCGCCTCGGCATGGGCGTCGAGATCGACCTCACCCGCGAGCAGTTCGCACCGGAGGAAACCGTCACCGCCGGCAACGTCATACCCCGCCCACCCGAGTCCGACTGGTCCAGGCTCCGCGAGGAGTACGAGCTCCTCCGCGACCGCGTCATGGAGAAGCTCGCCTCCTGACACCGGGGCCTCGGCCGACGCACCGGCTACGCGGCGATGCCGTCCAGGAAGGTGCGTACGTGCCGTAGCCACGCCATGCGGTCGGGTGTGCTCAGGATGTGGGCGGCGTCGGGGAGGGTGATGAGGGTGGCGTCGGGGATGGCGGCGGCCAGGTGGTGGGAGTTTTGGGGGAGTACGAGGCGGTCGCCGGTCGGGGCCGCTACCAGGGTGGGGGCGGTCAGGGTCGCAAGGTCGGCGCGGACGTCGACTCGGGAGACCAGGTCGAAGTGGTCCACCGTGCCGGGCGGCATGTCGGCGAGGGTCCGGGCCACCTGCGCGTCGAGGTCGGACGGGGCGGTGTTCGCCAGGTCCGTAGGGGACATGCACGACAGCGTGGCGAACCGGGCCACCTCGTCCCAGCGGCCCGCTCCGGCCAGAGTCTTGATGAGCTGGGCCGCCAGAGCCAGGACCGGGTCCGCGACGGCGAAACCGGCGGTGAGGACGAGCGCGGTGACGCGTTCGGGATGCCGGGCAGCGACGCGTACGGCCACGGCGCTGCCCAGCGACTCGCCGAGCACGGCGAACGACTCCTGCCCCGCCGCGACGGCGGAGGCGACCAACTGGTCGGCCAGTTCGTCCAGATCCAAGGGGGCTGCGGCCACCGGCGTGCCGCCCGCCCCCGGATAGTGCGGGCCGACAAGGGTGTGGTCGCGGGAGAGATCGTCCAGTACGAGGCCGAAGTTGCCGTGGATTCCGCCGCCCGCGCCGTGCGCCAGCAGCAGGGCGGGGCCGCTGCCCCGTACGACGACGTCGAGGTCAGGGGCGGGAAGTGTGCGCTCAGCGCGCTCGGTGTGCTCAGTGCGCTCAACGGTGGTGGTGCCGACTCGGTTCATGCCGACGAAGCTAAACTCCGACACCAATGTCAGAGTCAAGTCGGGAGCCGGGAGGCAATCCGCATGCGGATGAAGGAGATGGTCCGGCGCACGGGGGTCCACGAGCGGCTGCTGCGCTACTACGAGCAGCAAGGGCTGCTGGAACCGGACCGGCTGCCGAGCGGCTACCGCGTCTACGGCGAACCGGACGTGGAGACCGTGCGCCGCATCCGCTCCCTGCTCGCCGCCGGGCTCCCGACCGCCCTCATCGCCCGGATCCTGCCCTGCGTCCGCACGGACGACGACCGCCTCGTCCCCACCTGCCCGGACCTCGTCGCCCAGCTGAAGCACGAAAGCGAGCGGATCACCCGCAGCATCGACGAACTGCGGGCCTCCCGCACGATCCTCGACACCGTCATCGCCGCCGGCCCCTCAGCAGAGGACTGAGCCGCGGCCGTCCCGCCATCCGCCGCCCGTAACGCATATACCGAGGTCCCCGGCCCAAGGGTGTCGGCGCCGGGTTCCCCCGTCCGCCGGGGCCGCCGCTATAGGATCCGGTTCAGCCCCTCCCCGCCCGGCCCCGCGCACCGCCCGGCGAGCGTGGTGGGGCCGTGGACGGGGTACCGCTTCCATCGCCGGGTCCACGGGCCGTACGCCAGGTCCGAGGACGAAGACCGCACGCCAGGTTCACAGACCATGACCGCCAGGTCCGCAGACCACACTGGTCGGGCCCCGAACACCCACAGAACTACGCCATGGCCAAGAACAGCACCTCCTCGACCACCGCCCCCGACTCCGCGTGGCTCGCGTGCGGGCGCCACCTGGGGCCCGAACCCGAGCAGGACGCCCGGCGCAACCTGATCGCCCTCAAGGCGGCCGGGGTGCTCGACGACTTCCTGGACCTCGAACCCGCCGAGGCGGCCCGCTCCACCGTCCTGCACCCGCGGGACGAGGCCGCCGACCCCGGGCCCGCCGCCCGCCGCCTCTTCGAGGCCCGCTGGCGCGTGGCCGACGACGTGACCGTACGCGCGCAACTGACCACGTACGACCCCGAGGCCCGCCGCAAGAAGAGCGAAGGCGTCACCTGGGTGCTCGCCGCCGAGGCGGAACGGGCGTGGGAGCCGCACTGGCCCTCGCCCGCCACCATGTTCTGGCCCGACAGCGACCGCGTCGCCTGGGACTACGACACCGTCCCGGACGTACGCCTGCGCACCGCCAACCACCTGCCGAAGGACGACGACGAACTGCGCCGCCGGCTGCGCGACTGCACCCGGCACAGCTGGTACGTCCACGTCGTCGTGCACGAGGCGATGACACCGGACGCCAGGGGGCAGCAGCCGGTCTCCGCCTTCCTGCCGCCGAGCCTGCGGCACCGGGTGGTCGAGCACCGGGGCACGCCGGAGCAGGCGCAGATCGCCGACTTCGCGATGAAGCGCGAACTAAGCGTGCGCATGCCGCGCGGCGGCGCCGTCGTCCTCCCCTCGGAACCACGGCACCCGGAGTACGACCCGGAGCGCTTCACGGTGCGCAACGTCTTCCTCGACGGCACGGAACCGACCGAACTCCTCGACAGGATCAAGGAGTTCGCCGCCCTGACACGGCCTCTGCCCGTCGACGCCGAACGGGCCCTGACCCGGCTGCGCCACGGCTGGCACCTGCTCACCCCGGAAGAGGAACTGGTCCACGCCCAGGGCCTGGTCGCCAAGTACGCCGAGGCGCTCGACGCCATGACGAACTCCCGCGACCTGTACCGGGAAGCGGCCGAGGAGGCACAGGCCGCGCTGGCCGACGCCACCGGCGGCGACGGCACGCCCCGGCCGTCCGTCCTGGGACCGGGCGCCTCGGACGGCTCGCCGCTGAACGCCCTCACGAAAGCGTTCGGACGCCTCCGCAACCCGAAGAAATAGCCCCGCGGTCCGTACGGGCGCGAGGCGACGTCTCCGACGCCTCGTCCGCCGCCTCAGCCGCTGCCCGCCCACGGGTGCGCGACGGCGACCGACGTCCGCTGGAGGATCCGGCGGGCGTGGGGACCGGCGTGCCGTAGCAGCGCGCATCCCCGCGCGAGGTCGAACACCTCGGGGGCCGCGCCGATGCTGAGCGCGGCCAGTGGCTGCCCGCGCGGGCCGAACAGGGGGGCGGCCGCGGCGGACAGGCCCAGCGGGGCGGCGCGTTCGTCGAGGGCGATGCCGCGGTTGCGTATCCGGGTCAGCTCGGCGCCGAGGCTCGACTGCGCGGCGAGCGGTTCGGCGCCGCCCTTCCGGCCGGGGCCCGGTGCGTACCGCGCCGGGGGATAGGCCAGCAGCGCCTTTCCGGCGGCGCTGTCGAGCAGCGGCACCGGCTTTTCGAGCCGCCCGATGACGGGGCTGTACTGCTCGCTGTAGATCAGCTCGATGAAGCGCACGGTATTCCCGTTCTGTACGCCGAGGCCGACTACGTACCGGGTTTTCTCGTACAAGGGGAGCAGCAGCGGCTTGAGCGCGTACCGGAGGTATCTGGTGTGCTGCTCCTCCCTGGGCACGGCCAGTTCCCGCACCGCCGCTCCCAGCCGGTAGCACTCCCCGCTCCGGCTCACCATGTCCAGGTCCTGCAGATCCGCCAGCAGCCGGTGGGCTGTGGTCTTGGCCAGCCCGGTGAGGTGTACGACCTGGGTGAGGGTGGCGGATTCGCCGCACGCCCGGACGGCCTTCAGGATGCTCAGCAACCGGCCGGCCAGCCGCCCGCCATGGGCCGTCACAGGCGCTGAAAGGGGCGGCAGTTCGTTTTCGCACATGCTTTTGTACACCAGTGGAAACCTCCTTTCCCTGCTTTTCACGGCCCTGTGCCACACCGCGCGTACCCGCCCGGCAGACCGTGTTCTGAAGGGGCTTCCTCTCCATCAAGCACCACCCATCTCACGGGCGGAAGGCGCGCGAGGGCGGTGGAGCGTGAACGCGTTGAACGCTCGTGAGCTTGTGAACGCGGTGTCGCGCGGACCGCCGACCGTGCGCCGCGCGCCCTCAGCGGCGCCGCCCGGTGTTGAGACGGGCGGCCTGGCGGGTCAGGTGGTCGCGTTCGGCGAGGTTGGGGGCCTTGGCGGCGGCTTCCGCGTAGAGGCGCGCCGCCGTCGTCGGGTCGCCGTCGCGTTCGTGGAGGTACGCGGCCACGGCGGTGTACCGCGGGAGGGAGCTGTCCAGCGCGGCGAGGGCCGTCAGACCGGCGCGCGGGCCGTCGGCCTCGCCCACCGCGACGGCCCGGTTGAGCCGGACCAGGGGGCTGTCGGTGAGGCGCGCCAGCTCGTCGTACCACTCGACGATCTGCACCCAGTCGGTCTCCCCGGCGGTGGGCGCGTCGGCGTGGAGCGCCGCGATGGCGGCCTGGGCCTGGTATTCGCCGAGCCGGTCGCGGGCGAGGGCCGCTTGCAGGACCGCGATGCCCTCGGCGATCGAGGCGGTGTCCCAGCGGCCGCGGTCCTGCTCGGCGAGCGGCACCAGGCCGCCGTCCGGGGCGGTCCGGGCCGCACGGCGGGCGTGGTGCAGCAGCATCAGGGCGAGCAGCCCCGCCGCTTCGGGGTGGTCGACGGCGGCCGCGAGCTGCCGGGTGAGCCGGATGGCCTCGGCGGCGAGGTCGACGTCGCCGGAGTAGCCCTCGTTGAAGACCAGGTAGAGGACGCGCAGCACGGTGGCGACATCGCCGGGCCGGTCGAACCGCACGCGCGAGACGGTGCGCTTGGCCCGGCTGATCCGCTGGGCCATCGTCGCCTCGGGCACCAGGTACGCCTGGGCGATCTGGCGGGTGGTGAGCCCGCCGACGGCGCGCAGGGTGAGCGCGACGGCGGACGACGGGGTCAGCGACGGGTGGGCGCAGAGGAAGTACAGCTGGAGCGTGTCGTCCGCGGAGGCCGCGGGTCCGGGCGGCGGCTCCTCGTCGGCCGCGTCCTCGCGCCGGCGGCGGGCGGTGTCCGCCCGCGCCGCGTCGAGGAACCGCCGCCAGGCCACGGTGACCAGCCAGCCCTTCGCGTCCCGCGGGGGGTCGGCCGGCCATACGCGCACCGCCTCGACGAGCGCTTCCTGAACGGCGTCCTCGGCCGCCGCGAAGTCGGCTCCGCGGCGGACGAGGACGCCGAGCACGCCCGGCGTGAGGCTCCGGATCAGAGCCTCGTCCATGGATGAGGTCATGCCGTTCGGTCACTCCATGAGGTCATGCCGTCAGGTCGTCCCGTGCGGCTGTCCCGCGCGCTCACCCCGCGCGCTCATTCCATGCGGTCATTTCCGTGCGCTCATGTCCGTGCGGTCATTCCGTGACGGTGGGCTGCACGCCGTAGAACGGGCGCAGCTCCAGCCACTCGTGGATCGGCTTTCCGCCCGCCCCGGGAGCGGCCGACAGCTCCCCGGCCAGCTCGACGGCGCGCTGATAGCTGTCGACGTCGATCACCATCCAGCCGGCGATGAGGTCCTTCGTCTCGGCGAACGGCCCGTCCGTCACGGGCGGCCGGCCCTCGCCGTCGTACCGTACGAACGTCCCCTCGGGGGCGAGCGCCTGGCTGTCGACGTATTCGCCGGTCTTCTCCAGCCGGGCCGCGAAGTCGTTCATGTACTGCATATGGGCCGAGATCTCCTCCGGCGTCCACTGGTCCATGGGTACGTCGTTCACCGAGCTCGGGGCGCCGCGGTAGTGCTTGAGCAGCAAGTACTTGGCCATCGTGGGTCTCCTCGACTCTGCCGCGACCCGCTTCGCGGTCGCGTTCTCTGGTGCCTTCACTGCGGGGACGGAGCCGGTCACCTGTTCTCGACATCCGCGGCCGAACTTTTTTCGACGGAAGGAGTCCGATGAGGAGAGACTGCCATGCGGCGTGCTCAGCCGGCCGTGATGAAGGCGGCGCCGGGGAACGTCACCGTGATGCCGTACGGCTGGAGGAGGCCGCCGGGACGGGATGGGGAGGGACGGGATGAGCCGGGCCGGGCCGGGATGAGTCGGGGCTGGGCTGGGCTGGACTGGACTGGACGGAACGGCTAGGCCGCTGTGATCTCGACCGGCAGTTCCTTGAGGCCGTTGACGAAGTTGGAGCGGACGCGGCGGGGCTCGGCGGTGAGGCGGATGTCGGCGAGGCGGGGGAGCAGTTCCTCGAACATGATGCGCAGTTCCAGGCGGGCCAGCGAGGCGCCCAGGCAGAAGTGCGGGCCGCCCTTGCCGAAGGTGAGGTGGTCGTTGGGGGAGCGGGTGACGTCGAAGCGGTGGGGGGCGTCGAAGACCGCCTCGTCGCGATTGCCCGAGGCGTACCAGAGGACGACCTTCTCGCCCTCGGCGATCCGCCTGCCGCCCAGCTCGGTGTCGCGGGTCGCGGTGCGCCGGAAGTGGTAGACGGGGGAGGACCAGCGCAGGAACTCCTCCACCGCGCCCGGCATCAGGGACGGGTCCCGGCGCAGCAGTTCCCGCTGCTCCGGGTGGTCGATCAGGGCGAGCGTGGCGAGCGAGATGGCGTGCCGGGTCGTCTCGTTGCCCGCGACGACCAGCAGCAGGAAGTAGTTGTCGAAGTCCCGCGCGGACAGCGGCACCCCGTCGGACGGCGGCTCGTCGACCAGCCGGCTCACCAGGTCGTCGCCGCCGGCGCCCCGGCGGCGGGCCGCCAGCTCCCGCCCGTACGCGAAGACCTCCAGCGCCGCCGGGCTGCGGAACGGCAGGTCGCGGTAGCGCTCGCTCTCCTCCGTGCCGAGCAGGACGTCCGCGTAGTCGGGGTCGGTGTTGCCGATGATGCGGTTGCCCCAGTCGATGAGCCGCCGGGTGTCGTGCTCGGGGACGTCGAGCATGCGGGCGAGGACGTTGATGGGGAAGTCGGCCGCGATCTCCCGTACGAAGTCGAAGCGGCTTCCCTTGGCGAGCGCCGCGTCGAGGGTCCGCGCGGTCAGCCCGCGCAGGAACACCTCGTACGCGGCGACGGCGCGCGGCGTGAACTGCCGCTGGAGCAGCCGCCGCATGGCCCGGTGGCGCGGGCCGTCGGTCTCCAGGAGGGAGCGGCGCGCGGCGCGGTGCTCCTCGTCGACCTCTTCGAGGTTGGTGAAGAGCGTGGAGGTGAACGTCTCCGGGTCGCTGCCGGCGCGCACGATGTCGGCGTGCCGGGTGACGGCCCAGAAGCCGTTGCCGTCCGCGGGCTCCGGCTGCCAGTGGACGGGGTCCTCGCGGCGCAGCGTGTCGAACATCCGCCAGGGCAGCTCGCCGTCGGTGAAGTTGTCGGGGTCGGCGAGGTCGACGGCGTCGAGGGGGAGCGGTTCGGGCGCGGTGGACGTGACGGTCATGGGAGCTGTCCTTCGGTGCGGGCGGGCTGGGCGCGCTGCTGTGCCGTCACAGGAGGAAGGCGTACTCCTTGAACTCCCAGTCCGTGACGTACTGCTGGAACCGGCCGATCTCGTTGCGCTTGTACGCGAGGAACGAGCGGGTGAAGTCGGCGCCCAGCACCTCGGTCAGGTCCGCGTCGCCCTCCAGCGCGTCCAGCGCCGCGCCGAGCGTGCCGGGCAGCCGGGCCGCGGTCCCCTCCCGGTAGCCGTAGCCGCGCAGCGGCTCGGGCGGCTCCTTCTTCTCCCGCAGGCCGAGCCCCACGGCGGCGAGTACGCCCGCGACGGCGAGATAGGGGTTGGCGGTGGCGTCGCCGAGGCGCAGTTCCAGGCGGGTGCCGGCGCCGCGCTCGGGCGGTATGCGCACCATCGCGCTGCGGTTGTCCAGCCCCCAGTCGACCAGCCAGGGGGCGAGGGTGTCGGGGCCGAAGCGCTTGTAGGAGTTGACGGTCGGGTTGAGCAGCGCGGTGAGCGCGGGCGCGTGGGCCAGGACGCCGGCGATGGCGTGCCGCGCGGTGGCGGACAGCCCGTGCGCGTCGGCGCTGTCATCGGCCCGGCCTTCGAAGACGTTGCGGCCGTCCGCGTCCACCATCGACAGGTGCAGATGGAAGCCGGAACCGCCCTCCTCGTTGAAGGGCCTGGCCATGAAGGTCGCCAGCCGCCCCTCCGTGCGCGCGATCTCCTTGACCGCCGATTTGAAGCGGAAGGCGCGGTCGGCGGCGTCCAGGGCCGGCGAGTGGTCGAGGTTGATCTCGAACTGGCCGCTGCCGAACTCGCGGTTCCCGGCCGTCGCGCCGATCTCCAGCTCCTTCAAGTGGCGCAGGGTGCGCAGCAGATGGCCGTCGGGGTCGCCGCGCAGCCCCGCGCTGTAGACGTTGCCGGGGGCCTGCCCGTACGGCGACCAGCCGGTGGCCGAGCGCTCGTCCCGCTCGCACAGGTAGTACTCCAGCTCGGGGCCGATCACCGCGTGCGGCTCCGCGCCGCACCGCTCCAGCACGCCGCGCAGCAGGTCGCGGGGGGATTCGACAGCCGCTCCGCCGGTCGCCGGGTCGAGGGCGTCGCCCAGGCACCAGGCGACGCCGGGCTCCCAGGGCAGTGGGTGCAGGGTGTCGAGGTCGGGCCGGACCGAGATGTCCGGCATCCCTGCCGACAGGCCCCCCGGCATGGGGACGACGTCGCTCTGGGGGCTGGTGTGATAGACGGCGCGGCAGAACGTCAGGCCGCTGCGCACGGCGGCCGGCAGGTGGTCGACGAGGACGTCGCGGGCGCGGTCGGCGCCCAGCAGATCGGGGTAGACGACGCGCACCACGTCGATGTTCTGGGCGCGCAGCGCCGTGACGGCCCGGCGGGCCCGGTCGTCGTGTGCGGGGCTCTCTTCGCTCACCCTGTCCAGCCTTCCTGCGGGGCGTGTTGGCGGGTTCACTCGGGAAATCGGTGGGATCGGTGGGGGTGGTGGGGGCGTCGCGATGGATCGTTTGGGGTCGAACAATATGAAGGGCGTGGGTGCCGCGCAAGGGGGTGCGGCGAATCGGCGGCGATGGCAGCCCGCCCGTGACAAGCCGCAGCCGAGGTCATAACGTACGGACCCAAACGATACGTCCGGCGAGGAACTCCAGGAGTCCGCTGTGCCCACCGTGCCGACCGTCCGAGGATTCTTTCCGCCCAAGACCGCCACGGGGCGGGCGTCGCTGATCCCGGCCCCGCCCTGGTACTACTCGGGCGACCTGCTCACCATCGAATACCGCACCGACCCCGCGCGGGTCCGCGAACTCCTGCCCGCGCCGCTCGAACCGGCGGCCGAGGACCCCGGCGCTGTCGCGCTGATCTGGGCCGACTGGCAGTCCTGCGGCGCCGGTAAGGAAGAACTGCTCGACCCGGTGCGCGGCCAGTACAAGGAGTGCTTCGCGGTCGTACGCTGCGGCTACCGCGGCCGCACCTACTCGCGCTGCGTCCACATCTGGGTCGACAAGGACTTCGCCCTCGCCCGCGGAATCCACCAGGGCTACCCGAAGAAACTCGGCTCCATCCACCTGACCAGGCCCCATCCGTACGGGCCCGCGCCCCGCATCGAGGCCGGGGCCGTCTTCGGCGCGACGCTCGCGGCGGGCGACCGGCGGCTGGCGCAGGCCGTCGCCACGCTGCGCGAGCCGTCGGAGACGGGCGGCTTCGTGAACGGCCACCCGATGGCCCACCACCGCTGGATGCCCTCGATCGACGGGACGGGGCTCGCCCTCGACGAACTCGTCGAGAGCGGCGCCGCCTCCTTCGAGGGCGGCCAGGCGTGGGCGGCCGACGCCGACCTGGAACTCTTCGAGTCGCCCTCCGAGGAGCTGGCCGCCCTCACCGTCGAGGAACCGATCGGGGCCTACTACCGCCAGGTCGGGGTGTGCTGGAACGGGGGGACGCTGCTGGAGCGGGGCGGGGGCGAGTAGCGCCCCGCCCGGCCGCCGGGGCCATCGCGGGCCCGTACGTCCGTGTCCGTACGTCCGTGTCCGTACGTCCGTGTCCCCGGCGGTCACCGCGGCGCGAGCGTGAAGTCGAACGGCACGCGCCCCGCGTCCACCATGGTCAGGCCGCCGTCCACGGCCAGCGTCGCCCCGTTGACGTACGACGAGCGCGGCCCGAGGAGCCACAGCACGGCGTCCGCGATCTCCTCGGCCGCCGCCGCGCGCCGCTGCGGCACCAGCGCCGTGGCCCGCGCGTACGCCGCGTCCAAGGGGGTCCCGTCGCCGGCGAACTCCCGCATCTCCTCGTCGGCCATCTCCGTGCGCGTCCACCCTGGACAGACCGTGTTGGCGCGCACCCCTTGGGGGCCGAACTCCGCGGCGATGACGCTCGTCAGCATGGCGGCGCCCGCCTTCGACGCGGCGTACGCGCCCGCGCCCGTGGCGGCGCGCAGCCCGGCGACCGAGCCCACCGTGACGAACGCGCCGCGCGCGGCGACGAGATGCGGGAGGGCCGCGCGGGCCAGCAGGAAGACGGCGGTGAGGTTGGTGCGCAGCGTGGCGTCCCAGTCCTCGTCGCCGAGTTCGAGCAGCCCGCCGGGGCGGATGGTCCCGGCGTTGGCGACCACGCCGTCCAGCCGGCCGTGGTCGCGCACCACGTCCGCGACCAGCCGGTCGACCTCGCTCCGTACGGTCACGTCGGCGACGTACGGCGTCGCGCCGCACGCGTCCGCGACCTCGCGCAGCGCGTCGGCGCGCCGGGCGCACACCGCGACGCGGGCCCCGTCCGCCGTGCCGCGCGCGGCGACGGCCGCGCCGATCCCGCTGCTGGCCCCGGCCACGAGCAGGACGGGCGGCCGGGCCTCGGTGTGCTGGTCCATAGGGGGCAACTCCCTTTCGCGAGATGGTGGTTCAGGGGCGGTCCGGCGAATGCGCCGGGGCGGGGCGAAGGAGGCGGATCCGGACAGAGAGGGGAGAACGGGACCGCGGGAGCGGCGCGGGTTATCGTTTGAGTCCGTAAGGGTCGCGAACGGCAACGGTCGTACAGGAGCGGACGCAACCCGGCGGTGATGTGCCAGGGGCCCGGCAGGGTTCGCGGGAGGCGGCGAGAGATGCGGGAGAACACGACGTGACGGTGGACCGTTCGATCCGGGAGACCGAGAAGGCCGTACAGGCCAAGCTGGGCGACACGCCGATCCGGCACGAGCAGATGGTCGCGGTGGCGAACATCTACCGCGCCGCCGCGGCGGTGCGCCAGCACTTCGAGAACTCCGTGCTGCGCGGGGCCGAACTGACCTGGACCTCGTTCGTCGTGCTGTGGGTCGTATGGATCTGGGGCGAGATGGAGACCCGCCACGTGGCGGAGGAGGCGGGCATCTCCAAGGGCACCCTGACAGGCGTCTCCCGCACCCTCCAGAACCGCGGCCTGCTCGAACGCGGCGACCACCCCACCGACGGCCGCCTGGTGCTGCTGCGGCTGACGGACAAGGGTGAGGAGCTGATGGCCGAGGTCTTCCCCGCCTTCAACGCGGAGGAGGTCTTCGTCGCCGAGCGGCTGACCGACAAGGAGTGCGGGACGCTGGCCGACCTGCTGCGGAAGATCGTCACGCAGACGGAGGAGCACGGGGAGGAGCGGCGCCTCGCCCTCCTCGACGGAGCCGACCCGCGCCCGCGGCGCAGCGGCCGGCGCCCCTCGCGGAGCTGAGCGATTCGTCGGTTCCGCGCGCGACCCGCCGATGGCGCCCGGCCCGCAGCTTGAGCTCGACCCGCCGTCTGGGCCCAACGCGCCGCCTGAGCCCGACTCGCGGCCTGGGTCCGGCCCGCGGCCTAGGTCCGGCCCGCCGCCTGAGCCCGGCCCGCCGTCCGGGCCCGGCCCGCTGCCCGAGCTCGACCCGCCGCCTGATCCTGACCCACGGTCCGGGCCCCGCCCGCCCGTCAGGGCAGCCTCCCGGCGGCGGCGCTGGACGGCAGGCGGTCGCCGCACGCGTCGATGAGGGCGTCGAACAGGCCCTGCTGGGCGGGGTCCGTGAGGGCCGTGTCCTCGGGGTGCCACTGGACCGCCGCGAACCAGGCGCGGCGGCCCGGCAGTTCGAGGGCCTCGACGGTGCCGTCCTCGGCGCGGCCGGTGACCGAGAGGCCCTCGCCCAGCCGGTCCGCGCACTGGTGGTGGTAGCACGACACCTCCACTTCCCGGCCGCTTCCCGCGCCCGCCGCCGGGTCCATCGCGGCGGCGACCGCCGAGCCCGCCGCGAGCGCGACGCGGTGAACGCGGTGCCGGTGGTCGGCCCGTTCGCCGCCCATGTCCTGGCGAAGCGTTCCGCCCAGCGCGACGTTGACGACCTGGAGCCCGCGGCATATGGCCAGCAGCGGCAGCCCGCTCGACAGGGCGTGGCGCGCGACGGCGACGTCGAACGCGTCCTGCTCCGCGTCGACGTCGTAGACCCGGTCGTGCACCTCGGCGCCGCTGTCGTACAGGTGCGGCGCCACATCGCCGCCGCCCGGCAGCAGCACGCCGTCGCAGCGGGCCAGCCGCCCGGCCGCCTCCCGCGGCGGGCCCGGATGCATCATGAACGGCTCGCCGCCCGCGCGCAGCACGGCCGCCGACAGCGCCCGCGCGGTCACCACGGCTTCGTAGCGCAGCGCCGACGCCGTGGCGGAGAAGCGCTGGGGGAGCGCGATGAGAGGGCGGAGGGGGCTGCCGCGGTGCGCGGCGCCGTCGTGCGCGGCGGTCACCACTGGATCCACGTGGTCTTGAGCTCGGTGTACTTCTCCAGCGCGTGCACGGACTTGTCCCGCCCGTTGCCCGACTGCTTGTAGCCGCCGAAGGGCACCGAAAGGTCGCCCTCCTCATAGCAGTTGACCCAGACCGTGCCCGCGCGCAGGGCGCGCGAGAGGCGGTGGGCGGTGCCCAGGTCCGCGGTCCACACCCCCGCGGCGAGGCCGTACTCGGTGTCGTTGGCCAGCGCCACCGCCTCGTCCTCCGTGTCGAAGGCGAGCACGGACAGCACCGGGCCGAAGATCTCCTCCCGCGCGAGGCGCATGCCGGGCGTCACCCGGTCGAAGACCGTCGGCGCCAGATAGCTGCCGCCCGGTACGCGCTCCAGGCGGACGCCGCCGGTGCGCAGCCTGCCGCCCGCCTCCCGCCCGGCCCGTACGTGCCCGAGCACCGCCTCGGCCCGCGCCTCGCCCGCCACCGCGCCCATCTCCGTCGCCGGGTCCAGCGGGTCCCCGACGCGCAGCGCGCGGGCGCGCTCGACCACCGTGTCCACGACCTGTTCCGCGATCGAGGAGTGCACCAGCAGCCGGGAGGGGGCCGTGCACATCTCGCCTTGGTTGAAGAAGATCCCCCAGGCCGCCGTGGCGGCGGCGGCCCGCAGGTCGGGCGCGTCGGGCAGCACGATGTTCGGCGATTTTCCGCCCAGTTCGAGCCAGACGCGTTTGAGGTTGGAGTCGGCGGCGTAGCGCAGGAAATGGCGCCCCACGGCCGTCGATCCGGTGAAGGCGAGGACGTCCACGTCCGGGTGCAGGCCGAGCGCGCGCCCCGCCGTGGGGCCGTCGCCCGCGACGACGTTGAGCACCCCCGGCGGCAGCCCCGACTCGTCGGCGAGCCGGCCGAGGAGCAGCGCGGACAGCGGCGTCAGCTCGGACGGCTTGAGTACGGCCGTGCAGCCGGCGGCGAGGGCGGGGGCGAGCTTCCAGGCGGCGAGTGAGAGCGGGAAGTTCCAGGGGACGACCGCGCCGACGACGCCGGAGGGCTCGCGGGTGACGAGCGCGAGTGCGCCGGGGTCCGTGTGCGGGGACTCGTCGCGCAGCTTGTCCGCGAGCTGCCCGTACCAGCGGAACGTGGCGATGACGGCGCGCAGTTCGATCCCGTACGCCTCGGTGACCGGCTTGCCGTTCTCCAGGCTGACGGCCAGGGCGAGTTCCGTCCGGTGCTCTTCGAGCAGGTCGGCGAGGCGGAGCAGGGCGCGGCCGCGGTCGGCCGGGGCCAGCCGGGGCCAGGGGCCGGTGTCGAAGGCGCGGCGGGCGGCGTCCACCGCGCGGCCGACCTCCCGCTCCCCGGCGTCCGCGACGACCGCCAGTTCGCCGCCGTCGCGCGGGGAGACGACGCGGAAGGACGCGCCCGAGCCGTCCTCGTCCTTGCCCGCGAGGCGGTGGCGGGTGGGCGGCGTCCACCGCTCCGCCCGCCGCAGCCACGCGTCGTGGTCGCTGGCGTGCCCGCCCTCGCGCTCCTCGTCGCCCTTCTCTTCACGTCGCTGGTCGCTGTCCGGCATAGGCGATCTCTCCCGTCGCTCCCGTGTCCGCTGCGTCCTGTGCGCCGGGCGCGTGCGCCCCCGGCATGATGTTTGGGGCCAAATGATAGTCGCGAGCCGCCGCCGGGGAAGAGGGTTGACCGCCCCGAACGGGTCGCTTATTTTGTTTGGGCTCAAACGATTTGGTCCCCAAGGAAAATCGGAGGCTGCGATGGCTCCCCCCGCGCCCGCACCAGGGCCCCCGGCGCGTCAGGCGGCCCCGGCGCCGTCGGAGCACCGGGACCGCCCGGCCACCGCCACGGTGGCCGGGGTCACCGTCGACACCCGCCACTGGATCGGCGGTGAACGCCTCGGCTCCGCCGCCGCGTTCACCGACCGCTCGCCCATCGACGGCACGCCGCTCGCCGAGATCGCCCGAGGCGGCGCCGACGAGGCGCGGGCCGCCGTCGCCGCCGCCCGCGCCGCCTTCCCCGCCTGGGCCGCGACGCCGCCGAGCGAACGCGCCCGGCTGCTGCACGCCATCGCCGACGGCGTCGAAGCGCGCCTGGAGGACCTCGCCGCCGTCGAGACGGCCGACAACGGCGCCCTGCTCCGCTCCCACCGGCGCGGCGTCATGCCCCGCGCCGCGCACAACCTCCGGTTCTTCGCCGACCGCCTGCTCGCCCTCGGCCACGACGACTTCGCCACCCGCGGCCACACCAACCACGTGACCTGGGACCCGGCCGGGCCCGCCGCGCTCATCACACCGTGGAACGCGCCGCTGATGCTGGCCACCTGGAAGATCGGCCCCGCGCTGGCCGCCGGCGACCCGGTCGTCCTCAAGCCCGCCGAGTGGACCCCGCTCACCGCCTCGCTCTTCGCCGACATCACCGCCGAGGCCGGGCTGCCGCCAGGGGTCTTCAACGTCCTCCAGGGGTACGGGGACGAGGCCGGCGCGCCCCTCGTGGCCGACGCGGGCGTGCGCCGCGTCAGCTTCACCGGCTCCGTGCCCACGGCGCGGCGGATCGCCCGCGCGGCGGCCGAGCACCTGGTGCCCACCAGCTTCGAACTCGGCGGCAAGTCCCCGCTGCTCGTCTTCGCCGACGCCGACCTCGACCTCGCCGCCGACCTCGCCGTCGAGCAGTACGACAACGCGGGCCAGGTCTGCCTGGCCGCGACCCGGCTGCTCGTCGAGGAGTCCGTGCGCGACGCCTTCCTCGAACGCTTCCTGGACCGGGCCCGCGCCCTCGTCCAGGGCGACCCGCGCGAGGAGTCCACCGGCATCGGCCCCACCATCCACCCCCGCCACCTGGAGCGGGTCGACGGGTTCGTACAGCGGGCGCTGGCGGCCGGCGCCACCGCGCTCCTCGGCGGCGGACCGCACACCGAACTGTCCGAGCGGACCGGCGGCGCGTACTACCGGCCGACGCTGCTGACCGATGTCGCGCAGGACTCGGAGATCGTGCAGGAGGAGGTCTTCGGCCCCGTGCTCACCCTCCAGAGCTTCGCGGACGAGGACGAGGCGGTGGCCCTGGCCAACGACACCCGCTTCGGGCTGGCAGCCACCCTCGCCACCGGCGACCGCGAGCGCGCGGCCCGCGTCACGGCCCGCCTCGTCGCCGGTACGGTCTGGACCAACTGCTTCTTCGTACGCGACCTCGCCGCGCCCTTCGGCGGCGCCCGCGAGTCCGGCATGGGCCGTGAGGGCGGCGACTGGAGCTTCGACTTCTACTGCGACATCAAGAACACCGTCACCGCGCCGAAGGGGTGGCAGCGCCATGGGTGAGATCGTCGGGGCCGGCCTCCTCGCCCACGTCCCCACCATCGTCCTGCCCGAAGCGGGCCGCCGGGAGCTCAACGGCGGCCGCGAGGTCAGCCTCGTGCCGGGGCTGCGCAGGCTGCGCCGGGACGTCTTCGAGGAGCTCGACTACGACACCGTCGTCGTCCTGGACTCGCACTGGGCGACCACCGTCGAGTTCGTCGTCGCCGCGCAGTCCCGCAGGGCCGGGCTGTTCACCTCCGAGGAGCTGCCGCGCGGCATGTGCCGCATGCCCTACGACTTCCCCGGCGACCCCGAACTCGCCCGGTCCGCCGCCGGGTTCGCGGGGCGGCACGGCACCTGGATCACCCCGATCGACGACCCGTGCCTGCCGATCCACTACGCCACCGTCAACCTGTGGACGTATCTGGGCCGGGGCCTGCCCGACAAGCGGTGGATGTCGATCGGCGTGTGCCAGACCGGGGACGCCGAGGACCACCTCCGGCTCGGCCGCGCGCTCGCCGACGGGATCGCCGCGCTGCCCGGCCGCAGAGTGCTGCTGATCGCCTCCGGGGCGCTCTCCCACACCTTCTGGCCGCTGCGCGAACTCCGCGACCACGAGGCGAGCGACCCCGTGCACCTGCGCACCCCCGAGGCGCGCGCCGCCGACGAGGAGCGCATCGACTGGCTGCTGCGCGGCGACCACGCGCGCGTGCTGCGCACCATGCCCCAGTTCGCCGCCCACAAGCCCGAGGCGGGCTTCGGCCACTACCTGATGATGGCCGGCGCCCTGGGCGAGGAGCGGCTGACCGCGCCCGGCCGCGCCTACAGCGCGTACGAGAACTCGATCGGCACGGGCCAGGTCCACCTGTGGTTCGACCGCCCGGCGGCGGGCTGGGCCGCGTAACCGGCCCGGCAGGCCGCCCGTCTTTCCGGGGGCGCTCCGCGGGGCGCCCCCTTGAGCTGTCCGCAACTCCGAGGAGGACCAACCGAGATGAGCGACACACGGGAGTACCGCCGCATCCTGCTCGACGGCGCCGCCGTCCACGTGCGGCGGGAGGGCGACGAACTCGTGGCGGGCGACGGCCGCCGCGTGCGGGCCGCCGACGCGCACCACCTGCCGCCCGCGGAGCCGTCGAAGGTGATCGCGGTGCACCTCAACCACCGCAGCAGGGTGGCGGAGTTCCAGACCTCGCTGCCGCCCGCCCCCACGTACTTCCACAAGCCCGTCTCCGCCCTCAACGCGCACGGCGGCGCGGTGGTGCGCCCCGAGGGCTGCCGGTACCTCAACTACGAGGGCGAGATCGCGCTGGTCATCGGCCGCGTGTGCCGCAACGTCGCGCCGCGCGACGCGGGGGAGTACATCGCCGGGTACACCGTCGCGAACGACTACGGCCTGCACGACTTCCGCGACACGGACGCCGGTTCCATGCTGCGGGTCAAGGGCTCCGACACGCTCTGCCCGCTCGGCCCCGGACTGGTCACGGGGTGGGACTTCCACGGCAAGTACCTGCGTACGTACGTCAACGGGAAGCTGGTGCAGGACGGCTCGACCGACGAGATGACCTGGGACATGCACTACCTGGTCGCCGACATCGCCCGGACCATCACCCTCGTGCCCGGCGACGTCCTCCTCACGGGCACCCCGGCGAACTCGCGCCCCGTGGAGCCGGGCGACGTCGTGGAGGTCGAGGCGGAGGGGCTGGGGCGGCTGACCAACCGCATCGTGCCGGGGCCCGTGCCCGTACGGGACGACTGCGGGGCGCAGCCGACGGCCTCGGAGGAGGTCCTCTCCACGGCGTTCGGCGGCGACTGGGAATACCGCGGCATCCGCCCGCCCCGCCGATCCTGAGACACCACGGGTACGCCCCCGCCGACCGCTTCGAGTGGTCGGCGGGGGCGTACCCGTGGTTCAGGCCCGCGCCGGTCCGGGCGGGGCCGCCGCGGCCGGACCGGGCGCGGCCGGCGCCTTCACGGCGGACGTGGCGGCGAACAGCTCGGAGACCCGCTTCCCCTCCGCCGCGCTCTGCGGGAAGAGATACGCGCAGCCGACGTAGATCGCCAGGTTCAGGGCCATGCCCACGACCCCCGAGGTGAGGCCGTCCAGCCACGGGATGGAGGTGGGGTAGGCCGCCGAGAGCCCGGCCGCGGTGCAGAAGCCGGCCACGGTCCCGGCGACCGCGCCGATCCGGTTGCCGCGCTTCCAGAAGAGGCCCAGGAACTGCGGCACGGCGAGCTGCACCACCCCCTGGTACGCCATGATCGACAGCGTGATGAGGTTGCTGAGCCCGATGTTGGCGACCAGCGCGGAGGCCACCGTGTAGACGGCGATGGAGATCTTCGCCGCCAGCAGCCGCCCCTTGTCGTTCATCGGCCGGTACACCGCCACCAGGTCGTTGGAGATCAGCGTTCCCACGGACTGGAGCACCCCGTCGGCCATGCCGATCTGCGCGGCCAGGACGCACAGGGCGATCGCGATGATGATCCACGGCCCGCCGATGTGCTGGGCCAGTGTGAACAGGGCGCGGTCGGGGTTGTCGGAGACGCCGGGCAGCGTCCCGGACAGCAGGGCGGCGGTCAGCAGCAGCCCGGCGAAGACCAGCGAGGCGGGCATGACGAAGACCGCGGACCGCTTGACGCTCCGCACCCCGTCCGCGGTGAAGAGCCGCACGAACATCCCCGACAGGCACCAGCCGCCCACCGCGCCGGTGAAGGTCAGCGCGAAGAGGTAGAGCCCGCCCGTGCCGCCGCCGTCCATGGGCAGTGACAGCCGCTCGACGGGCAGCGCCGCGAACCCGTGCCCGTTCACGACCAGATAGACGATGAGCCCCACCAGCAGGGCCGAGCCGAAGACGTACGCGATCATGCCCTGGTAGAAGTCCGTGACGACCACGCCGCGCATGCCCATGCGCACCGTCCAGAACTGGCGCGCCACGAGGACCAGCACGCCCGCGAGCACCGACTGCGAGTAGCTGAGGTGCCCGAAGGAGATGTAGTAGAAGATCAGCCCCATCGCCTGCATCCCGAGCACGGTCATCGGGAAGTTGACGAGCACCTGGATGAGCGCGGGCACGGTGCGCGAGGCCGTTCCGCCGTAGCGCAGCCCGAACAGGTCGGACTGGGTGCGCAGCCCGTTCGTCTCGCCCCACATCCACACCCGCCGGGACATCAGATACATCAGCAGATAGGCGAACAGCCCGTAGACCAGCAGATGGAAGCCGATCACGCCGCTGCGCGCCGCGAGCCCGGAGTCGGCGATGAAGACCGAGCCGGGGAACCAGGTGTTGAGGACCGACATGGTCTGGTAGCCGCTGCCGAAGCTGCGCCCGCCCACGGCGTAGTCGGTGAAGTCGGCGTCGCGCCGGCGGTGCATGTACAGCGTGAGGAGCACTCCGGCGAAGAAGAGCACCACCATGCTGTAGCCGAGGAACACATTCACTGGGGGCGAACCCCTCTCAGGTCCGAGGAGGTGTCGGTCGTCGGCGCCGTCTTTCGACGTCGCCGTGTCGTCGTCGTGATCGGCGCGGTGGCCGTCGGCGCCGCGGTCAGTCGATCTCGCCGCGGGCCGCCTCGACGCAGTACAGGGCGATGACGCCGGCCGATACGTGCGCGCCGATGGCGATGAAGTACCAGAAGGACAGCGGGATTCCGCCCTGGAGCGCGGGGTCGCCCGCGGCCCAGTACACGGGCGGCGCCAGCGCCACCAGGCCGTCGAGCGCGAACCAGGAGCCGAAGAGCGCCCACTTGCGCCGCGGGGAGAGGGCGACGGCCCAGCGGGCGAACCGCCGCGCGAGCGGGCCGCGCTGGAAGGGCCGCGGCGGCCCCGCACCGGGCGTCGTGCCGTCGGGCGTCGGGTCAGCGGGCATCATGGACGATCTCTCCGTCGAAGACGGTCATCGCCACCGGCATCGCCGCGATCTCGTGCGGGTCCGCGTGCGCGAGATCGCCGTCCACCACGCAGATGTCGGCCGCCTTGCCCGCCTCCAGCGTCCCCTTCCAGTCCTCCGCGAAGTCCTGCCACGCGGCGTTCGAGGTGTACGCGCGGATCGCGGTCTCCAGATCGACGCACTGCTCGGGGCCGCTGCGCCGGCCGCTGGCCTTCGACTCCCGCAGCATCATCGACGCCACGCCCCGGCGCCAGTCGGGGTAGGTGATGGGCGCGTCCGAGCTGGCGGTGACCGGGATGCCGGCCTCGGAGGCGCTGCGTACGGGCCACTGGTACGCGGAGCGCTCGGGCCCCACGATCCCGTCCATCAGGTCGGCGATGGCGTCCTTGACGCCGGGGTTCATATTGATGCCCCAGCCGTGCCGGGAGAGCGTGGCGAGGGAGCGCGGCGAGGCGAAGTCGCCGTGGATGACGTAGTGGCGCGCGTCGGGGCGGGGGACGCCGGTCTGCGCCGCCTCGAAGGCGTCGACGACCGCGTCGATGCCGTGGTCCCCGGTGATGTGCACGCCGAGCTGGTGGCCCGCCGTGTGCGCGTACCGCACGATGGCGTCCAGTTCCTCGACGCGCTGCGTGTGGGTGTGGCCGTGCAGGCAGAGGCTGCCGTACCCGCCGCCCACGTACTCCTCGTGCATCCACGCGGTGCGGCTCGGCGGGATGCCGTCGGCGAACAGCTTGACGCCGAGGACGCGCAGCCGCCGCGGATCGGCCTCCGCGCACAGCCCCTCCAGCCGGGCCATCCGCTCGGGCAGGCGCCGGGCCGCGCCGCCCATCTCCAGGGGGAGCAGCAGCACGCTGACGCGCGCCCGGAGTTCGCCGGCCGCCTCCAGGCGCGCGTACATCTGGAGCGTCTCCGTGTCGGCGACGCCGAGGAAGAGCGAGGTGCCGCCGGGGCCGAGGCCCGGCTCGGTGAAGCTGGTGATGCCCTCGGAGTGGCAGACGGCGACGGCGGAGCGGATGGCGGCCTCGCGGGCGGCGTCGTCCATCAGCGGGACCGCGGAGTTCACCAGGTCCAGCGCGCCCTCGCGCAGGAGGCCCGTGGGGGCGCCGTCGGCGTCGGTCTCGATGATGCCGCCGGGCGGCGGCTCGGTGGCGCCGGTGATGTTCGCGGCCTCCAGGGCACGGGAGTTGAGCCAGGCGGTGTGCCCGGAGAACTCGTACAGGAGCACCGGGTGGTCCCGTGACACCTCGTCCAGGTCCTGGCGGCGCGGGGTGCGGCCCGGCTCCGCGAGGCACTCCTTCAGATAGCCGACGTCCCAGCCGTTGCCGAATATCCAGTCGCCGGGCGGGAGTTGTCCTGCCTTGCGGCGTACGGCCTCGCGGATGTCGGCGATCGAGGACACGGTGGGCGATGCCACGTCGAGGGCGAGCGGCGGCCGGGTGGCGCCGAAGGCGGCGGCGTGCAGATGCGAGTCGTTGATGCCGGGGAGTGCGGTGCGCCCTTCGAGGTCGATGACCTCGGTGCCGGGCCCGACGAGCGCGCGGATCTCGCTGTCGTCGCCGGTCGCCGCGATCAGGCCGTCGCGCACGGCGACGGCCTGCGTGGCGCGGAAGGCGGCGTCGACGGTCAGGACCGTGCCGTTGACCAGCACGAGGTCGGCAGGCTGGGGCATGGATGACCTCCCTCCAGTTCGTTTGGACCCAAACATATGCCTGGTGGCTGTCCCCGGCGCAAGGGTCCTGCGCGAATTCCCGGCCGCCTCCGGAACGGGCCGCGTGCCCCGCGCCCGTACGCGCCGCGCCCCGCCCGTACGTACGGCTACCGCGTCACCCGGCGAGCCGCTCCACCCGCCGCATCACGTCGCGGCAGAAGTCCCCGACGCCGTCCGGATCGTCCGTGAACTGCGACGGCTTGATGCAGAACGTCGTGAAGCCCTGCTCCATCTGCTCCGGCACGGCCTCCAGCGCCCGGTCGAGATCGGCCACCGACGTGTCGTCGGGGAAGACGGCGCGCGTGCCGCCGATCATCTCCAGCTCCGACATGTCGCGCCCGGCCTCCGCCATCGCCGCGCGCAGCTTCTCCAGCTCGCCCGGCGCGGGGCGGCCCAGCGGGTTGAAGCCGTGCCCGTACGCCACGAGCCGGCGCAGTACCGCGGCGTGCAGCGTCTGGCCGCCGAACCACAGCTCGGGGCCGCCCGCCCGGTACGGCTTCGGCTCCAAGTAGGCGTCGCGGAAGCGGTAGTGCTCGCCCTCGAAGGCGGCGGGGCCGGGCTCCCAGAGCAGCTTCCAGGCGGCGAGGTGCTCGTCGAGCAGCCTGCCGCGCCGGGCGAAGGGGACCTGGAGCGCGGCGTACTCGTCCTCGCTCCAGCTCACCGTCGGGAGCACCACCAGCCGCCCCTTGCTCAGCAGGTCGAGCGTGGCCAGCTCCTTGGCCAGCAGCAGCGGGTGGCGCAGCGGCGCCAGCACGGCCGCGGCGGCGAGTCGGATCCGCTCGGTGACGGCGGCCATGGCGGCGAGCAGGACGACGGAGCTGGGCCACGGGGTGTCCGGGGTCTGGTTGCCCGGCAGGGCGTACTCGCGCGGGTTGGGCATCGGCCCCTCGGCGCACGCGTCCGGACCGAGCACGATGTGCTCGCTGAGCATGACCGAGTCGAACCCGGCGTCCTCCGCCTCGCGGGCCCAGCGCACCAGGGCGTCCGTGTCGCAGCGGCCGCCGGTCATGGTCCAGTTCTCGGTCAGTACGAGCGTCATACGGGGGTGGGGCTTGGTCATCCGGGCTCCCGGCTGCGGTCGAGGCTCATTGTTTGGCCTCAAACGGTAGGCCGGTCCGGCACCGTCCTCAAGAGCCGCGGCGGAACCCGGTCCCGGAGGGTGGGCCGGTGCGGGCGCGGCGCCCGCGTGGAGGGGGGCTTCCCGCGGGGCGGTGTGGCCGGGCGCGCGGAGTCATCGGAGGTCTTGCTCGCCCAAGTCGTCCAGGGTGACGGGGCGGTGCATGGTGTCGGCGGCGCCGAAGCCCATCAACGACCTCAGGAGCGGGGTGTTCTGGGTACGCGTGACGCTGAACCCGTGGCGCTCGTACAGCGCCTTGGCGCGCGGGTTGAGGTCGATGACGTCGAGCCGGATCCGGGAGCAGGAGTTCTCGGCGGCCACGGCGGCGATCTCGCGCAGCAGCAGGCTCCCGATCCCCGCCCCGCGGCGCTCCGCCGCCACACAGATCCCGTCCATCACGAGCTCCCCCTCGGCGGGCCTGCGGGTGAGCAGGGCGAGGAGGGCGAGCCGGGGGACGCCTCGCAGCGGGCCGTACGCGGACAGCACGTCACGGGCCGAGCCGCCCATCAGGGCGCGGCCCGCGAGGTGGTAGCCGGCGACGCCCACCACGCGGCCCGCGCCGTCGAGCGCCGTGACGCCCCGGTCGCGGTGCAGATGGGCGGCGAGGAACGCCCGGCCCTTGGCGGGCGGCCCGAGCGCGCCGCCGAGCTTGCGGCCGAACGCCTCCCAGTACAGGGCGGCCACCTGGCGCTCGGCCCCTTCGGGGATTCCCCGGTGCGGCCGGGGGGTGCCGTTGTCGCTCATGCCGCTCTCCCTCTCCGTGCGGGCCGCCGCATCGCAACCCTCCGACGATCATAGTACGCTCGTATAAGAAACGATCGTTTGTGGATCGATAGTTTATAGGAGTCATCATGAGTGCCCGACCGTACGCGGACAGTCATGCGCCGCCGTCCCCCGAGGCGGCGGGAGGGGCGGCGTCAGGGGCAGGGGCAGGGGAGCGGGAGCGGAGCGGCGGGGCCCGGCTGGCGCAGGTGGACGCGCTGCGCGGCTTCGCGCTGTTCGGCATCCTCATGGTCAACATCACCTATATGGCCTCCGCCTACCACGGCACCGGCCTGGAGGACCCGGGCCTCGGCGGCCCGCTGAGCGAGGCCGCCCGCTGGGTGGTGGCGGTGCTCTTCGAGGCGAAGTTCTTCCTGCTGTTCTCGTTCCTGTTCGGCTACAGCTTCACGCTGCAGATCGACTCGGCCGGGCGGCGCGGCGACCGCTTCACACCGCGCTTCCTGCGCCGCCTGACCGGGCTGTTCGTGATCGGCGCCGTGCACGCCGTCGTCCTCTTCCCCGGCGACATCCTCACCCTGTACGCCGTGCTCGGCCTGATCCTGCTCGCGCTGCGCCGCCTCCGGCCCCGCACCGCCGTACGCGTCGCGGTGGCACTCCTCGTGATCACTGCCGTCGGATACGGGCTCCTCGCGCTCGCCGCCTGGCAGTCGGGTGCGGACGGCGTGATCCCGCCCTCCACGGCGACCGCCGCCGCCCAGGCGACCGACGCGCTGCGCGGCGGACCGGCCGCGGTCATCGGCGCCCACCTCGACCAGCTGCCGGACATGGCCTTCCTGCTGATCTTCTTCCAGGCCCCGTCCGCGCTCGCCGCCTTCCTGCTGGGACTGGCGGCCGGACGCCGCCGGGCCCTCGCGGACACCGGCGCGCACCAGCGGTTCCTGCGGCGGCTCCAGTGGACCGGCTTCACGGCCGGCCTGCTGGGCGGCGTCGTGTACGCGGCCGTGAACCTGAACCACCCCGCCTACCAGGCGGGCGCCATGGGCCTCGACGTGCTCACCGCACCGCTGCTCGCCGCCGCCTACGCGGCGACGGTGCTCCGGCTCGCAGGCGGCCGTCGCGGCCGGGCGGTGATCGCGGCGCTCGCCCCGGCGGGCCGGATGTCGCTCACCAACTATCTCGGACAGTCTCTGGTCGGCGCCCTGCTGTTCACGGGCTTCGGGGCCGCCCTGATCGGCCGCGTCCCGCCCGCCGGGGTCGCGGGAATCGCCCTGGCCCTGTTCGCGGCGCAGGCGGCGGCCAGCCGGTGGTGGCTGCGGCGCCACGCCTACGGGCCGCTGGAGTGGCTGCTGCGCGCCTGGGCCACGCTGTCGGCGCCCCCGTGGCGCCCGCGCCCGTAGCCCGCGTCCGTACACCTTCCACCCTCCACCCTCCACCTTCCCGACCCGATCCATGAGGAAAGGCGCATCGACATGTCCACAAGGAAGTTCAAGACCGTGGTCCGGCAGAAGACCTCGAACCGCATCGTGGTGGCCGTGGGGTTCCCCGCCCTCGGCGCGCTGGCCGGCTGGCTGCTGAAGCTCCTGGCCAACTGGTCGGCCTCCTGGTCATGGGTTCCGTGGGAGGGCCCGGTCAAGATCATCAACGGGGCGCCCGAACCGGCGGCGACGCTGGTGAGCCTGGCGATCGGGGCGGTGGCCGGCGGCGTCATCGTGTTCCTGGCCGAGTACGGCTATGTGACCGTCACCATCGAGAACGACCAGATCAGGACGGCCCGCGGCGACTCCCGCCAGACCGTTCCCCGGACCGCGGTCGGCGCGGTGTTCGCCGACGGCAAGCGGCTGGTGGTGCTCGGCAGACGCGGCGAGGAACTGGCCGTGGAGAGCAAGAACGAGGGCGCGGACCTGCCGACGATCGCGCAGCTCGCGGAGGGCTTCCAGGCCCACGGCTATCCATGGATGCCCGGCGGAGACCCCTACCGGGACGAGTACAAGCGCTGGGTCGAGGACATGCCGAACCTGCCGCCCGGCGCGAACGCGCTGTTCAAGGCGCGGGCCGCTGCCCTGGAGAAGGAGGACGAGAAGAACATCGCGGAGCTGCGGAAGGAACTGGCCAAGCTCGGCCTGGTCGTACGCGACACGGACGACCGGCAGTGGTGGCGCCGCGTCCAGCAGCGGGCGGGAGCCGAATGGGCCGCCGAGGTGTAGCGGGGGCGAACGGCCTTTGCCCGTAGGTCGATTCAGTGCGCGTGGCCCAGCGGCTGGCGGCTGTCCTCCCGCAGCAGACCGGCCGCCTGGCGGGCGGCGGCCACACACGTGGCGATCTTCCCGCCGAACAGCGCGACGGTCCGCTCGTCGAGCCGGCGCACCAGCGTCGGCCGGTCGTCGGTGGTCTCCACATGGGGCAGGACGGCCCGCACCGTGAAGTACGAGCCCAGGTGCACCGCTTCGGCGAAGCCGGTCACGAACCGGCGGGCGAAGCGCTGGAAGTCGGGGAAGCGGGTCACCTGCGGGCGGCGGACCAGCCCGGCGTTCACGTACCGCATGAGCGGTCCCGGTATGAGCGGGTACGGGCCGACCGTCGTCGCGTGGATGGCGTGGTCGACGTTGCCCAGCAGGAAGTCACGGGCCCCGGCGACCTGGTCCAGGCACATGAACGGGCCGTCCATGACGACCAGGCTGTGGCCGAGGTACATGGGCGGCAGCGCCACCAGCGGCTTCTCGCAGACCTCGAACTGGTACTCCGGCATGGCGGAAACGGGCCCGGGGTGCAGGGAGTTGATCGAGGAGTAGGTGGCCAGCACCACGTGGTCGAAGTCCCGCAGCGCCCGCCGGTCCGCGCGGGTCCGCAGCCGCACGTCGACGCCCGCCGCGGTCAGTCGCGCCGCGCACAGGCGGCGCAGCTCGTCGATGTCGATATGGGCCTCGGCGATGCGCACCGACAGTTCGACCGACGACCTCCGCAGGAACGGCGGGTACTCCTCGCGGTACGGCAGTCCGACGCCGTCGCAGAAGGCGAGGTAGCGCTCCGCGGACACCAGGCTGTTCTTCCTGGCGATGGCGACATAGTGCGCGGAGCCGCTGTGGAGGGCCGCGCCGTACTCGGCCTCGAAGGCGCCGAACGCCTGGAGCACCGCGGCGACGGTGTCCATCCCCCGCGGATAGTGGTAACCGCGGTGCAGCCGCCGCTGGTTGGCCCGGCTCGCCGACGACAGCAGCGCGGGGGACTGCTCGAAGAGCACCACGGAATATCCGGCGCGGGCCAGCTCCACCGCGGTGGTCGAACCGAATATCCCGCCGCCGACCACTGCGACGCGCTCTGCCTGCACCATGCTCCTCCGAATCGTTCGTGAAGCGGGCTGTGCGGCGGCAAGGGTATTTCTGCCCGGTGGCTTTTCCCCGGAAACGGTCCCCGCCGTCTTTCCGGGGGCGTCGGCGCGAGAGGGCCGGGGCAGTACAACGGCGGCCGACTCCGCAGGAGTAGACTACAAACCGCTAGGTGGCGCAAGGCTCCCGCAGGGCATCGGAATCAATTCCGGAGAGCGCCGGCGGAAGTATCGAGGAAGGTGTCCGCATGGACCGGCCGGTGCAGATCGTCGAGTACGACCCGTGCTGGCCGGTGGTTTTCGGACGGCTGGCCGCCGTTATTCGTGAGGGGCTGGGTCCGCTGCTCCTGCGTATCGAGCATGTGGGCAGCACGGCGGTTCCCGGTCTGCCGGCCAAACCCATTGTGGACATGGACGCGGTCATCCCGGCCGGCGCCGACCCGGCCGATGCCATCGCGGCCTTGCGGTCCCTGGGATACACGCACGAGGGGGACTTGGGCATTCCCGGCCGGGAGGCTTTCGCCGCCCCCGAGGGGACGCCGGAGCACCATCTGTACGTATGCGCGGCCGACAGTCCTGAGCTTGCCCGGCACGTGGCCTTCCGGGACTTCCTGCGCGCGCATCCGGGCAGCGCTCGGCGCTATGGCGAGCTCAAACGGGAACTGGCGTCCCGGCACCGCGGCGACCGGTCCGCGTACACCGACGGGAAGTCCGCGTTCGTCTCAAGTACGCTGGTACAGGCGTACGACGAGGCCCGCCGGACGTCCGGCGGGAGCTGACGGCCACCGCACCGGACCCGGCCGCTCCGATGGCCGAAAGTCGCTTGTGCTGATCCACTCGCGGTGCCTTAATTGAGTGCGGCAACGCCAATGTATGACTCAATGACTGATACATACGTTCGATCGACGAACGTCGGTGTCGATTGAGGAACGCCAGTAAGGAACACCAGGGACAAACCTCCACCGAGGGGAGTTGCAGGTGGCGCTGGTCGGCGTCAGTTGTCTCGCGCACGACGCGGGATTGGCCGTCCTCAGGGACGGTCACATCGTCTTCGCCTCGCACAGTGAAAGATACAGCCGAAAGAAGAACGACCCCCTTCTCAACGGCGCCCTGATCGACGATGCGCTGCGGTACGCCGACGACATCGAGGGCATTGTCTACTACGAACACCCTTTACTGAAACGGCTGCGCCAGCTCTCGGCACGGAACTGGTCCGGGGCGCTGACAGTAAGCCCCAAACGCTATTTGCAGCAATTCTCCGCACTGCGCGGAAAGCCCGTGCACTTCGTCTCCCACCACATGTCGCACGCCGCGGGCGCGTATTTCACCTCCCCGTTCGCCGACGCCGCCGTCGTCGTGGTCGACGCCATCGGCGAATGGGACACGCTGACCGTCTGGCACGCCCGCGGCCGCAGGCTGCGGAAAGTGCATTCCGTCCGCTACCCGCACAGCCTCGGACTCTTCTACTCGGCCCTCACCCAGCGCGCCGGACTCAAGCCCAATGAAGAGGAGTACATCCTCATGGGCATGGCCGGCTACGGAACGCCCCGGCACCGCGAGCTCCTCGAAACCGAGCTGCTCGACGCCCGTAAACCGCCGGAATTCGCATTGCGACGCAGCCTGCACCGGGGACTCGGACCGCGCTGGCACCCGGAACTCACCCGCGCCCCCGACCTCGCGAGCAGCGCCCAGGCCGTACTGGAGTCCTTCCTCACCGGCCTGTTCCGCTGGGTCGCGCGGACCGTGCCGTCCCGCAACCTCGTCTACACCGGCGGCGTCGCCCTGAACTGCCTCTTCAACGGGCGGCTCGCGGGCATGGGGCTGTTCGACGACATCTGGATCCCGCCCAACCCCGGGGACGCCGGCTCGGCCGTCGGGGCGCTCGCCGCCCACACCCGCGACCACCTCCCATGGGAAGGGCCCTACCTCGGGCACGACATCCGGCGCGAGACCGACCCGGACCGCATCGTCGACGCCCTGCTCGGCGGCACGGTCGCCGGACTGGCCAACGGGCGCGCGGAGTACGGCCCAAGAGCCCTCGGCAACCGCAGCCTGCTCGCGGACCCGAGGGACCCGGCCGCCAAGGACCGGGTCAACGCGGTCAAGAAGCGGCAGCGCTACCGGCCGTTCGCCCCCGTCGTCCTCGCCGAATACGCCGACAAACTCTTCGAGATGCCCGTGGCCGAGGCCCCGTACATGCAGTACGTGGTCGCGTGCCGGGAGCCCGGCACCTACCCGGCGGTGTGCCACGTGGACGGGACCAGCCGCGTCCAGACCCTGCGCCGCGACCAGAACCCCCTGCTCCACGAAGTGATCTCACGGTTCCACCGGCGCACCGGCTGCCCGATGCTGCTCAACACGAGCCTCAACATCCGGGGCCAGCCCCTGGTCAACACCTGGCAGGACGCCCAGGACTTCGCCAGGAAGTACCAGGTACCAGTTTTCTGACGGCGCGGACCGACGCGCACGGACCGCCGCACGCGGGCCGGAGCGCGCGGTCCGCAGTGCGCGGGAGGGCGGTGGGACGGTGTACGTCTACGCCAATGGCTGCTCCATGACCTACGGATCGGAACTCGCCGACCATCCGGTCACGCGGGTGTGCCAGGACCACGAGTACCGCTGGCGCTACAGCTGGCCGGGGCGGCTGCACGCCTCGCTCGAAGCAGACGGCAGCTACAACGACGCGATGCCCAGCGGCTCCAACGACCGCGTCCTGCGGACGACCATCGACTTCGTCGCACGCTGGCTGCGGGACGGCCTGCCGCCCCGGGCGCTGCTCGTCGTCGTGGGATGGACGCACCCCGCCCGCCGCGAATTCCACGTCGCGGGCGACTACCGGCAGATCGTCCCCCACCACGCGTACGACATCAGGCCGCTGGACCGGCTCGTGGCCGCCTACCGCAAGACGGCGGACAGCCCCGACGAGGCCGAGCAGCGCTACGCCGCCCAAGTCGCCTCGCTCCACGCCTTCCTGGAGCAGTACGGCATCGCGCACGCCTTCTTCAACGGCATCACCGCGCCCCGGCCGCCCCGGCACCTGCACGGCACGTGCGTACAGGACACCCTCATGGGCGCGCCCTTCGTCCCCCACGACCCGGCCGAACCGACCATGGCCGACTTCCTGCGCCGGCGGCCGGACGCCCTCCACGTCCAGCACCCCAACGAGACCGGCCACCGGCTCTGGGCGGCATCGCTGGCCGCCCACATCGACTCCGCCGCGTTCGCCGGCACCGCCTTCGAGAGCGTCGACGACGACCGGCTCGCCGCCGCCGGGCTGCCCGTGCTGGGCGGCGCCCGGGCCCTCAGACGTCACGACCGGAAGGGCGCAGAGCGCATCGGCAGATTCGTACGGTCGCGACGCACCCGCTCCCGCGCCCGCCGCACCGACCGCACCGATCCCTACATCTACCCCTGAGCGACCGGGCAGGACATCTGCCCCCGAGCGACCGGGCAGCCCCGCGACCGGAGGAGCGATCTTTGACGCCACCCGACACGCCTCCCAGCGGCCGGGTCCCCTTCAACGACCTGCGGCGGACGGCCCCCATGGACACGCTCCGCGCCGCCGTCGACGAGGCCGTCACCGAAGGGGACTTCATCCACGGCCGCGCCGTCGGCGACTTCGAACGGCGCTTCGCCGCCCGTAACGCCGCCGCCCACTGCGTCGCCACGTCCTCGGGCACCAGCGCCCTCCAGTGCGCCCTGGCCGCCGTCGGCTGCGGCCCCGGCGACGAGGCCGTGACCGTCTCCGCCACCTTCGTCGCCACCGCCGCCGCGATCGCGCACACCGGCGCCGCCCCGGTGTTCGCGGACATCGACCCCGCCACCCGCACCGCCCGGCCGGACCAGGTGCGGGCCGCGATCACGGCCCGGACGCGCGCCATCGTCCCCGTCCACCTCTACGGCCACCCGGCCGATCCCCGCGAACTGGCCGCGATCGGCGCCGAGCACGGCATCCCGGTCGTCGCCGACGCCTCCCACGCGCACGGGGCCACCTGGGAGGGCCGGCCGGCCGCGGCGTACGCGGACGTGAGCTGCTTCAGCTTCTACCCGTCCAAGAACCTCGGCGCCTTCGGCGACGCGGGGGCCCTCGTCACCGACCACGCCGACATCGCCCGGCGCGCGCGGGCGCTGCGCGACCACGGCCGGGAGGACGGCGAGACCGTCGCCATCGGCCACAACTGGCGGATGGACACCCTCCAGGCCGCCGTGCTCGGGGCCAAGCTGCCGTACCTGGACCAGTGGACCGAGGCGCGGCGGCGGGCCGCCGCCCGCTACCGGCAGCTCCTCGAAGACACCGGACTCGCGCTCCCCGCCGTAGCCGCGGAGGCCGGCCACGCCTACCACCTGTACGTCGTCCGCCACCCCCGACGCGACGCGCTGCTCGCGGAGTTGGCGCGGCGCGGCATCGACGCGCGCGTCCACTACCCGCACCCGGTGCACCGGCTGCGGCCCTTCCACGGCTTCCGGACCGCGCCGAAGGGGCTGCCGGAGACCGAGACGCTGGCCCGCCAGTGCCTGTCCCTGCCCCTGTTCCCCGGCATCACCGACGAGGAGACCGACACGGTGGCACGGGCCGTACGAGCGGCCCTGCGCACCGTGGGCGAACGCGCCGCCGGCCCGGCGGACGGCGCCGCGCCGGACCGTAGCCACCACCACCGACCGCCCGAGACAGCAAGGAACTGACGGCCATGCCCGCTCTGCGCGTCCTCGTGATCTGGCCACCCCAGGTCCTCAGCTATTTCAACGCCGGCCATCACAACCTGATCTACAGCGTGGCCGACTACCTGCGCCGACAGCCCGAAGTCGACCGGGTGGACACCCTCGACGCCTCCGTCGAGTCCCCGACCTGGAAGGAGGTCGGCGACCGCCTGCACCAGGGCGGCTACGACGTGGTGGCCGTCACCAACGACCTGGACGGCGTGGACGGGCTGAGCCGCCTCCTCACCTACACCCGGCAACTGGCCCCGCAGGCACGGACGGTGACGTTCGGGCGGCTCAGCGGCATGCTCCCGGAGATGTTCACCCGCTTCGACCTGGACGCCATCGTCGGCTCCGGCGACTACGAGCCGGGCGTGGCCGCGTTCGTCCGCGCCGTGGGCGAAGGACCGCGCACCGCCGGCGCCCTGCCCGGAGTCTGGCTGCGCACCGACGGCGAATGGCGCGCGCCCACCGCGCCCGGCGGCGTGCTCCTGGCCCAGGACTGGGTGATGCCCGACATCACCGAGATCCCGTACCACGCCTACGACTGGCTGTACCGGGACGACCAGAACAAATTCTGCGGCATCCCCGGCCGCCGGGAACTGGTCGTACCGGCGGCCCGCGGCTGCCCCGTCGGTTGCGACTACTGCGAGGTCCCCGCCGTCTTCGGCAAACCCGAGCGGCGCGCCTCGGTGGAGCAGGTGGTGCGGTACATCGAGGAGTCCTTCGCCGCGCTCCCCTTCGAGTACGTCGCCTTCTACGCGCCGACGTTCACCCTCAACCGGGCCTGGACGACGCGGCTGTGCGAGGAACTGATCGAGCGCGGCGCCCGCTACCCGTGGAAGTGCGCGACCACCGTGCACCACCTCGACGAGGAACTGGTCGCCCTCATGGGCCGTAGCGGCTGCGTACGCATCAGCGTGGGCGTGGAGACCCTCGCGGAGTCCGGGCACGCCGCCCTGCCCCGGCTCAAACGCAAGAGCGAGGCCGCCGTCGAGGCGCTCGCCGCCTGGTGCGCGAAGGCCGGCATCGAGCTGAACTGCTTCGTCATCGTCGGCCTGCCGGGCACCACCGTCGCCGACGCGGAGGCGGCCATCGCCCGCGTGCGGGGCGTCGGCGGGCGCGTACGGCCCACCATGTACAGCGCGCACGAACAACTGCACCCGGGGATGTCCGTGGACGCACTCTCGCTGCACAACCGGCAGATCCTGCCCGACGACGCGTTCCCCGAACCGGCCGAACGGCAGCGGGCCTATGACATCGTCTTCGGCCGCGAACAGCGCCCGACGCGCGTCGGCGAGCAGGTGGAGGAGCGGCGCGCCGCCGCCGCGACGGGCCCGCGGTCATGACGGCGCGGACACCGCAGCGCTCGCTGCGCGACTGGTTCCCGACCGCGCCCGCCGCATGGGCCCTCGGCCCGCGCAGCCGCAACCACGTCGCCGGCCAGCTCAACCTCAAGAGCTGCGAGCTGCTGCACCCCGCGGTGGCGCGCTGGCACGCCGACCAGCTCGGCCGGCTCGCCCCCGCCGCCGTCGTCGAGTACCCCCTGACCGGCCCGGCCCGCGACGCCGTCGCCGCCCACTTCGGCCAGGACCCCGCGCGCGTCCTGCTCACCCCCGGCTCCGACCACGCCATCAGCCTGGTCTGCGAGGCGCTGGCCGCCCCCGCCGGACGCCTGGTCGTCGCCCGGCCGCACTTCGACAGCTGGTCCCGGTGCGCCGCCCGCCTCGGCTTCCGCCTCGACGGCGTCGACATGCCGCACCGGGCGCCGATGGACACCGCCGCGCTGACGGAACGGCTGCTGTCCGGGCCGCCCGCGGTACTGGTCCTCACCCAGCCCGACAGCATCACCGGCCAGCTCTGCACCCGCGAACAGCTCCTCCGCGCGGTGTTGGCGGCCCACCGGCACGGCAGCGTCGTGGTCGTCGACACCTGCTACCTGGCCTACGCCGACGACGGGGAAGCCACCGTCCAGGGGCTGGAGGAGTGGGACAACGTCCTGCGGATCAACAGCTTCTCCAAGAGCCACGGCCTCGCCGGCGCCCGCGTCGGCGCGGTCCTGGCACAGCCCTCGGTCGTCGACTACCTGTCCCGCTGGGCGCCCGACTCCATGCTCTCCCACGTCAGCCTGGCACTGCTGGAACGCGCCCTGGCCGAGCCCGAGGTCTTCCGTACGGCCCGCGCCGAGGTGCGGGCCGCGCGGGCGGAACTGACCCGCGACGTCGAACGGCTGCTGCCGCTCTGGTCGGCCCGGCCCACCCAGGCGAACTTCGCGGCCTTCGACGCGGAGCCCGACGACGCCGCGCGCGTGCACAAGGCGCTGCTCGCCGACGGCATCCGGACCCGGCTGCTCACCGGCGAGCCCGGATTCTCCGGCGGGCTGCGCGTCGCCACCCCCAGCCTCGCCGCCGTCCGCCGGGTCACCGGCGTCCTGGCGGCCCTTGCGGCCACGACGAGGAGCTGAGATGACCCTGCTCGACCTCACGGCCATCGGCTCCGCGCCGCTGACCGCGGACCCCTACCCGTACGCCGTGCTGCACGACACCTTCGCCGGCGGCCATCAGGACGCCCTGGTCGAGGAGTTCCCCGCCGAGGGCTTCCACTACGACGTACGGGACGCGGCCGAGCCGGGCCGCAAGCGCTACCGCACGTACAACTACCAGCTCGTCACGTTCGGGACGCCGGACCGGGAGAACATCGGGAAGCTCTCCCCGCGCTGGCGGCTGCTCCTCGGCGACCTGACGAGCACCGCCTACCGCACCGCCGTCAGCACCGCCACGGGCATCGACCTGGCCGGGACCGTACTGGACATCCGGCTGGTCCGCTACGCCGAGCGCTGCTGGATCGAGCCCCACGTCGACCGCCCCGACAAGGTCGTGACCCACCTCTTCTACCTCAACGAGGAGTGGCATCCGCGGTGGTCCGGCGCGCTGCGGGTGCTGCGCTCCGCCGACATCGACGACTGGAGCCGAGAGGTGTTCCCGCACGCCGGGACCTCCGTGCTGATGGTCCGCACGGACCGCGCCTGGCACGCGGTGCCGCCGGTCACCGGCACCGGCGCGCACGACAGGAAGACGCTCCTGGTGCACTTCGCCCGGCCCGCCGGCGCGGCGGCGGGCACAGGGCAGTACTGACATGCCCAACATCGTGATCGTGGGCATCTGCGGCGCGGGCAAGTCGACGCTGGCCCGAGCGCTCGCGCACCGCCTCGGCCTGCGCCACATCGAAGTCGACGCGCTGCGGCACGGCCCGCGCTGGGCCGTACGGCCGTCCTTCGCGCACGACGTCGCGGCGCTCACCGCGACGGACGGCTGGGTCGCCGACTCCACCGCCTACCCGGAGGTGCTGCCGGGGCTGTGGGCGCGGGCCGACACCGCCGTCTGGCTGGAGCTCGGCCGGGGCGTGGTGCTGGGCCGGGTGCTGCGCCGCACCGCGCGGCGGCTGCTGACGCGGGAGACGCTGTGGGCGGGCAACCGCGAGACCTGGCCCGGCGTGCTCAGCCGCCGCCACCCGGCGGCGAAGGTGCTGTTCGACTTCCGCGCCCGCCGGGAAGCGGAACGGCGGATGCTCGCCGGATTCGACGGCGCCGTGGTGCGGCTGCGCACACCGGCCGACGTCGCGGCGTACGCGGCCGGGGCGCACAAGGGCGGGGCGCACGAGGGCGGGGCGGCGCACGGCGGCCGGGACGACGGCAGGGGGAGCGATGTTCTTGGTGGCCGCTGACGCGTCGGCCGGCGAACGGGGGCTGCCGGGCCTGCGGGTGGTGACGGACGACCGGGTGACGGTCCTCGGCCGGGACGGGCACGACCTCCTCCTCTTCGACGGAGTGCTCTACCCGGACAGCGGCATGACCCCCGAGCGGCTCCTGCGGATGCTGCGGAACACCGCGGGCGCGGCGACGGCCGCCGACTGGGCGCCGGTGAAGGGCCGGTACACCGGCGCGTACCTGCGGGCGGGCGCGGGCGGGACGCGGCTGCTGGCCTTCAACGACCACCTGGGCGTCGCCGACCTGTACTCCTGGGCCGACGGCCCGGACCGCGCGGTGCGCGGCTTCGCCGTCGGCAACGACTTCCCCGCGCTGCTCGCCCGCGTCCCCGCCCGCGCCAGACGCCTCGACGAACGGGCGGCGGACGCCTTCCGCGTCCTCGGCGCCACGGTGAACGGCCGGACCTTCGCCGAAGGGGTGCGGCGGCAGCCGCCCGGCGCGCTGCTGTCCTTCGACCGCGGCACGGTCCGCAGGGCGCGCAGCTGGCGGTACCGCTTCGAACCGGCCGCACGGGACATGGACGAGGCCCTGGACACCTGCTGGCGGCTCATCGAGCGGGCCGGTCGGCGGATCGCGGCGTGCGCGCCGCCGGGCGGGCCCGCGCTGCTGGGCGTCAGCGGCGGCCACGACTCGCGGGTGACCGGCGCCGCCTGCGTCGCCGCCGGTATGGAGCTGACCGGCTACTTCTTCGGCGAACGGCACAGCGCCGCGGGCCGGGCGGCGGACCGCGTCGCCCAAGCCCTCGGCGTGCCCCTCGACTTCGCCGGCCACCACCGCGAACTGCCCCGCTACTTCGCCGAATCGCTGCGCCGCCGGCCGATGTCCGACCTGGAGTGGTGCAAATACCTGCCCGGACGGGACGCCCTCGTCGCGAAGTCCCGCGTGCTGCTCTCCGGCAGGCTCGGCGACCACCTCTTCAGCGACAAGGGGCACCAGAGGGAGGACGGCCCGCACGGCGACCGCGCCATCGCCGCCGAACTCTTCCGCGAACTCGCCAAGGAGGAGGCGGGCGAGGCCGCCGCCGAGCGGATCACCGCGGACATCGCCGAGGAACTGGCGGGCCTCGGCGGCTCCGGCGTCCAGCGCCGACGCGGCTTCAACTTCCAGAGCATGAGCATGTCCGTGAAGCAGGGCGGCCTGTTCCACGCCTTCGGGAAGATCCCGCACTACTCGGTGTTCGAGGACATCGACGTCTTCGAGTCCGCGCTCGACCTGCCCAACGCCTGGCGCGTCGGCAACCGCTTCTACGACACCCTCCTGGAACGCGAGCGGCCGCGGCTCGCCCGCAGCAGCATCGACGCCCCGACGACCAACGAGCACAAGCCCATCGAGCGCTGGCTGCGCGGCAACGCGGAGTTCGCCGAACAGGCGGGGCGGCTCCTCGACCCCGCCGAGGACATGGCGGTGCCCGGCCGTGAACGGACCTTCGGCCAGGCGCTCGACGCGATGCTCGCGGGCCGGGCGACGCGCAACGACATCCACCAGTACTTCCGGCGGGCCACCGTCAAGGCGTATGAGCGCACGTACGGATAGCCGCCGCCGGGCGCGTACGCGGAGGCCGGACCGTCGCGGGCACCGGCACCGGCACCGGCACCGGCACCGCGCCGCCCCCCCGCCGGACCTGCCCGCGCCCGCACCGCCCCGTCCCCGCCGCCCCGCACCACCTCGTTCCCGCCGCCCCGCACCGCCCCGTTCCCGCCGCCCCGCACCGCCCCGTTCCCGCCGCCCCGCCCATCGGAGGCATGACCGTGCCCAGCAGCCCACCGCCCCGCACCGCGACGGGTTCCCGCGTCGTCCCCGGCGCGCCCAACGCCCGCGACCTCGCGGGCCTGCGCGCCGATTCCGGCCTGCGGGTCCGGCCCGGCCTGATGTACCGCGGGGCCGGGGCCGCCGTCGGCCCGCTGGCCGGCCGCGCCGGGCTGCGCGCCGTCCTGGACCTGCGGGACGGCCGCGAGAGAGCGGGCGGCGAGCCGCCCCCGGACGTGACCGTGCTGTCCCGGCCGCTGGTCGCGGACCGGTCGGCGATCAAGGGCGGCGGCCCGCCCCAGCCCTCCCACTACCTCGCCTACTACCGGCAACTGGCCCGGCCCGCCGCGCCCATCGCCGCCGAACTGGTCGGCCTGCTCGCCGGACCGGCGGCCCGCCTGCCGCTCCTGGTCTGCTGCTCCGCCGGCAAGGACCGCACCTCCGTGGTGTGCGCGCTCGCCCTGCGCGCGGTGGGCGTACGCACCGCCGACCTGGCCCGCGACCACGCCCTGACCGGCCGGCTGTTCCGCCGGGACCCGGACGCGGCGCGGCTGCTGCCGTGGGCGCGCGGCCTGGCCCCGTACGAACTGGCCGCCCGCACCGCCACCCCCGGCCACGTCCTGCGGGAGCTGCTCTCCGGCCTGGAGCGCGAACACGGCTCGGTCCGGCGGTTCCTCACGGACCACGGGCTGCGGCCGGAGACCGTGCGCCGGGCCCGCCACGTCCTCCTCGGCGACCCCCGCACCGCGGTCGACGGCCGTGGCCTTTTCCACCGCCCCCGATCCGACAGCGACAGGAGCTGACGTGACCCCACCCCGCGCCGGGCGCGGCTATCTCACCCATGCCTTCAACCACGACGGCGCCGACTATCTGCGCATGGCCTACTGCCTCGCCCTGTCGCTCCGCCTGACGCAGTCCGCCGTCACTGGGCTGACCGTCATCGTGCCGGACTCCCAGCCCGTGCCGGACCGCTACCGGCGGGCCTTCGACCACGTCATCGCCATCCCGGACGTCCGCCCGGACTTCGTCGACAGGTCCTGGCGGGTGGACAACTACGTGCGGATGTACGACCTGAACCCGTACGAGGAAGCCGTCACGGTCGACGCCGACACCCTCTTCTTCGACGACGTGTCCCCCTGGTGGGAGGTGATGGCGGCGGCGGACCTCGTCGGCGGGACCGCGGTCACCTACCGGGGGGAGACCATCGCCCACAACCCCCTGCGCAAGGAGCTGTACCGGATCGGCCTGCCCGATCTGCACAACGGATTCTGCTACTTCCGGCGCGGACCGGTCGCCGAGCGGCTGTTCGCCACCATGTCCGGCTATCTCCAGGACTGGGCCGGCGTCTGCGACCGGCACTTCGGCGACCCCCGGGTGCCCTTCTCCTCCGACTCCGCCTTCCTGCTGGCCATCCGGGACAACGGCCTCGAACACCTCGCCGCCGGCCCCCGCCCCGGCACCCCGCACTTCGTGCACATGAAGGCGTGCGTCCAGGGCTGGCCCGGAGTCCCGGAATCGGCGCGCGAGTGGCGCCCGTACGTCCGCCACGACTTCGACGACCGGCTGCGGCTGCGGATCGACGGGGTCCGCATCGGCGCGCCGTTCCACTACCACGTACGGGACTTCATCACCGACGACCTGCTGCTGGCGTACGAGAACGCGGTGGAGGCCCGGCATGGCGCCCTCCGGAACTGACGCGCGGGAACGGTTCCCGCGCCCGCCCATCGGCACACACCCCCAAGGAGGTCGGTCCGTGACGCCCCGAGCCAGGTCCTTCGACGAGTTCGCCGAGGAGTACGAGCGCCTGCACAACCTGACCGGGGACCCGGTCGGCGCGTGGCTGGCCGAGCGCCTTCCCGTGCGCGGGGGCCGCGCCTTGGACCTGGGGTGCGGGACGGGGCGCCACGCGGTGCTCCTCGCGGAGCGCTTCGCGGAGGTCGACGCGGTGGACGTGTCGCCCGCCATGGTGCGGATAGCCGCCGCCACCCGGCCGCGCGAGAACATACGCTACCGCGTCGGCGGCCACACCGAGCTGTCCGCCGACGGGGGAGACGGAGGATACGACTTGGTCCTGAGCGTCTCGACGCTCCACCACCTCGACGGCCTCCCGGAGGCGCTCGCCCGCGTCAAGCGCCTCGTCGCCCCCGGCGGCCTGGCGGTGCTCCACGACGGCGTCTGCGAGGGCCGCCCGCCCTCGCGCCGCCGGCTGTACGCACGCGAGGTGCGCCGCCTGTGCGCGGCGGCGGCGCGCGGCCCGCGCTCGGCGGCCCGGTCCTGGGAGGTCTTCCGGCTGCGGACCGGCGCGTGGCTGGAGCACCGCGTCGGTGACCGCTTCCTCTCCCGCGCGGAGTTCGAGCACATCCATGGGGCGGTCTTCGACGCCGCCCGGTTCGAGGAGGCCCCCAATGGTTACGCGATGCTCTGGCGCCGTCCCCTCGCCACGGCCGGACCGGCCGGCTCCGCCGAGCGGACGGCGGTGAACCGATGACGCTGCTGAAGAAGTTCCCCGCCGACTTCCTGGTCTCGGAGAGCCTGGTGCTGCCCACCACCGCACCCGGCCCCGGCCCCGAAGGCACCCCCTACCACTACGTACGGCTGCGCAAGCGCGGCTATACCACCTTCGAGGCGATCGACGCGCTCTCCGCCTTCTGCGGCCGGGACGCACGCGAGATCGGCTACGCGGGCCTCAAGGACGAGGACGCGATCACCGACCAACTGGTGTCCCTGTCCGGCGTGCTGGCCCCCGAGCGCATCGAGCAGTTCAACACCGCGCACGGCGCGGGCGAACATCAGCAGGGCCACCCGCCCTTCCTGATGCTGCGTCACCACGGCTACGGGCCGCTGGCGCTCGGGGTGGGGGAGCTGGACGGCAACAGCTTCCACATCGTGGTGCGCCATCTCGACCAGGCGCAGGCCGAGCGGCTCGAAGCCATCCGCGGCCGACGCAGCCTGTACTTCGTCAACTACTACGACACCCAGCGCTTCGGCGTGCCCACCGGCCCCAAGCGCACCCACCTCACCGGGCAGGCGCTGCTCGACGGCGACCACGGCCGGGCGCTGAAACTGGTCGCCGAGTCCGGCTCGCCCGAAGCGGACGCCGCGGCGCGGCACACCGGGCCCGCCGCGGACTTCTTCGCCGGGCTGGACCAGCGCCGGGTCGCCTTCTTCCTCTCCGCCCACGCCTCCCACGTCTGGAACCGCCAGGTGGGCGATCTGGTACGGGCCCGCTGCGGCGAGGCCGCGGTCGAGGAGGAGCGCGACGGCATCCCGTACCTCTTCCCCACCACCGCGGACGGGGTCCTGGCCGTGCTGCGGGACGGCCTCGGCCTGCGCTACGACAGCTGGCGCTGGCGGGACGGCCGGATGACGTCGTCCGCCTCGGCCCGGCCCGCCGCCGTCCAGACGCAGATCCGCGTCGGGCAGGTCACCGAGGACGAGAGCGCGCCGGGGGCGTGGAAGTGCGTCCTCAAGTTCTTCCTCGGCTCCGGCTGCTACGGCACCACCGCCGTCAGCCAGTTCTTCCACCAGCTCCAGGCGGCCGCGCGATGAGCGCCGCGCCCCCGTCCGTCCTGCGGGTGCGGGGCGGACGCACGCTGAGCGGCGACGTCCGGGTGCCGGGCTTCAAGCACGCCTTCGTCACCGTCCTGGCCGGCGCGCTCACCGGCCGCTCCACCGTGACCATCGACAACTGCCCCGCCATCGAGGAGACCAGGGTGCTGCTCGCCCTGGCCCGCGACCTCGGGGCCGGGGTGCGCCACGACGGAAGCACGGTGCGGATCGACCCCGCGGGCCTGACCGGACGGACGCTGGACGCCCGGCTGGTCGACCGCATCCACGGCGCCGTCTACCTGCTCCCCGCCCTCCTGGCCCGCTCCGGCCGGGTGCACCTGCCGGCCGCCGGGGGCTGCCGGATCGGCGACGAGGGCTCCGGCGCCCGGCCGGTGCGCCAGTACGCCGAAGTGCTCCAGCGGTTCGGCGCCGAGGTCACCGTCGGCGCCGACGGCTCCCTGACCGTACGCGCCGACCGGCTGACCGCCTGCGAACTGGACCTGCGCGACTGGACGAGCGACCGGGAACTGCGCAGCGGCCCGCTGTACTCGGGCGCCACCAAGATGGCGATCCTCACCGCCGCCTCGGCGCACGGCACCACCCGGCTGCGGCACCCCTACCCGAAACCCGACGTCACCGAGCTGGTCCGGCTGCTCGACGCCACCGGCCGCGCCACGCGCCACACGCCCGAGGGCGATGTGCTGATCGAGGGCCGCCCGGACGGCGGGCACGGCCGGCCCGTGCGGCACGTCCTGGTCAGCGACCTGATCACGGTGGTCACCTGGGCCACGGCAGCCGCCCTGACCAAGAGCACCGTCCGGCTGACCGGCCTCACCCCGGACCGCCTCGCGGCGGGCCTGGCACCGGAGATCGCCCTCGCCCGCGCCATGGGCCTCGACTGGCGGCCCACCGCCGACACCCTGGAGCTGACCGGCGAGCCGCCGACCGCGCCGGTCGACGTCACGGTCGCCTCGCACGGCATCTACAGCGACAGCCAGCCCTTCTTCATGCTCCTGGCCACCATGGCGCCGGGCGTCTCGCACCTGCGGGAGACCGTGTGGCGCCGCCGCTTCACCCACGTCCCCGAACTCCGACGGCTCGGCGCGGACATCGAGGTGAGCGACGCCCGCGCCCGCGTGACCGGCGGCTGCCCGCCCAGCCGCCCGGACCAGTCCGTCACCGGCGGCGACCTCCGCGCGGCCGCCGCCCTGCTGCTGGCCGCCCTCGCGATCCCCGGCGAGGTCCGCGTCGGCGGGGCCGCCCATCTCGTCCGCGGCTACGAGGACCTGGTCACCGACCTCGTACGGCTGGGGGCGGACGTACGGGCCGAGCCGTGACCCCGGCCGCCCGCCGGAGCGGAGGCGGGCCGTCCGCTCGTGCCGGGCGGGTTGGTACCGTCATGGCGCGCAGCGCACGGGCCGTCAGGGGCCCGCCGACCGGGGTGAGGAGAGACATGACGGGGGCCGATGCCCACTCGCGGGCGAAAGCCGTCCTCGCCCGGGCGGCCGCCGCCTGCGACCCGGAGATCCGCGGCTGGATCGACGCCCTCGGGCCGCTGCCCGGCAAGGTGACCGCGTATCAGCTGGGCTGGTCCGAGGAGCAGGCGTCGCGCGGGCTCCACGGCGGCAAGTCCATACGGGCCGCCCTCGCCCTGCTGGCCGCGCGTGCGGTGGGCGGCGCGGCGGCGGACGCCGTCCCGGCCGCCGCGACGGTGGAGATGGTGCACAATCTGTCGCTGCTCTACGACGACGTGCTGGACGGCGACGCCGTGCGCCGCCATCGCGCGGCGGCCTGGCAGGTGTTCGGCCCGGCGTCCGCGACGCGGGCGGCCGACGCCCTGCTGATGCTGTCGTTCGAGACCCTCGCCGCCCCGGACGGCGACGCCCGCATCGCGCAGGAAGCGTCCTCGGCGCTGCTCGACACGCTGATCCGACTGGCCGTCGGCGAGGGCCTGGACGTGCTGTTCGAGCGGCGCGCCCACGTCGAGGTCGACGAGTGCCTGGAGATGATCTCGGGGAAGACCGCCTCCCTGTTCGCCTGCGCGTGCCGGCTCGGAGCCCTGTACGGCCGGGCGGATGCGGCGGACACCGAGCGGTTCGCCGCGTTCGGGCACGACCTCGGGATGGCCTTCCAGCTGGTCGACGACCTGCTGGGGATCTGGGGCGACAGCGGTGTGACGGGCAAACCAGTCTTCGCGGACCTGCGCGCCCGCAAGATGTCGACGCCGGTCGTGGCGGCCCTCGCCTCCGGCACCGCGGCCGCGCGGGAACTGGCCCGCCGCTACGCCCGCCCTCCCGGCCCGGACCCGGACCGCGAGGGCGCGCTGCTGGCGGAGCTGGTGGAGGAGGCCGGCGGCCGGAGCTGGGCGCGTCGGCTCGCCGCCGAACACGCCGAGGCCGCCGACGGATGGCTGCGGGAGCTGGGGGAGCGGCCGACGGCCGACACCGAGGCCCTGGCGGACCTGCGCGCCGTGTCCGGCCTCATCGTGACCCGCTCGCACTGACCGGCCGCCGGTCGGCCCAGGGCGCCGGCACGTCGAGGATGTGGGCGCGGCCCTGACGGTACAGCTGGGCGTCGACCTCCTTGAGCCGCCGCAGTTGCGGAGGCTCGTACGGCGCGTGCACCTCGGCCGGCTCCGCCGGGTCGCCGGCCGCCTCCAGCAGGGCGTTGACCGCGAGCCGGCCGCCCTGGTCGGCGCCTTCCATGGTGGCCAGGTTGACCGGGCAGCGCACATAGTCCCCGGCCATGAACAGGTTCGCGGCGGCGGTGGCGGCGTGCGGCCGCCGGTGCCAGGACCCCTTGGTGTTGATCAGCAGCGGCTCGTCGTTGCGCGCCGGACCGGGCCCGTCCAGGCCGGTGACGGCCGGATCCAGCTGCCAGGAGTGCAGCAGCGACCGGTCCAGCACGGTCGTGCGCCCGTCGTCGAGGGAATCGCCGAGCTGCGCCCAGACCTCCTCGGCCACCTCGGCGCGGGTGCACTCGCGGGCCGGCTTGCCGTAGAGGATTCCCGGCGTGTCCCAGTCCGAGATGTCCACCGACAGACAGTCCGCCACGGTCCCGTCGCCGTAGGTCGCGCGGAAGTCGGCGTCCCAGAACTGGGCCTGGCTCACCGACGTCAGCGCCCAGGGGGCGTCCAGGTAGAGGACGTGGCCGCGGACCACCGGGGTGGGCTCGGTGAGGTAGAACTGCAAGCCGACCATCCAGTCCGTGTCCAGCGACGCCACGTCGGCGAGCATCGGGTCGGCCTCGGCGAGGCCGCCCTCCAGCAGCGCCCCCACCCGGTGCACGGGCAGCGCGCAGACGTACCAGTCGGCCTCCAGGTCGCGCCGGCCCCGCGGACCGCGCAGCACCGCCTTCCGCACGCGCCCGCCGCGGACGTCGAGGTTCTCGGCCCGCCAGCCCAGTTCGAGGCGGACGCCGAGGGAGGCCAGGTACGCGGTCCACGGATCGATCCACGCCGTGCTGGTCGGCGCGTTCAGCACCCGGTCCGCCGCCGCCAACTCGCCCTGCCCCAGGAAGCCGTACGACATCGCCTCCAGGAACCCGCCCACCGTGTGAGCGCTCCCCACCTCGGCGCGGGCCGCGACGACGGTACGGGTCGCCCCGACCACGCACTTCTTGCGGTACTCCTCCGAAGCCCCGTCGGCGCCCGTGAACTCCCACCAGGACGTGTTCTCCCACTGCCCCAGGCGGCGTTCGGGGCTGCTGGTCATGTAGACCATCATGCGATTGGCGAAGTACAGCAGCTCCTCGCTCAGCCCGGCGCCCCCGCCGGGCTCGATGCCCATGCCGCGCAGGATCTGCTGCGGGGTGCGCGGCCCCGACGCCGACGACACATCGGTGACCACCTCGTTCACCCGCCCGGAGCGCGCCGACAGCAGCCGCGGCGCCTCCCGCAGATTGCCGAGAACCCCCTCGCTCCGCCCCGCGAACGGTATGCGGCGCAAGGTGTCCGGCAGACTGCGGTAGAACCCCGGGAAGAACCGGAACCCGTGCTCCGCCGGCAGGTCGAGCCGCCCCCGCGTCCCGGTGCCGGGCACCGACGTGCTGCGCGCCTTCCCGCCCCACCCCGCGGGCTCGACGACCGTGACCTCGTACCCCCGCTCGGCCAGCTCCATGGCCGCGGTCAGCCCCGCGACGCCCCCGCCGAGCACCGCGACCGTACCGCCGGCGCGCCTGCCTGTGCCCACGAACTCTTCTCCCGCCGAACGGCTGCCGGACCAGGCCCTCGGCAAGGGCCCGAGGACGCGTGGCCACCCTTCGGATGATCATCTCAAACGCCCGTGACCGGCCTGGGACGGGAGGTGACGACGCGTCACAGACGCGACGTGAGCGGTGGCGCGGGTGCGGTCGGCGCGCACCGGGGCGGCGCTGCGGCGCGTACGGGCACAGCGGCCGCGTACCGCTACAGGCTGACGCCGCCGGAGACGTCGACCTTGGTGCCGGTGATCCAGCGGGCGTCGTCGGAGGCCAGGAACGCGACCGCGTCGGCGATGTCCGCGGCCCGGCCGACCCGGCCGAGCGCGGTCCGGCTCACGGTGCTCTCCCAGTGCGCCGGATCGGCCAGCGCGTCGGCCGTCATGTCGGTGTGGGTGAAGCCGACCCCGACCGCGTTCACGGTGATACCGCGGGGGCCGAGGTACTTGGCCAAGGTGCGGCTGAACACATCGAGCGCGCCCTTGGTCAGCGGATAGCCGATGCTGCCTCCCGATGAGGCCACCCGCGTCGAAACGGACGAGATATTGATGATCCGGCCGCCTTCGCGCATGCGCGGCAGCAGCGCCTGAGTGAGAAAGAACGGCGCTTTGACGTTGACAGCGATCATCCGGTCGAATTCCTCGGGGGTGAGAACCTCGATCGGCCGCCCCATGAAATTCAGCCCAGCATTGTGCACGAGAATGTCGAGCGCCCATTCCTCCGCCGATTCCCGCCGTGCCCCCGGCGCTGTGCCCAGCCCCGCGTCGAGCCCCGCCACGAGCTTCTCCACGTCCCCGTCGACGCCCAGTTCGGCCCCCACGGCGAACGCCCGGCCGCCGCCCGCCACGATGCCCGCCACGGTCTCCTCGGCCGCCGCCTCGTTGGATCCGTAGTGCACCGCCACCAAGGCGCCGTCCCGCCCGAGGCGTTCGGCGATACCCCGCCCGATTCCCCGGCTGCCGCCGGTGACGAGAGCGGTTTTCCCGCTGAGAATTCCCATACGTTCACCGTAGTCAGGCGATGGGAGATCAGAAAGAACCGATAAGACAACCCTGCGTTGCTCCGGACGACAAACCGCCGGTGATTCCGGCCGTCACCCTCGCGCTCGTCGGGCAGGTGCTCGCCTGCTGCTCATCACCTCCGCGCTGCCGAGGCCGGCGCCCGACGTCGCCGCGGCGCTGCTGCTGTCACAGCCCGTCATGGCCTTCGGCCTCGGCGCCCTGATCGGCGAACCTCCCACGGCGACCCCGGCGGCCGGCTGCGCCCTGGTGATCGCGACGGTCTGGTGCAACAGCCGCCGCCCCGCCGAGGCGTCCCCCGGCCGCCGAGCCGGCGGGACCGCGGGCGCCTGACGCCGCCCGAAGCCGCTGGTGATCATGAGTGTCCCGCCATGGATAGAATTCGCACGAATTATCTACCGCACAGAGGAGACGTGTGTCCGCGGAACCCCAGACCCAGGCGAGAGTCGAGCTCTCGTACGAGGCGACGATCGAGGACTTCCGCGAGGGCCTGGCAGCCCGCGGGCGCGCCTCGGCCGCCGCTCGCCGGACCCGGCTGCTGCTGATCGCCTGTGCCGTGCTGATGCTCGCCGGCGCGATACGGACCTGGGTGGCCGAGAAGAGCGTGGACCTGCCCCTGGTGGTGACGCCCGCGGTGGTGCTGTTCGCGCTGCTGGGCGGGCCCCGGTTGCAGGCCCGCCGGTTCCACCAGCTCGCCGCCGCGAACGGCGCATGCCGCACGGTGGTCGACGAGACCGGCGTCGCCGTCGCCAATGAGCGGCAGACCAGCGCGCAGAACTGGCAGGCCATGCCCCGCTACACCGAGACGCCGCGGCTGTTCGTCCTCTTCAGCGCCGACAAGCACGCCTCCTGCCTGTCGATCCTGCCCAAGCGCGGAGCACGGGACGAGGCCGACGTCGACCGGCTGCGCGCCCTGTTCGACCGGCACATGACCCGCGTCTGAGGCGCGTCCGCAGCCGGTACGCCCTCACTGCGGCAGCAACTCGCCCCCGCGTTCGGCGACTTCGCGGCGCAGGGCGTCCCGCACGGCTCGTACGGCGGGATGGGTGACCGCCTCCCGGCGTACGGCCAGGGTGATCGGCAGCCGGATGTCCACCTCGTGGGGCAGCAGCCGCAGCAGCCCCGAACGGCGGGTGAGGAAGGCCGGCAGCACGCCGATGCCGGCCCCCAGGCGGGCGGCTTCGAGCTGGGCGAAGACGTTCGTGGAGGAGAACGCGGGCGTGACGCCCGGCAGATGGCGCTCGATGTCGAGATCGCCGACCTGGAGCATCGACTCGATGTAGAAGATCAGCGTGTGGTCCCGCAGCTCGGCGGCCGAGCCGGGGGAGCCGCACCGGTCCAGGTACTCGGCGCTCGCGTACAGCCCCAGCGCGTAGTCGGTGAGGTGCTCGGTGACCAGGCGGTTGCCCGCGGGCCTGCCGATGGCCAGGGCGAGGTCGAAGCCGGACGGGTGCAGGGTCAACTGCCGGGTCGCCGTGATGAGTTCGACCTGGAGGTCGGGGTGGCGCCGGCGGACCCGCGCCAGGGCGGGGGTGGCGATCACGGTGCCGAAGGCGTCCGGGGCGCTGACGCGCACGGTGCCGTGCAGCGACGGCGAGTCCTGGCCGGACACCGCCTCGGCGACGCGGGCGAGCGCGTCCTCGATCGCGCGGGCGTTCTCCGCGACGGCTTTCCCGGCGTCGGTGAGCGCCCATCCCTCGGCGCCCCGCTCCATCAGCCGCAGCCCGAGGCTCTTCTCCAGCGCGGCGATCCGGCGGGAGACCGTGGTGTGGTCCACGCCGAGCGCGTCGGCCGCGGCCACCAGCCGCCCGGTGCGGGTGACCGCCAGCAGATAGCGCAGGTCGTCCGCGCGGATCCGGCGGGGATCGACCGTGCCGCGCCCGCCCCGCCGCGGCGGCGCCGGGCTCGTGTCGGCCGTACGGGTGCGGGGACGGGTAGGGGGCACCCGGCCAGCGTATCTGCGGAACCGCACATCCCGTCTGCGTTTTTGGTGCTTGTACGCACATCGCCCGGGGAGTCAGAGTCGAACGGCCAAGAGCGCCCCGCCCCTCCTACCGAGAGGTTCACCATGACCGCGAACCTGTCCCTGCCCCGGATCCTGCGCATCGGCCGCGGCGCCGCCGACGAACTGGGCGAGGTCGTCAAGGGGCTGGGGCTCAGCCGCCCGCTCATCGTGACCGACGCGTTCCTGGCCGGCACGGGCGTCGCCGCACAGCTGACGGAGACGCTGATGAGGGCGGGGCTGCACCCGCTGGTGTTCTCCGGCACCGTGCCCGACCCGACGACCGACTCCCTGGCGCCGGGCGTACAGGCGCTGCGCGAGCACCGGGCGGACTCCGTGATCGGGTTCGGCGGCGGCAGCCCGATGGACACCGCCAAGGCCCTCGCCCTGCTCGGCGTGCGCGGCGGCCACATGCGCGAATACAAGGCCCCGCGCGTCAACCTCGGCCCGGCGCTGCCCGTCATCGCGGTCCCCACCACCGCCGGCAGCGGCTCCGAGGCCACGCAGTTCACCATCGTCACGGACAGCGCCTCGGACGAGAAGATGCTCTGCGCCGGCCCGGCGTTCCTGCCGCTCGCCGCCGTGGTCGACGTCGAACTCACCATGTCGATGCCGCCCCGGCTCACCGCCGACACCGGCATCGACGCCCTCACCCACGCCGTCGAGGCGTACGTCAGCCGCAAGGCCAACCCGTTCGCCGACAGCCTCGCCCTCACCGCGATCGGCACCATCGGCCGCCATCTGCGCCGCGCCTACGCCGACGGCGGCGACGCCGAGGCCCGCGAGGCGATGATGCTCGCCGCCACCCAGGCCGGCATCGCCTTCTCCAACTCCAGCGTGGCGCTCGTCCACGGCATGAGCCGCCCGATCGGCGCGCACTTCCACGTCGCCCACGGCCTGTCGAATGCCATGCTCTTCCCCGCCGTGACCGCCTTCTCCGTGGACGCCGCGCCCGGCCGGTACGCCGACTGCGCCCGCGCGCTCGGGGCCGCGACCGACGGGGACGGCGACGCGACGGCCGCGGACCGGCTCGTACAGGCGCTGCGCGACCTCTGCGCGGACCTTGAGGTGCCCACCCCCGCGGCCCACGGCATCGACAAGGACGAGTGGTTCCGTCTGACGCCGCTCATGGCCGAGCAGGCGCTCGCGTCCGGCTCCCCGGCCAACAACCCGAAGGAGCCCACAGCCGAGGAGATCCAGCGTCTCTACGCGGAGATCTACGCCTGAGCCGCCCCGAACGGGACGGCTCACACGTAAGACTCACACGTAAGGCTCACACGTAAGGGCGGAAGGAGTCAGCGCGGCAGCCACTCCGGCCGCGAGCTGCCCAGCCGAGGCGTCGTCCCCGACCAGCGGGGCGGCGTCTCGGACATCCGGATGACGGGGCCGAGGCTCTTCAGGTCGCCGTACGCGGTGGCGTCGTCGGCCACCGCGTACCGCTCGAACTCCGCGGGCTCCAGCTTGCCCGGCGCGTTCTCGAAACCGCTGGTCAGACCCTGCTGCTGGAGGAACATCGCGGACCGGCAGAGGGAGACGCCCACGTGGTACGTACCGCCTTCGCGGGCCCGGCGGGCGAGGGCGAGCATGGCGCCGTAGCTCCCCAGGAAACCGGTGAGGAAGTCGCAGAGGAACACCGGCGTGAGCTGCGGCCGGCCGGCGCCCGTCGCGGCCCCCTGGACGTCGCAGACCCCGGTCACGGCCTGCGCCACCTGATCCCAGCCGGCCCGGTCCCCGAACGGGCCGCCCGAACCGAAGCAGTTGACGCTGACGTGCACCATGCCCGGCCGCAGGGCCGCGAGGTCGGCCGGGCCGAAGCCGTGCGCCTCCAGCCGGTGCGGACGGTACCCCTCGATGAACACGTCCGACTCCGCGGCGAGTCCGCGCAGCCGCGCCGCCTCGTCGGGGCGGGTGAAGTCCAGGTAGGCGCTGCGCTTGCCATGGCTGGTGTCGCGGACGAACGGCTCCACCTGGGGGAGGTGCGGCGCGGTGACCATCAGCACGTCGGCCCCGTGCTCGGCCATGCTCAGGGCGGCGGTGGGACCGGCGAGGATGCGGGTGAGGTCGAGTACCCGGACGCCGGCGAGCGGCGCGTCGCCGGCGGGCAGCGGCTCGGGGTCGCTGTCGCCGATCTTGGTGATCTCCACGACCGGGCGCGCGGCGAGATAGGCGCCCTGCGGGTGGTCCAGCCACTCCCGCGCGGTGCGGACGGTGCCGCCGCACGCGCCGGCCGCGGCGATCGCCTCGTCCAGATCGTCCGCCTTCCACTTGCGGACCGCGGCCTCCACCGACTCGGGGGCGGCCTCGCAGCCCAGCACGTCCAGCACGCGCCGTTCGAGGTGCGGAAGGTTGAAGTGCGGCACGAACCAGCGGTCGTCGGCGGTCCGCCAGGGCTGGGTGAGCGACGCCATGTGCTCGACGTCGGGCGAGACCGGGATCGGCTCGTACGCGCCCGAAGCGTCGCGCACGAGCGTCATGTCCTCGCCGCCGAGGGCCGTCGCGGCGGCGGCCCGCACGTCGACCTCGATCCGCTGCCGCCGTCCGGTCCGCATCTCCCACAGGTCGGCCGCGGCCACGGCACGGGCCGCGAGGGCGTCGGCGAGGGTGCGGCCGATGCGGAACGGCGACACGAACAGCGGATCGGAACCGGTCGTCGTCACCTCGCCGGGCGCCGGCCGTTCGCCTCCCCGGATCGCCATGAGTTCGTCGAAGGCGCGCGGCCCTTCCTGTTGTGTGGTCATGAGGGTCTCCTTTGTACGGTCCCCGCCTCGTCCGTCACGCGCGGTGCGCCGTGGCCGGGGCGGCGGGGGGCTGGTGCCGGGGCGCCGTGCTCGTGCGGCGCGGTCAGTGCGCGCGGACGTCGACGACGACGCGGCCCGTTCCGCGGCCGGCGAGGATGTCGGCGGCAACCTCCTGAACGTCCGTCAGGGGGATCGTCCGGGTGACGCTGTCGAGCAGGGCCGGGTCGAGGTGGGCGGCGAGGAGCCGCCAGGCGGCTTCGCGGCGCTCGTAGGGGGTGCGGACGGAGTCGATGCCGAGCAGGGACACGCCGCGGAGGATGAACGGCAGGACGTTGCCGGGGAATTCGGCGCTCGCGGCGAGACCGCAGGTGGTGGCGGTTCCGGAGTGCCGCAGTCCGGCGAGCGCGCCCGCCAGGACGGGGCCGCCGACCGCGTCGACCACGCCCGCCCAGCGCTGCTTGGCCAGCGGCCTGCCCTTCGGGTCGAGTTCCGCCCGGTCCACGATATGGGCGGCGCCGAGCGCGGTGAGCTGATCGCGCAGCGGCTCCGGGCGGCCGGTCGCGGCGATCACCTCGTAGCCGGCGTGGGCCAGCAGCGCGACGGCGATCGACCCGACGCCGCCGCCCGCCCCGGTGACCAGGACCGGCCCGTGCCCGGGGGCCAGCCCGGCGCGTTCGAGCGCGAGCAGGCTGAGCGCGGCGGTGAACCCGGCGGTGCCGACCGCCGCGGCCTGCGCCGGGGTGAAGGGGGCGGGTACGGGCACGAGGTCGTCGCCGTCGACGGCCGCCAGCGTGGCGAGCCCGCCGTGCCGGTCCTCGCCGAGGCCGGCGCCGTTCAGCGTCACGAGGTCGCCCGCGCGCCAGCGGGGGTGCCGGGACGTCAGGACTTCGCCGGTGACGTCGATGCCGGGCACCAGGGGGTGGCGGCGGACCACGCCGGGGCGGCCCTGGAGTGCGAGGGCGTCCTTGTAGTTGACGCTCGAATAGTGCACGCGCAGGGTCGTGTCGCGGTCCTCCAGCGTGCCCTCGTCGAGCTCTTCGAGCGCGGCGCGGTGCCCGTCCGGGAGTTCGCGGGTGATCCAGCCGGTGAATGCCCTCATGGGGACGGCCCTTCTGTCGCGGGTGCGGCGGGCGGGGGCGGGGCGGACTCATCCGTCCTCATGGGTCGGCGCCCCGCCGACCGCCGATGGCACCCCCGACGCTAGGGACCGGCCGGGCCGGGGTGAAATGCCTGCCGCGACGCATCCATGCGCGCCGGACATCGCGGCTGGTGACCCGCCGGGCGCGTCACTCCGCGGCGCTGCGCAGCGCCGCGTCCAGGAAACGGCGGATCAGCGTCCGCTGCGTGTCGGGCAGATGGACGAGGCGCACCGGGCTCGGCGGCGCGTCGGTGAGCGGGATGAACCGCAGGGCCGGATGCGGAGCGCGGCGCTCCGCGACCTCCGGGACGATGCCGATGCCCCGGTTGGCGGCCACCGTCTCCAGCCACTCGTCGTAGTTCGCCGTCTCGATGACCCGCGCCGGACGCCGGCCGTCGGGCCACGACCAGGGGCCGGTGGTCCCGCTGACGGTGTTGACGACCAGGGCCCAGTACGGGACGTCCGCCCACGCCAGATGCGTGAAGCGGGCCAGGTCGCTGTGGTGCGAGCAGACGGCGACGCGCGGCTCGTCGTACAGCCGCACCGCCCGCATCCCCGCGGGCACCTCGCTGTCGCCCCGGACGAGGGCGATGTCCACGGTCCGCCGGCGCACCGCCTGCACCGGGTCGTCGGTGCGGGTCAGGCTGACCGACGCCCCGGTGTCCTCCTCGAAGCGGCTGAACGTCCGCTGCGCCCACGGGTCGGGCAGCAGCCAGCTGAAGCCCAGCCGGAGGGCGCCGCTGTGCTGGACGGCGGCCAGGGCGTCGTCCAGGGCGGCGAGGACCCGCTCGGCATGCTCCAGGAACCGCGCGCCCGTCTCGGTCAGCTCCACATGCCGGGACGACCGGTCCAGGAGCAGGACGTTCAGCCGGTTCTCCAACTGCGCGATGGTGCGGCTGAGCGCCGGCTGGGTGATCAGGAGCTCTTCGGCGGCCCGCGAGAAGGACCGGTGGCGGGCGACGGAGCCGAAGGCCCGCAGGTGGCGCAGTTCGATGTCCATGCTCGTCACGGCCTTCACCGGCGTCCATGCGCGTCATGCATAGCAGCAGCCTAACGGGCATTTCTCAGGCGCGTACGGGCTGCCTAGCGTCGAAGACGGACCCGAACGCCAGCAGGAGAACACCGCTGGGAAAGAGGAAGGTGACCGCAGCCGTGCACGCGTCAACCCCGCCCCCGCCACGTACGACATCGCCCTGGGCCATCGTCGCCCAGGGAGCGGCGGCGCTCGCCGCGGGCATGGGCGTCGGCAGGTTCGTCTACACGCCCATCCTGCCGCTGATGCGCGATCAGGCCGGGCTCTCCGCCGGGCTCGGGGCGAACCTGGCCACGGCCAACTTCATCGGCTACCTCCTCGGCGCCCTCGTCGGCATCGCCGCCCCCGCCGTCGTACGGTCGGCGGCGGCCCTGCGCGGATCGCTCGTCGTGCTCGTCGGCACGCTGGCGCTGATGCCGGCCACACACGACGGCGCGGCGTGGTTCGTCCTGCGGCTCGTGGCCGGCGCGGCCAGCGCGCTGACCTTCGTGATCGCCGTCAGCGCCATGCTCACCGGCCTACGGGCGCACGCCCACCACCTCGTCGGCTGGGCCTTCGGCGGGGTCGGCGCCGGCATCGCCCTGTCCGGCCTGCTGGTCGTCGCCGTCGAGGCGGCCGCCACCTGGCAGGCGGCCTGGCTCACCTGCGCCGCCCTCGCCGCGGTGCTCGCCGCGCTCGCCTGGCCGCTGGCCCCGCACCGGCACGCGGCCGAACACTCCGGTACGGCCCAGCCGGCCGACCGGCCCCGCACCCACCGCTGGTTCGTCGCCCTGCTCGCCAGCTACACCTTCGAGGGCATCGGCTACATCATCGCCGGCACCTTCCTCGTCGCCGCCATCCAGGAGGGCGTGCCGGGGCGGCTCGGCGGCGGCGCGTGGATCGTCGTCGGCCTCGCCGCCCTGCCCTCCTGCGCCGTGTGGACCCGGCTGGCCCGCCGCTGGTCCCGGCCCGCCCTCCTGCTCGCCGCGCTGATCATCCAGGCCGTCGGCATCGCGCTGCCGGCCGTCGTCGGCGGCCCCGTGCCCGCGCTCGTCTCCGCGGTGCTGTTCGGCGCCACCTTCATGGGCGTCAGCACCATCGCCCTGTCGATCGGCACGCACCTGCGGGTGCCGCGCGCCGTGGCCCTGCTGACGGCCGGCTACAGCGCGGGCCAGATCCTCGGCCCGCTGCTCGCCGCGCCGCTGCTGAGCCACGGCTACCACCGGGCCCTGCTGCTGGGCAGCGTCATGGTCGCCCTGGCCGGGGCCGCCGCGGCCGCCGTCTGCGTCCGCTTCCCGCACCACCTCGCCCCAGCGGCTCCGGCCGCCTGAATCGCCCCAGCGGCTCCGGCCGCTTGACTCACCTCAGCGGCTCCGGTCGCTTGACTCGCCCCAGCGGCCCCGGCGCCTGAATCACCACCATGGCCCGGCCGCTTGAATCGCCTCCGCGGCTCCGGCCGCCTGACTCACCCCCGCGGCTCCGGCCGCTGGACTCGCCCCAGCGGCCTCGGCCGCCCGGCCAACCCCCGCGGCCCCGGCCGCCCGACCCGCACTTCGAGGAGCGCTCATGAGCACACTGCTGACCGGTCTCGGCATCGACCGCCCGATCCTCGCCGCGCCGATGGCCGGCGGGCCGAGCACCCCCGCCCTGGTCGCCGAGACCGCCCGCGCGGGCGGACTCGGCTTCCTCGCCGGAGGCTACAAAAGCGCGCAGGCGCTGGCCGGGCAGATCCACGCCGTGGAGGCCGAGGGCGTCCCGTTCGGCGTCAACCTCTTCGTACGCAACGCCGTGCCCATCTCTCCCGAGGAGTACGGGCGTTACGCGCGCGTACTGCGGGAAGAGGCCGACCGCTACGGGCTGGAGCTGCCCGCTGCCGAACCGCGGGACGACGACGACCACTGGTCCGAGAAGATCGAACTGCTGCGGGCCCACCCCGTCCCCTGGGTGTCCTTCACCTTCGGCATCCCCGGCGCCGACGTCATCGCGAGCCTGCGCCGGGCCGGGACCACCGTGCTCCAGTGCGTCACCACGGCCGACGAGGCGCTTGAGGCCGCCGACGCCGGGGCCGACGCGCTGATCGTGCAGGCCCCGGCCGCGGGCGGCCACTCGGCGACGCTGTCCCCCGACCGGCCGCTCGCCCCCGTCGCCCTGCCCGACCTGGTCACCGCCGTACGCGCCGCCACCGCCCTGCCGGTCGTCGCCACCGGCGGCATCGCGACGCCCGAGGACGCGGCGGACGCGCTGCGGTCCGGCGCGGACGCCGCCATGGTCGGTACCGCGCTGCTGCGTACCGACGAGAGCGGGGCCTCCGCGCCCCACAAGGCGGCGCTGGCGGATCCCGCGTTCGACTCCACCGTCCTCACCCGCGCCTTCACGGGCCGGCCGGCCCGCGCCCTGCGCAACCACTTCACCGACCGGTACTCCGACCGGGCCCCGGCCGGCTACCCCGCCCTGCACCACCTCACCAGCGGGCTCCGCAAGGCCGCCACCGCGGCCGGCGACACGCGCCTGATCCACTTGTGGGCCGGAACGGGCTACCGACAGGCCAGGATCGAACCCGTATCCCGCACCATCGAGCGGCTCTCCGGCCGACTCTGACCAGTCGGCTGAGACCAGTCGGCTGAGACCAGTCGGCTGTGAGCAGCCGGCTACGACACGGCCGACTCCGCCACCGTTCTCCTTCGAAGGGCTCCCCGTGCTGATCCGACGACACGTCCACGTCCGCGGCCTCGTACAAGGCGTGTACTACCGCGACACCTGCCGCCGCCTGGCCGACGAGACAGGCGTGAGCGGATGGGTGCGCAACCTCCACAACGGCGACGTCGAAGCCGTCTTCGAAGGCGCGCCGGGCGACGTCCAGCGCCTGGTGGGCTGGGCGTCCGTGGGGCCGGGCGCCGCCGAGGTGGCGGAGTGCAGGGCGGTCGCCGAGGACCCCGAAGGGGACCAGGACTTCCGCGTCCTCGACGACGCCCCGGCCGCGTAGCGCGCCCGGCCGGCCTCAGGACGTGTAGCGCCGCTCCAGCTCCTCGTACTCGTCGCGGCGGACCAGCCGCTGGCGTTCCGCCCAAGGGGCGAGCCGGTCCATGACCGGCGCGAGGGAACCCGCGTCGCGCAGGCCCGCCAGCACGGTCTGGGTGCCGAGAATGGCCCCCTGCATCGCGGCGTTGGCGTACAGGAGGACGGAGTAGCCCATGGCCGCCAGCTCCTCGCGGGGCAGCAGCGGCGTCTTGCCGCCCTCGACCATATTGGCCAGCTTGGGCACGTCCGGGACGGCCCGGCCCGCGGCGAGCAGTTCGTCGCGCGAGCGCAGGCCCTCGACGAACAGCACGTCCGCGCCCGCCTCGGCGTACAGCGCGGCACGGTCGAGGGCCTCGTCGAGCCCGTGCCCGGCGCGCGCGTCGGTGCGGGCGATGACGAGCGTGTCGGCGCTGCGCCGGGAGTCGACGGCGGCGCGGACCTTCTGGACCATCTCCCGGGCCGGGACGACCTCCTGGCCGTCGAAGTGGCCGCAGCGTTTGGGGGCCGCCTGGTCCTCCAGCTGGACGGCCGAGGCCCCGGCCTTCTCCAGTACGCGCACCGTGCGCGAGACGGCGACCGCGTTGCCGAACCCGGTGTCGGCGTCCACGGCGACCGGGATGTCCACCGCGTCGCTGACGGCCGCCACGTGCGCCGCCATCTCGGGCAGCGACACCAGGGCGAGGTCCGGCAGGCCGAGATAGGTGTTGGTGACCCCGGCCCCGGTGACGTAGACGGCGCCGAAGCCGAGGTCCTCGGCGATACGGGCGGTCAGCGCGTTGGCCACGCCGGGGAGGAGCAGTCCGCCCTCGGCGGCGATCAGCTCCCTCAGGGAGGGGCGGACGGGGGCGTTCATCGGCCGGTCACCGCCGGTCCGGCGGCCGTGCGGCGAGGGGCGCCGTTCATGAGTGCACCTTTCTGGCTGTCTGCGGGATGTGCTGCGGCGTGCGGCCGGGCGGCGGGACGCCGTCGGCCGCCGGACGGGCCGGCTCTCATGTGGTGCGCGGGGGCGCGCCGAGTTCGGCGCCGCCGCCGAGGAGCCCGCCGCCCACGTCCTCGGCCATGACCGCCAGGATGTGGCGCAGGCTGTTGTTGATGTGGACCGCGGTGGCCTCGGCGGCCTGGGACTCGTTGCCCTCCTCGATCGCGGCGCAGATCGACAGGTGTTCGGTGACGGTCTGCAGCATGCGGGCCGGCCGGCGGCGCGCGATCTGCCGCAGCCGCTGCAGGTGCCCGCGCAGCCCGGCGAGGCTGGTGACGAGATACGGGTTGTCGGCCACCTCGTCGACGGCCTTGTCGAGCCTGCCGATCAGCTCGTAGTAGTGGGCGTAGTCGCCGTCGGCGGGGCCGCCGGCCTCCAGCTCGGCGCGCTGCGTCTCGAAGTCGGCGCGCAGCGCGGCGAACCGGGCGCGGTCGGGCCGCCGGGCGCACAGCCGGGCCGCGTACGGCTCCAGCGCCTCGCGCATCTGGAAGAGGTGCACCACGTCCCGCAGCGCGATCTCGCTGACCTGCGCGCCCCGGCCGGGGGTTATCCGGATCAGGCCCTCGTGGGCGAGCCGCTGGATGGCCTGGCGCAGCGGCGTCCGGGACACGGCGAGGCGTTCGGCGAGCTGGACCTCGCTGAGGTGCGCACCCGGCGGGATCTGCCAGTGCACGATCTCCGATCGCAGCAGTTCGTAGGCCCGTTCGCTCTGTGACACCACGAAGTCCCCTCTGAAGCCCGGAAGCGGTGGCCGGATCTGTTGACATTGACTCGACGCTGACTGTACACCCTTGGGACGCAGGCAAAAAACAGCCTGTATACAGAGGAGGTGCACCGGTGATCGACGCGGCACCATCGACGTTGCCGAGGTCGGACCAGCGCGGCCGGACCGGGATGGCCCGGGCCGCCGGCGCGGCTACCATCGGCAACGCGCTGGAGTGGTTCGACTACGCGACCTACTCCGCCTTCGCCGCCGTCTTCAGCCGGCAGATATTCGGCGGAGAGGGCCACTCGGCACTGCTCAACTCCTTCGTGGTCTTCGGCGTCGGCTTCTTCGCACGCCCGGTGGGCGGAGCGCTCATCGGCGCCTACGCCGACCGGCGCGGCCGGCGGGCGGCGCTCACCCTCAGCATCGTGCTGATGGCGGCCGGCTCGCTGCTGATCGGCGTCGTACCGACGTACGCGGCGGCGGGCCTCTGGGCGCCGGTGCTGCTGACCTTCGCCCGGCTGACGCAGGGCCTGTCCGTCGGAGGCGACTACGGAGCCTCACCGATCTTCCTCAGCGAGATCGCCGCCCCTGGCCGCCGCGGCCTCTTCAGCAGCCTGCACTACATCAGCCTGACCTGCGGACTGCTGGCGGCCTCCACACTGGGCTGGCTCCTCAGCGCCACCCTGAGCACGGCGGCGCTGGACTCCTGGGGCTGGCGCGTGCCCTTCCTCATCGGGGCCGCCGCCGCGCTGTGGGGCCTGTACCTGCGGCGCTCGGTACAGGAGACGGAGGTCTTCCGCGCCGAGCAGCGGCGCGCGGCCGAGCGGCGGCGCACCGCCGACACCACCGCCGACGCCACCGCCATCACCACCGGCGGCAGTGGTACGGGCGAGATCACCCGGACGCTGTGGACCGTCCTGCGGGTCATCGGCATGACGGCGCTCGGCTCGATCACCTTCTGGACGCTGACCTCCTACCTGCCGAGCCACGCCCAGGAAACCGACCTCCACGCCGACTCCGTCTTCGCCGCCAGCTCCTGCGCCCTGCTCGTCTTCCTCGTGATGCAGCCGCTCGCCGGCTGGCTGTCCGACCGCGTCGGCCGCAAACCGCTTCTCATCGGCTACAGCCTCGGCTTCGCCGTGCTCGCCTATCCGCTGATGTCCGGCATCCACATCGGCTCGGCCCGCACGCTGTTCTGGGTCATGCTGCTCGGACTCACCGTCTTCGCCGGCTACAGCGCCATCTCCGCCGCGTTCCTCGCCGAACAGTTCCCCACCAAGGTCCGCTCCACCGGGGTCGGCATCGCGCACAATGTGTCCTCCGCGCTGTTCGGCGGCACCGCGCCCTATCTGCTGGCCCGCCTCGACGACGCCGGGCACACCGGGTGGTTCGCCGGGTACGTCGCCGTCGCGGCCCTCGTGGCCTGCGCGCTGTTCGCCCGCATCCCCGAAACGAGCGGAAAGCCTCTCCAGTCATGAACCCGACGCCGCGGCACGAGCCGACCGCGTACGAGCCGACCGCGTACGAGCGGGACACGTCCGGGCACGTCACGTACGGGCAGGTCACGGGGGTGGACACGCACGCCCACGTGCTCCGTACCGACTTGCCGCTCACCCCCGACCGTCACTCGGCCCCCGCCCGTGACGCCACCGTCGAGGAGTATCTGTCCCTGCTGGACTCCGCCGGCCTCTCGCACGGCGTACTGACCGCCCCGAGCTTCTACGGCACGGACAACACCCTGCTGCTCCAGGCCCTGGCCGCGGCCCCGGACCGGCTGCGCGGCACGGTCTCGCTGCCTGCCGAGGCCGACCCCGCCGAACTGCACCGCCTCCGGGAGCGCGGGGTGGTCGGCGTGCGCTTCAACTGGTCCAGATGGTCCAGAGGCGACCGGCTGCCCGACCCGAACGCCCCGGAATACCAGCGGCTGTTCGCCGCCGCACGGGACGCCGACCTGCACGTGGAAGTGCTGATCGAGGACGCGTACCTGCCCGGGTTCGCGGCGGCGGTGGCACGCACCGGCGCCGAGCTGGTGATCGACCATTTCGGACTCGCCGAGGACGCCGGCCCCGGTACGGACGCGATGGTCCGTTTCCTGGAGGAGCAACGGGCCTGGGTCAAACTGTCCGCGCCCTACCGGCCGCCGGCCCGCGACCTGCGCGCACTCACGGAGCGCCTTCTGCGGACCGCCCCCGACCGGCTTCTGTGGGGCAGCGACTGGCCCTGGGTCCAGCACGAACACGACGTCACCGGCTACGGGGCCTGCCTGACCGCCCTCACCGCCCTCACCGCCCTCGTCCCCGACCCCGCTCACCGCGAAGCCGTCCTCACGGCCAACCCCGGCCGCCTGCTGGGACTGCGCTGACCTGCTGTGCCGACCCTTGGAACCCCGTGAGCGGGCAGGCCGCCGCGTGCATGGCACTTCTCGTAGGCTGAATTCCACGCGCGAGGGAGAGGAGGCCGAGATGGCCGGGACGAGCACGGCGGGGACGGAGGAGGCCGATCCGACGGTCGCTGATCCGACGGCCGCTGATTCGACCGTCGCCGACGTGATGGCCGAGCTGGCCGGGCTGGAGGACCCCAGGACACGCAAGGTCAACGAGAAGCACGGCGACGACCACGGCGTGAACCTCGGCAAACTGCGCGCGCTCGCGAAGCGGCTCAAGACGCGGCACGACCTCGCGTGCGCCCTCTGGGAGACGGGCGACACCGCGGCGAGGCTGCTGGCGACCCTGATCTGCCGCCCGAAGGCGTTCGGGCGCGACGAACTGGACGCCATGGTGCGCGAGGCGCGCACCCCCAAGGCGCACGACTGGTTCGTGAACTACGTGGTCAAGAAGAACCCGCACGCCGAGGAGGCGCGCCTGTCCTGGACCGCCGACCCGGACCCGGCGGTAGCCGCCGCCGGCTGGGCGCTGACCGCCGAACGCGTGGTGAAGCGCCCCGACGACCTCGACCTCCCCGGCCTGCTCGACGTCATCGAGGCGGAGATGAAGGACGCCCCGGACCGCCTCCAGTGGCAGATGAACTGCTGCCTGGCCCAGATCGGCATCGAGAACCCCGAGCACCGCGCCCGCGCCATCGGCATCGGCGAGCGCTTGCAGGTGCTCAAGGACTACCCGACCTCCCCGGGCTGCACGTCCCCGTTCGCCCCTGTCTGGATCACCGAGCTCGTACGCCGAAGGCAACAGAAGTAAGCAGCCCAGGGGGAGACCCGCTGGTCAGCCGGTCAGGAGAGCACAGCCGGGGTGTCCCGCGGTGTGACGCTGGCGTGGCTCTCCTGGAAGCTCTGCTCCGACACGAGGGTCAGCCGGGCCGTGGACCGGAACTCCGGCAAGGTGGCGGAGCCGCAGGAGACCATCGTGGTCCTGAGCTTGGCGACGGTCTGAGCGAGCCCTTCGCCGAGGTCGCCCGCGTAGGGTACGTAGCCGTCCACGCCCTCCTCGAAGACCAGCCCCTGCCCTCCCTGGCCGTACCGCTGCCAGTTGCGGGCCCGGTTCGAGCCCTCGCCCCAGTACTCCTTCACGAAGCCGTCGCGGGTGGGCAACTTCGCGCCGGCCGCCTGGTCGAAGCGGGCGAAGTAGCGCCCCATCATGACGAAGTCGGCGCCCATCGCCAGGGCGAGGGCCACGTGGTAGTCGTGCACCAGCCCGCCGTCGGAGCAGACCGGCACGTACTCGCCCGTACGTTCGCGAAAGGCGTCCCTGGCGGCCGCGACGTCCAGCACGGCGCTGGCCTGACCGCGGCCGATGCCCTTCTGGTCCCGCGTGATGCAGATGGAGCCGCCGCCCACCCCGACCTTGACGAAGTCCGCCCCCGCCTCGGCGAGGAAGGTGAACGCCTCGCCGTCCACCACGTTGCCGCCGCCGACCGGGATCTCCGGATAGTGCTTCTTCACCCAGGACAGCGCCTGCGCCTGCCAGTCGCTGTACCCGTCCGACGAGTCGAAGCACAACGCGTCCACGCCCGCCTCCAGCAGCGCCGGAACGCGCTCCTGATAGTCGTGCGTATTGACGCCCGCGCCCACCCGCAGACGCTTGGCCGCGTCCACGGTCTGGTGCGGGAAGCGCTTGTTGTCCGCGTAGTCGGAACGGAACACCAGATGCTGTAGATGCCCCGCGGCGTCCAGCACCGGGAGGCAGTCCAGCCGCTCGTCCCACAGCCGCGCGTTGGCGTCGGACAGCGTGATGTCGGCCCCGGCGCGCACCAGGTCGGCGACAGCTGTCATCCGCCCGCTGACCGGCCCGCTCACATCGTGGCGCTGCGGATGGAAGTCCCGCGAGGTCACGAGCCCGAGCAGCCGCCCGGCGGCGGTCCCGTCGTGGGTGACGGCGGCCGTGCTGTGACCGGTGCGGCGCATCACGTCGACCAGGAATCCCAGGCTGTCGTCGGGGCGGACGTTGGTGTCGCTGGTGACGAACCCGGCCTTGAAGTTCTTCACCTGGCGGACCGCCGCGGCCTGGTCCCGGACCGCCTGGTTGTGGTGCACGAAGCCGAGACCGCCGCTGCGCGCGAGGGCGATCGCGAGCTCGGGCGTGCCGACGGCCTGCATGATCGCGGACGTGAACGGCGACTGCAGCTCGATCGCCGACGCCTCGCCCGCCACGTACCGGACCAGGGGCGTACGCAAGTCCACCGTCGCAGCCGAGCAGTTGGTCCGCGTCCGGTTCGGCAAGAGCAGGAATTCGTTGAACGTCCGCGAGACCTCGGCGATGATCTGTGCCACTCGTTCCTCCTGACCCGTCGGCCGGGCCCGACTGGCCCCGCCGTGAGGATCGCCCCCGCGGAACCAGGGCCGGGCGGGGGCAGAGATCAGCACAGCAGCCGTGGAGATACGCAGATGCCACTGACCGCGGCAGAGCCCTGACCGGCCCGTGGAGCGGACGGGGTGCGGTCGTGACGTGGGACCTTATCGATTGATCAAGCCCCCGCACGAATCGCGCCACCGCCGGGCGGGCCCGCACAGCACACCCTTGTACGAACCGAAGCACCGGTCGACCCAACCGACTGGCCTTTCTGCGGCAGTTGACAGATGACGGCGTCGTCCGCGTTGTGGCCGACGCCGATACCGACGTTGACGCCGACCTGGAAGGAGGAGCTCAGTGGAAAGCAGCTCGATCGCCCTGGTCGCCGGGCTCGCGGTGCTCAGCGCCGGCCGGATCATCGTATGGGCCGTCGCGAACGTACTATGCGAGCGCGCTCGCCGCGCCACACTGGTCGCTCTACTGGACGCAGCCCGCCACAATGCAGCGGAGCTGCGTTTCCACCAGAGTTCCAGCTCCAGCGAACTGCGCGTAAGAAATCATGACCGGCAGGACGAAGACCTTGGGTCTACGGGTGTGTCGCGGCGGTGCGGGTGATGATGTCGGCGGATTTCGACGAATTATTCGTGACGCGGTTCGCCGCGGTGGTACGAGCCTTGGCGGTGCTGGGCGCCGACCGGGCCACGGCCGAGGACTTGGCACAGGAAGCCTTCTTGGTCGCCCTGTGCGACTGGGGGAAGGTCGGCCGTCTGGACAGCCCCGAGGCATGGGTGGCGAAAACCGCGGTCAACAAGTGGCGCCAGACCTGCAGAACGGCCGCCCGGCGGCAGGACGTGACCCGAAGGGCGGGACCGTTCGCCGCGGGGCCGTTCAATGGCGCGTACGAACGGAAGCCGGCCGAAGAGGTGGAGAGGCGGTCCGACGTGATGAACGGACTGCTCGGCCTGCCCGAGCGGCAGCGGGAGGTACTGGTGCTGCACTACTTCCTCGACCAGACAGTCGCGGAGGTGGCGCAGCTGCTGGGAATCGCTCCGGGCACAGTCAAGTCCACGCTGCATGACGCTCGCAGTGCGTTGGGGAAATTCCTGGAAGCGAGTTACGCGGACGATTTCCGGAAAGGGGGCAGTATCGATGACTGAGGAATTCGACGACGTCAAGCGGCTGTTGCGCGAAGCGACTTCGGACATCGATTACTCGTCCCGGGAATTGGCGGACCGCTTGGCGGTCCTCAAGCGGAGTGCTGCGGTTCGTACCGCTTTCCGGGCTCGGGACGCATCCGTTCTCCCGAAGCCGGACTTCCCTCCGCCGGGGGGCGTCCTGCCCTACCGGGCCCAGGGCGCTCTCGCCGCCATCATCGAGGGCGTACGCGCGGACGTCGCCGAACGGCAGGCGCGGGTCAGCATCGAGGAGTACAAGGAACACGCGGCAAGGGCTCCCGAGCCCATGGACGGGGCTTCCGCCCTGCGCGGAACCGGCGTCAAGGTGATCTGCGAGATCAAGCGCTCCAGCGCCGAAAAGTGCGCGCTCGCCGCGATCAGCGACCCCGCCGGGCTCGCCGCCGACTACGAGGCGGGCGGCGCGGCCGTCATCAGCGTGCTGACGGAGCAGCGCCGCTGCGGCGGCACGCTCGCCGACCTGGAGGCCGTACGGGCGCGCGTCGGCATTCCGGTGTTGCGCAGGGACTTCATCGTCACCTCGTATCAGCTGTGGGAGGCGAGGGCGTACGGTGCCGACCTTGTGCTGCTGATCGCCGCGGCGCTGGACCAGCCTGCCCTCGTCTCGCTCGTGGAGCGCGCCGAGTCCATCGGGCTCACACCGCTCGTCGAGGTGCGCGACGAGGAGGAGGCCGGGCGCGCGGTGGACGCCGGGGCGAGGGTCGTCGGGGTCAACTCCCGCAACCTGAAGACCCTCGAAGTCGACCGCTCGGCCTTCCGCCGACTCGCGCACGCGCTCCCCGCCCACATCGTCAAGGTCGCGGAATCCGGCGTGCGCGGGCCGCGCGACCTGATCGCGTACGCCGACGCCGGCGCCGACGCCGTACTGGCCGGCGACTCCCCCCTCTTGAGCCGCGCCCCACGCTTCGCCACCTCCGTCCTCGTCGCCGCCGGCGCCCAACACGCGGCCCGGCACAGCAACTGATGAGGCGGACACCCCCCCAACGAGCGTGGCCCGGAGACCGTGTCCGGGCCACGCTCGTTACCAGCGGTGGCTGTTTTCGGCCGGCAACCGGTGCACGCTTCGACGTCAGATGGGCAGCGAGTAAACCGTGCAGGATGCGCAGCCCTTGTGCTGGGAACGCATGACTCCCAGGAGCCGGACCTCCACATCGCGCGAGGCATGCCGCCACGACGACCACCCACCGGCCCACTGGACCCGAACCCAGGCGTCGCCTTCGCAGTGGCCACCTCCCACCTTGACGGTGCGCGCGTAGTTGTTGGCCTGCCACGCCTTGTACGTGGTGCCGCACTTGCGCTTGCACGTCCTGCTGTCCATCTGAATGCTTCGGTCCGCGGGCGCACAGCGTCCGGAGGCCGTGTTCGGTCTCGCTGCCCACAAGCTTTTCCCTGCCGGACTCCCCACACGGCCTGATGGGGCCCCGCCTTGATCGGCCAAAACCGGGACAAGCCCCGTAACGCCGTACCGGGTTACGGGCTTCAGCCATGGCCCGCCACGGGACGCCCGTAACCACCGGCGCCGCAACACGGAGAACGCCCGCCGGGTTTGTCGCCGCACGCGGTGACCTCCGCCTGTTTCGAGTGAAACGTCGAGGATCCACCCTCCGGGCTTGCTGAGCTGAGGGCGACTCGCGCCGCGAGGAAGGTTGGGCGAATGCTAGGAGCGGTACGTGGGATCAATATCAGGAATCATTTCATCGATGCTGTACCAGTTTTACTGCCTTAAATCGGTGGCAGTAATATCTCTATCGAATTCCGTGGCCCTGAAGGTTGCGTGTGAGTATGGATATTTCCTCGATGAGTCGTGCGATGTCGATAGCTTCTTATGAAGCGCTTTGCGCGAGAAGTAAGAGAAGTCAGTTATCCATGGAATTCCGCTCATCGAGGATCATGAAATTACTTCGGTATTCGAGTCCAATAACCCTTGGCGCGCCCGTTTTTTGCGGTAGCGTCCGGGACACGCGCGGCTGAGGTGGTCGCCTTGGAGACGGTAAGGAGCACAGTGACACCGCGGCCGGGAGGCGAGACAGACAAGTTCGGCAACCGCTACGAGGGAGCGTGGGCGATCAGGCATGCCCTGTACGTGTTACTAGGCAAGGGGAAGTCGATCACCGTGGAGCCGGGCGCTTCCTCGGGGGATGGCGTCGAGTTCGTCTACCGCCGTGCTGGCGGAACCGAGGTGCACCAGGTCAAGCGGCAGAACCGGAACGCGAACAGTTGGAACGTCGCCTCCCTTCGCGAGAAGGAGGTCTGGAGGAACTTACGCTCCCACGTCGACGCGGGCCGTGCCTTTCATTTTGTTTCCCTGGTCCCTGCCCGTGCGCTCGACGAACTCGCCGACCGGGCCCGCCGCTCCGACGACTTTGCCACATTCGAAGCCGAGTGGCTCACCAGCGAGCTGCGAGGTCCATTCGACGCCCTCGCCGCAGCCGATGTATACGGCTCGGCCGCGACGGCTTGGCGCATGCTGCGGGGGCTCTGGGTGGAGTGGCACGATGAGCGGGACATCGCGAACATCAACGCGGTTCTGGCTGAGCAGGTCCTCGCCGGGGCTCCAGGCCACCTCGCGGTTCTTGGAATCGGCGATCTCCTGATGAACACGCTGGGGAGCACGCTCGACGCCCCGGCCATCATCGCTCGGTTGGGACGGTACGGCCTGCGGCGGGTCAGCCGGGTGGACAGTGACCAGGTGATCGACGCGGTGAGCCAGGCGACACGCCGATGGGCGGCGAGTGTCGATCGTGCGCTGCTCCGACCCGCGATTCCCCGGGACGAGGCCGTTCAGTTGGTGGAGCAGGTCATGGGAGGCGCCAAGCGGCTGATACTTCTGACCGGTGCTGCCGGCAGCGGCAAGAGCGCGGTGCTGCACCAGGCATTCACTGCCCTAAACGAGCGAGGTACTCCGGTGCTCGCCTTCCGTCTCGACCGGCTGGGCTCGCTCAAGTCGACCCACGAACTGGGCTGTGACATCGGCCTGTCCCTGTCCCCGGTGAGCGCTCTCGGAGCCATGGCGGACGGGCGGCCTTGTGCACTGATCGTGGATCAGCTCGACGCCATCAGTCTGGCGTCGGGCCGTATCCCGGATACCTTCGACGCGGTGGCCGATTTGATCAGCGAGGCAGCGGCCCACCCGGCCATGCGCGTCGTCCTCGTGTGCCGTGCGTTCGACGCCCAAGCTGATGCCCGCATCCGTCGGCTCACCGCATCGGAGACCTGGACGCGCCTTGCGGTTGAGCCGCTCTCCGACGCCCGGGTCGACGCCGCGGTCGCGAACATGGGCCTGGATGCCTCCCAGGTGGTTCCTACGCAGCGTGCGTTGTTCCGGTCACCGCTGAATTTGACCCTTTTGGACCAGGTCGCCGGCCAAGAGGAGGCGCTCTCCTTCTTTACTACCAGGCAACTCTTCGACGCCTTTTGGGACACCAAACGGAAGGAGTGCGAGCGGCGTAAGCCTTCCGTGCGCTTTCACGAAGCGGTGTCGGCAGTAGTAGGCGCGATGAGTGCGCGGCAGCGGCTCTTCGCACCGTTCAGCGTCCTCGACACGGATGGCCTCGCCGCGAGCGGAGAGGTGCTGGTGTCGGAGCACGTCTGTGTGCGTGAGGGGCGGCAACTGGCCTTCTTTCACGAGAGCTTCTTCGACTACGCCTTCGCCCGCGACTGGCTCCGGCGCGATGAAAGTCTGGTCGTCTTCCTCGCCGGCGGGGAACAGGAGCTCTTCCGCAGGGGACAGGTTCGGCAGGTTCTCGATCACCTGCGGGATGGGGACCCGGAGCGGTTCGTCGAGGAGGTCGAGGCGCTGTTGACCAACTCGGAGATCCGTTACCACATCAAAGACGTGATCTTGGCCGTTCTGCGCGGCTTGGAGGCTCCCACCGCTGGTGAGTGGGGTGCCGTCGCACGCGTGCTGGACACCCGCCCTCCGTTCCAGGACCTGCTTGTGAGCGCGGTCAGCAACGCGGCATGGTTCCGTCGCGCAGATGACGAGGCAGTGTTCGATGAGTGGTTGGCCAGCCCCGATGCGAGGGAATGCGACTGGGCGGTGCGGGTGATGGGCAAGGCCGTCAGGGCTTTTCCTGAGCGAGTGGCCAACCTACTGGAACCGTGCGCCTCGGATCCCCGGGACGGTTCGTGGCTGATCAGGATCGTTCGCTTCGCCCGTCTCGCCGAAAGCCGCGAGCTCTTGGATCTTCTGCTCGACGGCGTACGAATGGGCCTCTTCACCGGTCACGAGGGCATCCTCTGGTTCTCGGCGAGCGAACTGGCAGTTGAACGGCCCGAGTGGGCAGCCGAGTTTGTTGCCGTGTTGGTAGCGGATTGCCCGGACGCCTTCCAGCTCGATGATCACGGCAAGATCGGTGCTCTGCTGACCCGGGATGATTCGGCTCTCGACGCGGTCGAGACCGCCGCGACGGGTGCTCCTGAGGAGTTCTGTGTCCGCTTTCTGCCTGTGCTGCTGAACGTTATGGCGGTGACTGCTTGTCCGCCACAGGCTGGCTGCCCGGTCTATGACGGGCATTTCACGTACCGTTACCCTGATGACCAACCCAGTGACTTGGGTGACGCTTTATTCCAGGGCGCGGCAAAAGCCCTGCGGATCGTGGCAGGACGAGACGCCGCTCGCGTGCGGGAACTCGTGAGTGGGCTTGTGAACATGCCGTACGAATCGGCGCAGTGGCTCCTCTATCAAGCGCTGATCGAGGCGGGGCCCGCCCTCGCTCCTTGGTCCGCCGAGATCCTGCTGGAGGGCAGACACCGCCTTTTGTCCGGCTATGGATTCAACGTCGTTTGGGGTGCTCGAGAGGTCCTCCTCGCCGTTGGTGACGCGCTGCCGGCTGACTCTCTTGCGCAGTTGGAAAGCGTGCTCCTCCATCTGCGGCTTCCCCTGGGCGAGGAGCTTTCCCCCTGGCATGAATTCACGCTGCTGACGGCGCTCCCCGAAGGCCGACTGTCGGAGCGGGCGTCGCGTCGAACCGGGGAACTTCGCAGGTATCACGGCGACGTGCGGAGCCCCGAAGAGCCGCAGGGAATAGCGGCGGGGTTCATCGGGCCGCCCATCCCCTCGGAAGCGGCCCAGCATATGAGTGATGATCAATGGCTGAGCGCTATGAAGAAGCACAGCCAGGACCGCACCGACTGGGAGACCTTCACTGGCGGAGCCCGAGAGCTGTCCCAGGTGCTGCGGAGCATGACGCGAGCGGACCCCGGCCGGTTCGCGCGCCTTGCTTTGCGGATGGACGCCGGGATACATCCTGCCTACGGCGCTTCGCTGCTCCTCGGCCTTGGTGAAGCTGAGCCACCCGGTCACCCGGAGACCGTTTTCGGGGCCGTTCGCCACTTCGCGTGCCACGGCAGAACAGAGCACATCCGCTGGCTGGGACCGGCGGTGCGGAAGTGTCTTGCCTACGTGCCACTCGATCTGGTGGAGACACTACTGTGTTGCGCTCTCGCTGTGGACGCCACCGATGAGGTGACCGGCGAGGGTGGAGGAGACGTAGAGCGCGACGTGCTCGACAGGGGTATCAACACCGTGCGTGGCAGCGTGGCCGAGACGATGGGGGACCTGCTTATCCACGACACGGACGGTTCCCGGGCCGCCCTGGTCCTACCTCGCCTGGGTCGGCTGGCCGCCGACCCTTCCCTCCCCGTCCGGGCATGTGTGGCCCACGTGCTGCACGCGGCGATGCGCCACGACCGCCACGCGGTGGCCGATGCCTTCACGGTGCTCACGGAAGCCCCCGACCAGCTTCTGTCCTCACGGTATGTGAGCCGCCTGTTCGTGGCGCTGTGCTACGGCGACCCGGTGGCGGGCCGACCGGTGATGGAACGGATGCTGCGCTCCCCGGTGGCAGCGGTCCGTCGGGTCGGCGGACAGGTCGCCGCGCTGGCAGCGATGGAATGGGAAATGACGGATCTGCTGGCGAAGGTGCTCACCGGGAATGACAGTGCGCAGCGACAGGGTGCCGCTGTCGTGTGCGCTCGGCGTCTTGTGAACACCGGGGATGCTGCCCTTGCCCATCATGCGCTCGTCCGTTTCTTCCACGACCCGGAGGCGGAGGTGCGGAATGCCGCTGCCAGGCTCGTCGCTGAGCTGAGGGGGCGACGTCTTGGGCGCGTGCGCCGGACGCTGACCGCGCTGATGGACTCGCGTGCCTTCGAGTCTGCCCTGACCCAGTTGCTGATCACCCTTGAGCGCGCCCCCGACCGGGTCGACGAACTGGTCCTCACATGCGTGAGGCGATTCCTTAAGGTGATTGGTCCTGCCTCGGCTGATCTGTCGACCCATGCGGCAGTCGACGCCCGGCGCGTCGGGAAGCTTTTAGTCCGTGCTCATGCCCAAGCCGCCTCAGCCGCGCGTCGGTCCGAGATCCTCGACCTGCTGGACCAACTGCTGCTCCTGGGGTCTTACGGTGTGGCTGAGGCGATCAGTAGCGCAGATCGAGGCTGAGTTCCTAAACGACGGAGACGCCGGGTGCTCCGACTGTGCGCCGCCGTGCGCCCTGTGATGCACTCAGCGCACCAGCGAAACAAGCGGAAACCCGCACTACCGTGTCGACGGAGTGCTCTCCTGTGCACATGATGCACGCCTCGAACATTGGTGATCACGTTCCGTTCCTCAACACGCTGTCGAATGAGGCATGCGCGTCTTTCGCGCTCCTCGGCAGCCGGCGCAGTTATGGCGCAGGGGCTCCATTGATCCATGAGGGCGAACAGGCTCAGGAGCTGATGGTGCTCCATGAAGGGGTGGCAAAGGTTACGGCCCGATTGGACGGTGGCCGGGCAGCGCTCATGGACATCAGGATCGCCGGGGACGTCGTGGGTGAGTTGGCCGCAGTAGATCTAGGACCGAGGTCGGCGACTGTCACTGCGTGCGGTGACGTGGTCGCCACCGTCGTTCCCAGACACGAACTGTTGCCTTTCCTCCTGACCAACCCTGATATGGCACTGGCACTCAACCGAGTGCTCTGCGGCCGACTGCGTCGCTCCGATCGCCGGCGTCTGGAATTTGGCGGATATCCGGTTCTGGTCCGGGTGGCTCGCGTACTGGTGGAACTGGCGGAACAATACGGCCGCCCCGGGAGAAAGGCAGAGTTTAAGATCATCGATGTGAACCTGTCCCAATCCGAGTTCGCGTCGTTGACGGGATGTACCACACACACCGTGCGCAAGGCGCTCGCAGAATTGCGTGACAGCGGCCATATCACAACTGGCGCGAGGAAGACCGAAGTCCTGGACCAGGACGGGCTGCGAAAAGTCGCCCGGCTGAGCGTGTCAAAAGCTTCCACCAGGCGCTACAAAGCGGCATAAATGCCGGTTGCTGGACGGCCACAGACGCTGCCTCCACAGTTGACGTGCAACCCGCCCAACAACCCCTGGAAGGTGGCGAGTTATCGTGCACGAACCCTCCTCCCCGCGGCCGCCGGACGCCATTCCGCGCCGCCGGCTGTGCCTGGCGGCGGACATGGAGCAGTACAGCCGCCTCGACACCCGGACCCAGTCGGCCGTCCAGTCCGACCTGGCCCGGCTGCTGGATGAGGCGGCTGAGCTGTCCGGGCTGGACCGAGCGGCCTGGGCTCGCCAGCCGCAAGGCGACTTGGAGTTCGCCGTCCTCCCCGAGGCCACGCCTGAAGTCACTGTGCTGGGGCCCTTCGTGCAGCACCTGGTGGCTTGTCTCGGCGCCCTCAACGCCCGCCCGGCCGTCCCGCGCGTCAGGTTGCGGCTGGCTGTCGACGCCGGTGTCGCCGCGGGCGCCGCTCTCGGCCACGCCGGGCCCGCGCCGGTCGCCGTGGCGCGCTTCGTCAACGCGCCCCAGCTGAAGGCCGCGCTGGCCGCCCTCGCCTCGGCGGATCTCGCCGTCATCGTGTCGGACCGGCTGTACCAGGACGTCGTGCGGTTCGGGCATCCCGGCCTCGACCCGGCGCAGTACGTCCGGGCAGAGGTACGGGTGAAGGACTTCGGCGGTCACGGCTGGATCCGAGTACCGGGTCACGGGCCGGATGACGTGCGGCCGTTCGCGGAGAGCACGGGCGGCATGCTGCCGTCGCCGGGCACCCCAGCCCCCGGTCGGACGGAGCCGTCCCAGTACGTCCACCAGGGCGTCGCCGTCGGCCGGGACGCCAGTGGCGGCATCAACGTCGGCCTGCCCATGGTCCCCCCGCCGGTCGTCCCCTGGCGCACCTGGTGACGGCCCCGTATGAGGCCCCGCTCGGCCTCGAAGGGGCGGGGTGCCAATGGGCCGACTACGGGGTGAACGTCGGCCATGACGTGTTCGGCAACATTCACATCCATCCGCCCGCCCCGTCGGCCCAGCCGCTTCGGCGCTGGTCCGAGGAGACGAGCCCGATCTCGGCGACGCGCCACGCGGCTGCGCGGTCGGCGCTGACCACCCTTACATGCGCCTGCGAGCGAGCTGCTGGGGTGCTGTCGTCAGCCGGCTTCATCTGGCCGGGTTGGAGGAGCGATGATGTGGACTGACCCTCGGGGCATGTTCGCCCTGATCGACGAAGCCCTTCTCTCGGTGCCCGGAGGCGTGCGGCAATCACTCGCGGTGAGTATCGGTCGTCTGCCGGCACGCCTGTCCCCGGAGGAGTGCAGGAGCGCCCTGTACGGGCCGCGACGCGACGAGGCATTGAGGAAGGAGATCTGGCGACAGGCGGTCAGCGAGGCACAACAGGAGCCCCAGGGAGGCGACGGCGCCGGGCGGCTGTTCGTCATCTGGTTGGCCATGCCAGGCTTGTACCGGAACCTGCGCCGGATCCTGCGCCGATTTACGGTCGAGCGGACCGACCTTGAGGCGGAGGCAGTCCTCGCCGTCCTCGCCGCCCTCGACTCGGCGGATCCGGACCACCCGGACATGGGCAGCCGCATCATCAGGGACGCAGTGAACCGGATGTGGGCCTACGCGAACCGGGTCACACGGGAAGTTCCCGTCGTGGACATCGCCGCCCTCGCCGAAGCCCGCAACGCCACGGCCCCGTCGGAGGAACGGCCGCATACGACCGACGAGTGGGAGGTACACCTCACGCCGCCGCCCGGCCGTGACGGGCTGGCCGCGACGCTCCGCTTCGCCGAGTCGCGCACCCGGCGGGAAGGGGAACGGCTCGGAGCGCTCGCACACTGTGCAGGCCTGTCTGACCTGGTATTTCGGGCTCGCCGCCACGAGGAGGCCGATCTCATCGGCACTCTGGTGCTGCGCCCCGCAGGAGTACGGCGGTGAGCGCGCGGTCCGGGCCGCCCCTGAGTTTCGCGGAGGCCTTCGACCTGCCCTTGAGCGTCGATCTGCGCACGGCCGCCCGTGCCTTCGGAGTCTGCCCCGACACGGCGTACAAGCTGATTCGCCTCGGCGCTTTCCCGTGCCCCGTGCTGCGGCTCGGCTGGCGCTATCGCATTCCGACCGCGTACCTGCTGCGCTCCCTCGGAATCGAGGAGAGGCCGTTGTACGCCGTCGACTTGGAAGCCGGGGCCACACACGCCGAACGGTTCGACGACGTCCACTCTGGTGAAATGGAGGACCTCGCGTGATCGCGTCACAGTCTCTTCGGCAGGAGCCGGACCGGCCTCGTACGTGTTTCGTCGTGGGCCCCATCGGAGATTCGTACGCGGCGCACGGCAGCCCTGAGCATGAGGCGTACGAGCACCACCTCGGGGTTTTCGAGCAGGTGATCGCCCCCGCCTGCGAGAAGTACGAGATCACCGCCGTGCGCGCGGACGGCATCGCGCATGCCGGTGACATCAACGAGCAGATCTGTCGGCATGTCATCGAGTCCGACCTGGTCATCGCCGATGTCAGCGGCGGCAACCCCAACGTGATGTACGAACTGGGGCTGCGCCACGTCACGGGCAAGCCCACGATCCACATCGGGGAAGCCGGGCAATTGCCCTTCGACATCGCGTCGATCAGGATGATCAGATATCAGCGGGCGCGCAGTCTCCTGGCGGGTGCGCGCAGGGAGATCGAATGCGCCCTTGAGGCCGGGCTGCGGGACGGCTTCGAACTCCTCACCCCGGCACGGGTGCTGCGTGGGCTCCAGGCCGTCGACGGGCCGTCGTCGTCTCCCGAGGGGAGTGGCAGCGCGGTGGAGGCGGCCGACGATGATGCCCCTGGCCTGCTCGACGGTTTCGTCGTGATCGATGACGGGCTCGACGAGATGATCGCGGACACGCTGGCGATCACGAAGACCGTCGAGACGATCGGAGCGTTGAGCGATCAGAGCAACACGGAGATGCTCGATCTCAGCCAGGCGAATGCGCCTGCGAGTGCACGGCTCGCTGCTGTGAGCCGGTTCGCGGAGTCGCTCGGCGCACCGGCCAGGGAACTGAACACTGTCGCCGAGGCTTTCCAGGGGCGGATGGCGGCCCTGGACAGCGGGGTGAGGGCCGCACTGGGGCTCATCGAAATGACGCCGCCCGACGAGCGCGGCGAGGGAGTGAAGAAATTCCTGCACCAGCTCGTGACCTTGGACGATGCCGCTCAGGTCGGACTGTCACAGATCGCCTCCTTCGGTGAGTCCGCGGGTGGCATGGCCCGTTTGAGCCGTCACCTCCGCAAGCCGGTGCAGGACATCTCTGCCGCTGTGGAGCGGATGAACCATGCCATCTCACGCATGGGGGACTGGGCGGACAAGGCCCGCGTCCTGATGCGGGGCACTGCCGAGTGAGATTGCGCCGCAGGGGCCCGGGCCGCTGAGGCTCGGGTTCCCGCGCTGCCGCGGTTGTTCACGGAGCGGGATGCAGGTGGGGTCGGACGGGACCTTTGCTGACCGGGTGGCAACGGACCTTGTGTAGCACACGGTACGGGCAGGCGCACGCCTACTACTACGGCGAGCAGGGCGACGGCTCCGCCTGGCTCATCACGGAACGCGGCACCGTCCTGCGGCGCTACAGCCGCATCGGCGAGGACGATGACGAACTCTTCACCCTCGGCGAACCCCGGCCTTACGAGCGGGCCCGACGCGGGCAGTTGGGGCTGTCGCCCACCTGGGGCGCGGAAACGCGGGACCAGGATGCCGAGGGCGAAGGGGAGTGGGAGCGGGACGCAGCCGGTATGACACCGGAGCTCGCCGCCGCACTCGGGATCAGCCCGCTGGAACTCGGTGCGGAGACCCCCGTACACGGCACCGGCGTGATCGCCCGCACTCCGCGGCCGTAGTCGTAGCTGTGGCTGAGGGAAGGCCGCCTCATCCGTCGTGACATCGGTGCGCCCGTCGGGAACACTCCGGCGGGCCTTCTCGTTGGGTCTCAGGTCCGCTGCTTTGTGTCATGACCTGAGGGAGCACCTTGTCCGATACGTCGTCTGCCTCGTCCGTCTCATCCGTCTCGTCCGCCGTCGTCGTGCCCTCGCTTCCGCCGCTCGCCGCTCAGGCGGAGCGGCTGATCGAGCTCGCGGTGCATGAACTCGCGGGGATCTCCGCGGAGGAGCTGCGTGCCTTCGCCGACGCGGCCGGGCGTGAAGGCGGTGACGCTCTGCTCGTGATCCATCCCGGCCGCGTACCCGCGTCCGCGCTCGCGCCGTCGCTGAGCCGCGAGGGGAAGCCCGGCTTCGTCGTCGCCGATATGGAGGACGTCGATCAGTTCGCCCCTTGCGGCGTCGAGCTGCCCGACGAGGCGCTGTACGTCGTCTCCGGTCTCGACCGCGGCGACCGCATGGCCAATTGGAGCCCGGAGGAGGCGCTGCCCGCGCTCACGGAGGAGGGCCGTAGCCCGTTGCTGCTCACCGAAGGCGTTCACTGGGTGCTCCAGCAGCCGGCGGCTCTGGAGCGGAACCGGTGCTTCATGACCATCGGGTCCCGGCTGCGCAAGGCGAACGGCGCGCTGGACGCCCGTACCCCGGCGATCTGGATCAGCAATGGAACGGGGCGGGACGGCCGAGAGCGGCGTGACGCACCCAAGATCGGCTGGTGTTGGTGGGGGAACCGGCACACCTGGCTCGGCTTCGCTTCGGCTACGGGCCGCGGGGGCGCGTAGCGCCGGGCCGCGCGCCCGGCCGCGTTCGATGAGCCGCTCCTTTGCCGGGACCGGTGGTCTTGCCGGGACCGGTGGTCGCGCGCTGCCGCCCGCCCAGTGACACGGTCAGCGCAGGGAGCGGATCGCCGGGCTCGTGGCGACCAGGGCGGCGCACGCCAGGACGGCGCCGCCGCAGACCAGGAAGAGCGTCGTCGTGCCGTACGGGAGCAGGACGCCCGCGATCACGTAGGAGAACGGGTCGAACGCCACCGTGGCCAGCACGACGAGGCTCAGCACCCGGCCCAGCAGTCGCTCCGGCACCCGTTCCTGGAGCGTGGCCACGATGACCACGCCGAGGAACGCGGACCCGATGCCGACGAGTGAGACGATCGCCGTCGCGGCGACGACATGGGTGACGGCCGCGAGTCCGGCCACGCCCGCGCCGATCGCCGCGACCCCGCCGACCACGGTCCAGCCGCGCCGGGCGGGCGGCCGCCACCCGGCCATCAGCGAGCCGGCCAGCGAGCCGGCGCCGAAGCCGGAGAGTACGACGCCCAGGGAACCCGCGCCGCCGAGGCGTTGATCGGCCAGTACCGCGCCGCCTACGAGCACGGGGCCCACCACCGCGATGTTGATCATGGCGACGGCCGCCAGCATCCCCCGCACCAGCGGTTCACGCCAGGCGTAGCCCAAGCCCGCGCCGAGGGCGCGTGCGCTGCCGAACCGCTCACCGCCACCGTCGGCGTCCGGACCGGTTCCGGTCGCCTCGCCACGTCGTACCGCGCGGACAAGCGTGCTGAGGGCGACGGCGGCCAGCGCCGCCATCGCCGCTATCCCACCGAGCGTCGCCTCGAAGCCGACCGCGGCGATGACCCCGGCGGCCACCGCCGGACCGACCAGATCGCCCCCCGACTCCGCGCCCTGCACCAGCGCGTTGAACCGGGTGAGCTTCCCGGTCGGCACGACGGCGGGCAGCAGCGCCAGCGCCGCCGGGAAGTACGCGGCGTCGGCGACACCGAGCAGCCCGCCGAGCAGCGCGACCGCCGTCACCGACGGCGAGGCGAAGGTGACCAGGGCGCCGAGGGCGAGCAGGACGGCGACCCGGAGCCAGCAGGCCCCGGCCGCGATACGGGCGGGGCCGAGGCGGTCGACCAGCACCCCCGCGGGAAGCAGGAGCACCGCCCGCGGCAGCGCCACGGCCACGAGAACGAACCCGGTGGCGATTCCCGGTTCCGACAGTTCGAGCACGAAGAGCGTGAGCCACACCAGGAACAGCGCGTCGACCACGGCGGCCAGCCCCTGGCCCACGACCAGGCGGCGCAGGCGCGCGTCGCCGAGCGGTTCGCGCGGAACGGAACGGGCGGTCGGCTCCATCGTCATCGCCGGCCCCCAGGGACGTCGAGCGGGCCGCTCCCGTGTCCGACGCCGAGGACCTGCCACCGGCCATCGCCATCCGAGGCGTTCGGGACGTCCTCCTTCCCTGGACAGCCGCGCCCGCTCGCGCCGGGACGGACAGGAACGCATCGCTCACTGATCGACACCATGGACACATCCGCTCGCAGATTTCCGTGGAACGCGCCGCCCGGCCGCGGGAGTTCGTAGCCGAGGGCCCCACGCCGCCCGTCACTAGGCGATATGCGTGCCCCCGTCGACCGTCAAGGTGGTCCCGGTGATGTAGGACGCCGCGTCGGAGACGAGGAAGACCAGCGCCGCGGCGAGCTCCTCCGGCTGCCCGACACGGCCTGAGAGCACCCTCGGCATCATCGCGTCGAGATAGCCCTCGGCATAGCCGTCGGTCATCGCGGAGGCGAAGAAACCCGGCGCGAGGGCGTTCACGCGGATGCCCTTGGCGGGAGTCCACTGCTGGGCGAGATCGCGGGTCAGCCCGAGGAGCCCGGCCTTCGACGCCGAGTAGGCCGCCTGCGGCAGACCGCCCGTGACCAGCGCGAGAATGCTGGAGACGTTGACGATGGAACTGCCGGGCGGCATCACCGCCCCCGCGGCCTGCGCCATCCAGTAGGCGCCGCTGAGGTTGACGTCGATGACCTCGCGGAACTGCTCCGGCGTCTCCTCCGCCGCGGGCTGCTCGCTGCTGACCCCGGCGTTGTTGACCAGAATGTCCACCCGCCCGAACGCGTGCACGGCCGCGTCGATCAGCGCGCGGCAGTCCTTCGGTTCGGCGACGTCGGTACGTACGGCGACGGCCCGGCGGCCGAGCTTCTCGACAGCCGTACGCACAGCCTCCAGCCTCTCGGCGCGCCGCGCCCCGAGCACCACGTCGGCGCCGGCCTCGGCCAGCGCGGTGGCGAAGGCGACGCCCAGCCCGGAGGAGGCGCCGGTGACCACGGCGACGCGACCGTCGAGCCGGAACCGGTCGAGAACGCTCATGACCGCCGCCGGGCCATGACCCTGATCCTGGCCCTGGCCCTGGCCTTGGTCCTGGCCAAGGGGGGAACCAATCTGCGCACCACGGCACACCTCCCGAGTCCGTGAGTTCATGAATTTGTGAGTCCGTGAGTCCGTGAGTCTGTGAACCGGTGAGTCTTGTCCGGTGTGGGGCGGTGCGTCAGACCCCGAGCCGCCGCCGGTAGGCGAGAAGAGTGCGCAGGAAGCCGTCCATCTGCTCCTCGGTGTGGCCCGCGTGCGGGAACAGACGCAGCAGCGCCTGGTTACGGGCGACGGCCGGGTAGGAGAAGACGGGCACGAGGTAGCCGTCCTCGACGAACCACTCCCGCATCTGCAGCGCGGCGGCGTCGTTCCCGATCGGCACCGAGAGCATGTACGACTCGGTCGGCAGCGTCGGCGTACCGGCCTCGTGCATCTGACGGCGCAGACGGGCGGCGTGCGCCAGGTAGTCGTCGACGATCTCCGGCCTGCCGGCGAGGGCGTCGATCGTGCGCTTCGCGGTGTAGGCGGTGGGCGGCTGGATGGCGGCCGTGAACATCGAGGTGCCGGAGAGCAGTTCGAAGGCGTCGACGGCCTCCGCCGGCCCGGCGATCGCGCCGCCCTCCAGACCGACGGCTTTCGACAGCGACACCATCACGAAGTCGGCCCGCTCCCGGATCGCGGCCGCCTCGCGGGCGTACGGACGGTTCTCGGGCCCGTAGACCATGAAGCCGTTCGCATCGTCGATCATGCTGATGGCGCCGTGCCGGTCGCACTCGTCGAGAATCTCCACGATCGGCCCCATGGTGCCGTCGGCCGAATAGAGGCTCTCGGCGATCACCACGGTCTTCCGGGCCCGGGCCCGGGTCCGGGCCTGGACCCGGTCCAGGAGGCGTGCCAGGTGGGAGACGTCGTTGTGCCGGAACGCGTGGACGCCGCGCCCGTAGCCGAGCCCTTCGAGGCCCTTCCAGATACTCCAGTGCGCGTCACGGTCGACGACGAAGACGGTGTCGCGATTACGCACCTCGATCCCGGTGTCGAAGCACGCGGAACTGCTCATGGCGTGGACGAACCCGATATTGGCCAGCAGCCCCGTGGCGAAGCTGATGGCCCGCTCCTTGCCGGTGCGGCGGGCGATCGTCTCCTCCAGCACTTGGTGCGGGCGGCAGATCCCCTGGGTCATCCTGGAGCCGCTGGTGCTCAAGCCGTGGGCGAGCGCCCCCTCGGCGAAATAGCGCCGTACCGGGATGTGGCGCTCCAGTTCGAGAAAGCTGATGCTCGCGAAGTTCACCAGCTCGCGGCCGTTGCGGACGATGGTCGCTCCGACGGGGCCGTCCACCACCGGCGGACGGTACGCCGTCTCGTGCGTGTTCGCCTCGACGAAAGCGGCGAAGTCCCACGGGGCGAGGCGGTCCACGGACGGTGCGGGGGTGCGGGACGCGGTCATGGCGAGGCTTCTCCTCCATGAGGGGCGCGGGGCGGCAAGGGTTCCAGGGCGGCGGCGAGGTGGCCGAGCGAGGCCGTTCCGGCCAGTTCGTCCGACGCGATACCGGCCAAGCCGGACTGGCGGAGCAGCTCCAGCAGGCGGGGGACGGCGACGAGGGTGATTCCGTGGTCGGCGAGGCAGCGGTTCATGTCCACGGCGTCAGGCCCGTCGAGTGCATCAGGAGCGTAGAAAGCGCCGGGTCCGTCGAGTCCATCAGGTCCGTTGGAAGCGCCGGAGCCGTCGGAGGAGTCGCCCGGCGGGCTGCCCCGTCCGACAGCGGACACGGCGGCGGCCAGAGCCCGTTCGGCGCGCGTCGCGGGCGGGCGCGACGGGACTTGCGGGGGCCCCGTGCCGCCGGTGTCGGTGCGGAACCGGTCGCGCCGGCGGCCGGATCCGGGACCGGCCGTGGACAGCACGTAGCGGCCGGGCGCCACGATGCCCGGCACTTCGCCGAGGTGGTCCAGGACATGGCGGTGCAGGTCGCCGGGGGTGACATCAGGGGCGGTACGGGCGTACGCGACGAGGCACGGCGCGTCGCGGTCGCGTACGCCCGTACCGCCCCCGCCGGGCACCACCGTCACGCCGAGCACTCCGCGATGGCCGCGCACCACGTCTTCGACCTTGGCCGGGCACACCCAGCCCTGCGGGGCGCGCCACCATCCGGCGGCGGCCGGCGCGAGCGGGCGCGCCGGGACCGGGCAGTCGGCGCCGTTCGCGAGCGCCCGCAGCAGAGCGCACAGGCGGACGGGCAGCGCCACGGCCTGCCCGGCGTCGAGCAGGTGGTCCCCGACGGTGACGTCGAGGGTGACGACGCCCCCGTCCCGGCCGAGGTCGACGTAGAGCGTTTCGCAGGGCTCGTCGGGCGCGCTGCTGATCCAGGCGGCGGACCCGCCCGGCGGTGTGTTCTCCACGGGAACCAGATAGTCGCGCGGCCACGAGTAGCAGTTGTACTCGATGGCGGGGACGGTCACGACGCCGCGGCGGCGGTCCATGCGGGCCTGGGCGGCGACCAGTTCCGCGGGGCGGTACTGACCGTGCCGGTAGGCCGCGGCGGAGGCGGCGGCGACCGAGGCGGCCACCTCGCCGAACGCCGCGCCCGGACGGAGGTCGATCTGCACCGGAACCGTCAGGGCCCGGACGCCGACGCTGCCGCGCAGAGCGGCCCGCGCCCGGTTGGAGACCACCACCGAGGCGAGAAACCGGTGTTCGCCGGTGCGCGCGGCGACGTCGTGGGCCAGCGCGGCGAGCACGACGGTCTCCGGGCTGACTCCGCAGCGCCGGGCGACGCGTTCGAGGTCCTCGTACGCGCCCACCGAGCGGTGCTGGAGGCGGTGCCGTCCGTTGCCGTCCTCGGTCCCGCCGAACGGGGCCAGCACGCCGGTCGGGTTGCGCGCGAGACGCGTGAGCCACTCACGCTCCGCCGCGCGGGCGCGCTCCGCGGGCTGCGCGGCGACCGTGTCGAGCAGGTGTGTGAACCTCCCCGACTGCGCGTCGTCGCCGCGCAGGTGCGTGAACGCCCCCGCCGACGCGTCGTCGCCGCGCAGCCGACCGTGCAGCTGGCTGAGCAGCGCCGCCAGCCCCCATCCGTCGATCACCACGTGGTGGGCGGCCATCAGGACCGCACGCGGCTTGCCCGCCTCCAGCACCACCCGGGCGCGCCAGGGCGGCTCCCGCTCGGGATCGATCGGGCGGGCGGCCAGCGCCGCCGTGGCCGCCTCCAGAGTGCCGGCGTCGGCGGCGGGGACCTCGACGCAGTCGACCGGCAGCGGGGCCCAGTCCGCGCGGTGGACCCGCTGTACCGGGCGGAGCGGGTCGACGGTGGTGCGCAGCGCCTCATGGCGGGCGGTGAGGGACGCGAGCGCCGCGCGGACGTCCGCGACGGTCGCCGGGGGCGGTACGCGGCAGTGGTCGGCGAGCGGCGTCGGGTTCACCCGGCGGGGCGCGGGAATGGTGCGCTCGAACCAGTGCCACTGCTGCACCCAGGTCAGCGGGCCGCTGCGGGTGACGGCTGCGGGGCTCGGCGCACGGCTCACGGCCGGACTCCCGCCCGTACCCGTACCCATGCCGGTGCCTGTGCCTGTGTCCGTACCCGAGCCCGTGTCCGAGCACGAGCCCACCCCCACCCCCGCACTCGTACCCGCGCTCGCATCCGCATCCGCATCCGCATCCGCACCCGTGCCCGCTTCCGGAAGACGACTGTTCACAGCCGGGACCTCACACCGCTCGGATCACGAGAGCGGCATTGTGGCCGCCGAAGCCGAACGAATTGCTGAGAGCGATCCGCAGCCGCCCGTGGTGCTGCGCCCGGTGCGGCACGAAGTTGATGTCCGGGTCGATCGGCTCGTCGCAGTTGACCGTCGGCGGGACATCGCCCGTGCGGAGGGCCTGGATCGACGCCACGAGCTCGACCGCCCCGGCGGCGCCGATCATGTGCCCGGTCATCGACTTGGTGGAGCTGACGGGGATTCGGGTGACGCGGTCGCCCAGCACCTTGTGCAGGACGGCTGTCTCGGTGGCGTCGTTCAGCAGCGTTCCGGTGCCGTGGGCGTTGACGTAGTCCACGTCCGAACCCGCTATGCCCGCGTCGCGCAGCGCCGCCTCGACGGCGAGGCAAGCGCCCCGGCCCTCCGGATGCGGGGCGGTCCAGTGATGGGCGTCGGACGTCGCCCCGTACCCCGCGAGTTCGGCCAACGCCGCAGCCCCTCGCCCGGCGGCCGCCTCGGCGGCCTCCAGCACCACCACGGCGGCCCCCTCGCTCATCACGAACCCGTCGCGGTGCGCGTCGAACGGCCGGCACGCCGCGGCCGGTTCGTCGTTGCGTTTGGACAGCGCGCGGGCGTTGCCGCTGCCCGCGAGATCCACGGCCGTGACGCAGGCGTCGGCGCCGCCGGCCAGGACGACATCGGCCTCCCCATTGCTGATCATGCGCATCCCCGCGCCCACCGCATCCGCGCCGCTGGCGCACGCCGTGCTCTGCGCACGGCTGGGCCCCTGGGTGCCCAGACGCATGCTGATCTCGCCGACAGCGCTGTCCATGGCCGTCGTGACCTGGGTGAACGGGCCGATGGCCCGAGGCCCCTTGTCGCGCAGCGTGTTCGCGGCGCGGTAGATCGACCCCACCGGGCCGTAGCCGCTGCCGATGATCACGGCGACGCGCGGCGCCAGGCGCTCGTCGACGACGAGCCCCGCGTGCTCGCACGCCTCCAGGGCCGCGGCGAGGGCGTACTGCGCGTACGGGTCGGCGCGCCGGCTGACCCTCGGGGGCATGTAGCGGCCGGGCGTGAACCCGCGGACCTGGCCGCCGATGCGGACCCCGAGACCGGTCACGTCGATCGCGTCGTCCACCGTGTCGATGCCACTGCGCCCGGCCAGCATCGCCGCCCACGTCTCGGGGACGCTGTGGCCCAGCGGCGTGACCGCCCCGTACCCGGTGACCACCACCCGGCGCCGGGCCCGGCCGCGCCCGCCGCCGCCCCGCTCTCCCGCGTACGTCACTGGGGGACCGCCCCGGCGTCGCGGAGGGCCGGGAGGACGTCGCCGGGGGCGACCGGCACCATGAGCACGGCCGTGCCTCCCTGCGCGCAGAACCGCCGCGCGGCGCGGAACTCCTCGGTCAGCGCGGCCTTGTCGCGCAGCACTCGGCAGTGGACGCCGGGCCCGTCCACCACGGGCGGCGGCGCGTCCGGGCGGGCGAAGGGGAAGCGGTCGGCGTCGAGGCCGAGGCGGGCGCGCTGGGCGTCCAGCCAGCCGTAACCGCCGTTGCACAGCACCACGTACAGCACGCCGCCGTGGGCCGCGGCGGTGACGGCGATGTCCGCGCGGGCCGCGAGGAACGCTCCGTCCCCGACGAACGCGGTGACCTCGTGGTCCGGGGCGGCCCGCTTGACCCCGATGGCCGCGGCCGCTCCGAAGCCCAAGGGGGTCTGCTCCGACGGCACGATGGCCCCTCCGCCGACCCGGAACGGGAAGCCGTAGGACCACATGTCCTGCAACCCGTTCTCCTGGACCAGCACGCGGGGCCCGCCGGCGGTGGCGTCGAGCGCGGCGAGCAGTTCGGCGATGCGGATCTCCGGCAGCGCCGCCGCGCGGGCCAACTCCGCTTCCGCCTCAAGCGTCATGGCGTGGCGGGCGGCGGCGATATCGTTCGCCCACACCTCAGCCGCGCCCGCCTCGCCTGCCGTGTCCGTCGCGTCCGTTGCGTCCGTCGCGCCCTCAATATCCGTCACACCCGTCACGTCCGCTGCTTCCGCTGCTTCCGCTGCTTCCGCCGTGTCCGCGTGTTCGGCCTTACGGTCCTCGTCCAGCGCCCACGACCAGCCGAGCACGGCGTGCCGGGCGTCTCCGAGCACGCGCGGGCCCCGGAACTCGGCCGACAGGCCGCCCGGATCGATGTTGACCTGCACCACCGCGACCGGGGGCCACGGCGTTCCGCCTTCGACGACCGTCTCCTCCAGCCGCCCGGCGAGCGACACCACCAAGTCGCAGGAGGACCACAGTTCACGGGCGGGGGCCGCGGCGTAGAGGCCCGCCACGCCGCAGAACAGCGGGTGGCGCTCGTCGACGGCGCCGCGGCCGGACGCGGTGGTGAAGAGCGCCGCGCCGAGGCGTTCGGCGAAGCCCTCGACCACAGCGTCGCCGTTGCGGTGCCGCATTCCGCCGCCCACCAGCACCACCGGACGCCGGCTCGCGAGGATCGCCGCCAGCGCCGGCCCGCGCGCCACGGAAACGGGACCAGGAACAGGAACAGGGACGGGTTCGAGGATCAGAGGTTCGGGCAGCGTCGGCAGCGGTCCGGTGACGACGATCTCCGCCGTGCGGACGTCGTCGGGCACCTCCAGGTACACGGGGCCGGGCGGCGGTCCCACGGCTCGGGTCAGCGCCGTCACCGCCGCGGGGACGACCCGGTCGGGATGGCCCACCCGGTGCGCCCACCGTACGAGGGGAGCCGCCACGGCGACCTGGTCGAGTTCCTGGAATCCGCCGCTGCCCCGGCGCCGTTCGGGCGCACCCGCGGCGATGACGAGGACCGGCGCACCGGACTCCCGCGCCTCCAGCAGCCCCGTGGCCGCGTGCGTGACGGCCGGTCCCTTGCCCAGCGCGCATACGGCGAGCCGGCCCGACTGCAACGCGTAGCCGATCGCCATGTACATCGCGTTGCGCTGGTCACGGCACGGTACGAGGTCCAGACCGGCCGCGTCGAGGGCGCGCGGCAACTCCAGGTCGTCGCCGGGCAGTCCGAAGCAGGTGTCCACCCCGTTCGCCACCAGCACGCCGACGATCGCGGACCACGCGTCGGCGTACCGTACGCTCGCCCGGCCCTCGCCCGCCGGGGCCCTGCCCGCCCGGCCCCCGCTCACCTGGCCGTCAGCCTCCTGGGTCCCGTCCGCCCGAGCCCCGCTCACCCGGGCCACGTCCCGCGCACCGCGACGGGGGCGGCGGACGCCGGGAGGTTCTCCGCCACGGCCTGCGACATGAGCAGTGGTGCGGCGTGCCGCTCGCCGCCGTACGCGATGTAGTTCGCCATCATCCCGAATCCGCCGAACGGGCGGTTGCCGTCCTCGGCGTCGAGCAGCGTGTGGCCGACGCAGGTCCGGTGCCGTTTGGACAGGACTTCCACCGTCTCCGGGTCGTTTCCGTAGACCATCGCTCCCAGCGCGCGTTCGCCGAAGTACGGGTTCGCCAGCCGCTCCCGCAGCCGTCTCGCACTGGGGTAGGACACGACGTTGAACACCGGGGCGAACATCTCGTCAAGAGGGATCTTGTCGTCGAAGGCCCATGACAGCACGGTCGGCTCGACCTTGCGGGACGGCAGATCGATGCGCCCGCCGTGTCGTATGCGGCTCACATGACGCACCAGGTAGTCCGAGCAGTTGACCAGCGCCGAGTCGTAGCAGAGAGGGCCGTAGTCGGCGGCAGGGTCGGTGTTCTGTCCGAATCGCAGCGACGTCAGATGGGCGGACAGCAGGTCGACGAATTCCTCGGTGCGGCCCTGCGGCGCGAACACGACGTCGGGGCCGAAGCAGTCCTGGCCCGAATTGTGGAGACGTATTTCCGTGACGTCTCGTACGGCGTGCTTGAGGTCGGCATCGGGCGCGATCACGAAGGGGTTGATGCCGCGACCGAAGAAGAGGAAGAGCTGATCCTCCGCCAGTCCTTCACGCACGGTCTCGGCGTTGGAGTAATTTCCGGTGAAAACGATGACGTCCGCCTCGCGCGCCGGGCCCGTGACGAACTTGCGCCGGCTGAGTTCGCATAACTCGACGGGTAAACCGTGGACGGGCGCCAGGAGAGCGTGCAGGCGCCGCATTTGGCTTTCGATCCCGGAGGACGGCCGAAAGGCGATTCTTTCGGTGTAGAGGGACGCCACGAGCATGTACAGCGCGTACGAATAGAGCGGGATGTTGGAGGGCGTGAACACCGCGGCCCGTGGCACGCGGCCGGGCCGGACCCGGCGGATCTCTTCCTCCGCTCCGTCGAGCGTGGCGAGGAACGAACGGATCTCCGCCTCGGCGGTGCGGTGGGGCGACATCTCGGTGAGGATTCCCCTCACCGCGTCTTCGTTGTCGGCCACGTACCGGCGCACCGCGCGCAGCGCGTCGAGGCGGTCGGCGAAGGGGACGCGGTAGCCGGTCGCGTCGGCGTCGGGATCGGACGTGGAGGCGTCGGCGGCAGAACCGGATGCGGCCGCGCCGACGGCGGAACCGGACGTGGTCGCGTCGGCGTCGGAATCGGACGTGGTCGCGCCGACGGTGGAACCCGACGTGGCGTCGGCGTCGGCGTCGGCGGCAGCCGTGTGGTGCGCCGTGGGCAGCGAGGTCATGGCGATCTTCTCCAGTACGGCAAGGTCGGGCTTGCCCGTACTCGTGAGGGGCAGCGACGGAAGCACGACGATGTGGTCGGGCTGCTCGTAGCGGGCGAGCACGGGGCGCAGCATCCGTTTCCAGTGCGCGGGGGCGTGGCCGTCCGGGTCCGCGATCACGAACACCAGATGACAGCCCCGGCGCTCGTCGGGGACGGCGACGACCTCCGTCCGCGCGCCGGCCGACTCGCCGGCCCGCTCGGCGAGGTGGTCGGGGTAGAGCGTGTGGCCGTCACGGTGCACGGCGTGCTTGCGTCCGACGGGGAAGACGCGCCCGGCAGCATCGAGCAGCCCGATGTCCCCGGTGCGGTGAACGGGACCGGGAACCGGAACGATCTCACCGTCATCGCCCAGGTGGCCGGTCATCAGGCCGTCGCTGCGCACGACGAGTCGGCCGAGCCGGCCGCGGGGAAGCGGCCGGCCATCGTCGTCGTGGACTTCGACGACCACGCCGGGCAGCGGGGTGCCGCACCCGACCGGGTCGTCAGGGGGCGCCAGCGCGATGTTCCCCACCTCGGTCGCTCCGTAGCCGTCGAGCAGGCGTCGGCCCGTACGGGCGTGGAACCGCGCCGGCAGGTCGCGCCCCAGCGGCGCGCCGCCGACGCACCAGGCCCGTACCGTCTCCAGCGCGTTCGCGAGAGCGGGGCGGCGGTCGAGCAGGTTGACCAGGCTGTAGTAGGTCGACGGGGCGCCGTCCACGATGGAGAGACCGTGGTCCGCGCCGAGCGCGAGCACCCGGTCCAGGCGGGTGGCCGGTCCGTAGACCACCAGCGTGCCGCCGCCCAGCCACCAGGACAGGACCAGCGACAGACCGTACTGGTGGGAGTACGGCAGGACGGGCAGGAAGACGTCATCGGGCCGGTACCCCATGCGCTCCGCGCTGAGCGCGAGGTTGTCCAGGATCGAACGACCGGAGCGGACGACGCCCTTGGGGGTGCCTGTCGTACCCGAGGACCACGAGATCGCGGCGTCCCGGCGTCGCGCCCACGCCGCGGTATCGGGCACGGCCGCCGTACTCGATACGGGCCGTGGGGCCGCCGCATCGCCCGTACCGTCGCCGATTTCGAGCACCACGCGGGCTTGTGCGCGGATCTGCGATCGCCGTGCCGGGGCGGCTCGGTGATCGGCGAAGACCACCGAGGCGTCGAGATGGATGAGCGCGATCAAATGCACGACCCATTCCGGGGAATTGGGCCCGCTCAGCATCACCCGCGAGCCGGGCCCGATGCCGCGGTGCGCAAGGAATTCGCTGGCGCCGAATACACGGGCCACGATGTCGCCCGTCTCCCAGATGCGCCCTTCGGGCGAGATCAAGCGCCTGAAAATGGGCAACTCGTGCTCCTCAACGCCAGGTGGTGCGCGCGACTTCCTGGACGTACACGTTTGTCAACCCACTGACCCGCGATAATGTCTGTGTCTGTTCAACAAGATACAACCGAAGGTGACTATCCCATACCTGTAGACCGGTGTCGAGTACTGCAATGAGGCCCAAGGCGCGCGTGGGCCTATTGGGTGTGCAGTAACGGAATAGGTATAGGGCGAGTAATCAGACGCCGGGGAATACAGGGGCTGTTGAGCGGATGCGTGCGGCCGGAGGCGGGAATGGCGAGGTGGTTCGTACGCCGTCGGCTACGGCGTACGAACCACCGGGGCGGGCCGGGGCTCCTAGAGCCAGACGTTCGGCTCCCAGTAACCGGCGGGCTTGTTCCGGATGATGCGTCGGATAGCGGCGATCACGTTGTTCACCTCCCTTCGTCTCCCTGCGTCGGCGCGGGCCTGACGGGGGTCTTGAGGGTGCGGTGCACCGTGAAGGGGCGGGGGAGGACGGAGCCGGAGATCAGGGGGCGGGTGTCGCCGCCGCTGATGGTCAGGCGGGCGTCCTGGGCCAGGGCGGCGACCGCGTCGGTGATGAAGGTGTGCGCGACGGCCGCGCCGGCGCAGGTGAACGGGCCTGCGCTGAAGGGGAGATAAGGTCCTTGGCCGCCCGGTTCGCTCCAGCGGTCGGGCCGGAACAGCTCGGGACGGTCCCAGCGGTGCGGGTCGTGGTGCAGCAGGTAGGGGCTGACCGAGAGGATCGTGCCCGCCGCGAACGGCAGGCCGCCGAATTCGAGAGCGTGGGGCACGGGGCGGCCCACCATCCAGACGAACGGGCGGCAGCGGCCCGCCTCGCGCACCAGCCCATCGGCGGGCCACGGCCATGGCGGGCCGGACGGATGGTGGACGCCGGCCAGTAGGAGCGCCCACGCCACCGCGTAGCCGATGTTGCCCACGATCGACTGGAACAGCAGCACGTACAGATTGGCCACGGTCCCGTCGGGGAGCTCCGCCGGGCAGGCGCCGATCACGGCGTCCAGCACATCCCGCGGCTCGCTCGCCCCGGGCCCCTCCGCCCGGCGGTCGCGGACGTGTTCGGTGATCGCGGCCAGCAGCCTGGGGCGCAGCACTTCCGCCCGCGCCCGCTCCCGCATCCCCGGCTGACGGGCAGTCAGGCCGGCCGTCACCGCCTGCGCCAGCCGCCGCCGCAGCTCCGGCGGGGCGTCGGGGTGCAGCAGTACGTCCGCCGTGCACCGGTACACCAGCGTCGGCCCCGCTTGGGGCCACCGGCTGACCGGGCCCAGCCCGGCCGCCGCCTCGGCCAGGCGCTGGCGGTAGGCCGGCGAGTGCGTCCGTACGAGGTTGCGGACGGCGCGGCCGAGGGTGAGCTGCGCGGCCCGCGACGGCAGCATGTCTCCGAAGAAGGTGGACATGCCGCCGTGGAAAACCGGGTCGTGCAGCACCGTGAGCGCCGGTTCGGTGTCACGTACGCACCAGGCGCCCCACGGAAGCCGGAACACCTCTGCCGGACTCCGGCGTGCGCGGTCCTCGATGTACCCCAGCGGATCGCGCCGGAACCGGCGCATTTCCCTCACGCTCACCGCACGCCCTTCCAAGGGGTCGTGGCCCAAGTCGGCTGTTTTCGCCACTTATGCTGAACGTGTACCCATCGACAACGCCGCTCAACGCCGTACCGCCCATCAATGTGAACTCACCGGCCCTTCGGTCCCCTTCGCCACCCGCAGGGCTCCCGGGGCCCCGGGACCGCGGACCGTACGTGCCGGGGCCTCGCAGCGCATGACCTCGGGGCCGCCGCGCTACTGGCGCCTCGGGTCGGCTCGCCCTCCGCTAGGCGATGGGGAGCTCGCCCTCCGTTACGCGATGGGGAAGTCGAAATAGGTGTCGGGGTGCGGTTCCGCTGTCAGCGTGTAATGCCACCACTCGCAGTCGTACGAGCTGAAACCGGCTTCCTCCATGACGGACCGCAGGCATCGACGGTTCGCCGCTTCGGCCCGCGTGATCCCTGCCGCCCCGTGGTGCGAGACGGAATCCATCAGGTCGTGGCCGCCGCCCATGGCAGCGAGTTCACCGGTATCCAGGTGATACAGCGTCAAGTCGACGGTGCTGCCGCGGCTGTGGCCCGACTTGGCGGCCACGTACCCCATGTCGAACATCTCGGCCCGGTCGATATTCGGGTAGTGCCGTGGCTTCGTCCGCCCGTCCTCCGGCTGCCGCGACCAGTGCACAAAGCAGTCCACGGCGCGTTGCGGGCGGTAGCCGTCCCAGAGGAGCAGACCGAATCCGAGGTTCCCGGCCTTTTCCCGCGCCGTCTCCAGGGCCGCGCACAGGGCCCGCGTGCCGACTATCCGGTTCGCCTGGTATCCGTCCACCGGTTTGCCAGTGAAGTTGTCCCAGGTGGCGTACTTGGCGTCCCAGCGTATTCCGGGCATGAGCTCGTCCACGAAGACGAAGTCCTCTGTCATCGGCTCTTCCCCGTCAGCGCCAGCGACACCAGCCGGTCGATCACTTCCGAGAGCGGTGTCTTCGCCGCCGCCATCATCCTCGGGTAACGGCTGTACGAGGTCATGCCGGGCAGCGTGTTGACCTCGTTGAGGACCACTCCGCCGTCCTCCGTGAGGAACATGTCCACCCGCGCGAGCCCCCTGCACCCGAAGGCGCGGTATATGGCCTTCGCCGTCTCCTGGACGAGTGAGCGCGACGCCTCCGGGATGTCGGCGGGCACGATCGGCGTGGAGTTCTCGGAGCCGCTTTCCGGGTCGGACTCCTGGTGGATTTTGAAGAAGCCGTGGGAGAGGGCGATCCGGTCCACCTCGCCCGCGAACACCTCCGGGTCGTCTCCCAGGATGGCGCATCCGATCTCGCTGCCGACGACGGCCTCCTCGATCAGCACCTTCGAGTCGTACGTCCTCGCGGTTGCCACCGCGCCCGGCAGTTCCTCTTTCCGGGACACCTTGCTGACGCCGAAGGACGATCCGGAACGGGCCGGCTTCACGAAGACGGGATAGTCGAGCCGGTCGGGGTCGATGGTCTCGTCCGCCGCGACGGTCCGGAATTCCGGCGTGGCGATGCCCGCGCCTCGGGCGACGGCGTAAGCCAGGGATTTGTCCATGCACACGGCGGAGCTTTGGATGTCGCACCCCGCGTAGGGGATTCCGGAGAGTTCCAGCAGCCCCTGTATCGCACCGTCCTCGCCGAGCCTGCCGTGCAGAACGGGCAGCACGACGTCCAGCGGGATCGTCGCGTACCGCCCCTGCTCCAGAACGAGCAATCCGGGCGCGCCCCTGTCCGGCGACAGCACGACCGGGCGGCAGTCTCCGTTCTCCCAGTCCGCGTCGGGTCCGTCACATAGCCTCCAGGCGCCGCTGCGGGTGATCCCGATATAGAGCGGTTCATACTTCTCGGTATCGATGTTCCGCGCGACCTCCCGCGCGGACTTGACGGAGACGGAGTGCTCTTCGGAACAGCCTCCGAAGATGATGCCGACCTTCGGCCTAGCCATGCTGATTCCTGCTTTCGAACGCGAGGCAGTTGATGATGGAGTTTTCGACGGTGTCGCTCAAGGCGTGGTCCGTGAAATAGGCGGTGTGCGGGCTGATGAACACATTCGGCAGCTTCTGCAGCCGCGACAGCGATGTGCTTCCGATGGGCCGGTCCCGGCAGTCGGCGTAGAAGATTCCTTCCTCGCCTTCGAGGACATCCAGCGCCGCCCCGCCCAATCTGCCGCTTTCCAGCGCCGGAACGAGGGCCTCGGTGTCCAGCAGCGGGCCGCGCCCGGTATTGATGACGAACGCGCCGCGCTTCATCCGCTCGATGCGCCGGCGGTCGAGGAGATGGTGCGTATCGGCGTTGAGCGGCGCATGGAGCGTCACGATGTCGCTCAGCCGCAGCAGTTCATCGAGGGGAACGTAATCGACGGCCGTCTTGGGACGGCTGTCGTGGGCCAGTATCCGGCAGCCGAAACCCCGGAGCCTGTCCACGACGGCCGTGCCGATGCGGCCCGTTCCGATCACCCCGACGGTCAGGTCGCGCAGTTCCTTCCCGCGCACGTCGTGCAGCCGGTAATCGTGCATGTCCGCGCGGCGCAGAGTGGATTTCGCGTTCCGGATCGCCATCAGCATCAACATCAGCGTGTAGTCGGCCACGCTGTCGGGAGAGTAGGCGACATTCCCGATGGAAATGCCGATGCTCGCCGCGTATTCCACGTCGATGTGGTTGAGGCCGATGCTCCTGGTGGAGATGTACGCCGTGCCGGCTCGACGGAGCGCGAGAAGAGCGGGGTTGGTGATCCGGGTCTTGTGACCCACGCTGACGCACCGGTTTCCGGCGGCCAGCTCGGCGTTGGCTTCGGTCACCGGGGCCTCCGTGACGGTCGGCACCATCCCGAAGCGGGGCGCCATATCCCGGAATAGCGCGGCCTCGTCCCGACCGCATCCATAAACCGTGATCCCCGTCGCGGGGACGGTCGGGGAGGATGAGGATGATGAGGAAGAACCCGCCGGCGACTGGAAGCGGCGGAGGTCTGCTGTTCGGGCTGGTTCGCTGTGGGGCATGGAACCAGTCAAGGCGGTCCGGTGTTGTCGCGGCGTATGCGCGTTCCGATATGCGGGCGATATGTTACCTGGAAGTAGCGTCACGCCGACGGTATTTCGTCGGCATATTGAAATGCGCATACGCGCCGATAACACCGCGCTGCCTTGACTGGCGGCATGACGTACAGCGAATTCCCCTCCGTCAGCCTCCGCCTCGTCAGCCCCCACGACGCCCGGACCCGCTCATGATCCCGCTCAGCCTCAACGAGATCGCCGCGGTCGTCGGCGGTACGGGCGCCGGCGGCACGATCGTCGGCGGTACGGGCGCGGGTGACGGGGAAGTGACGGTGACCGCGCCGGCCGTGCTCGACAGCCGGCGGGCCGAGCCGGGCGGCCTCTTCGCGGCCTTCGCCGGCGAGCACACCGACGGCCACGACTACGCCGCCCAGGCCGGCCGGGCCGGAGCGGTGGCCGTGCTCGGCTCCCGGCCCACGCCGCTGCCCACCGTCGTCGTCGACGACGCGCGGGCCGCGCTGCAAGCACTCGCCGCCCACGTCGTGGCCCGCCTGCGGACCGGGTTGACCGTCATCGCGCTGACCGGCTCCCAGGGCAAGACCAGCACCAAGGACCTGCTGGCCGCCGTGGTGTCGAGCACCGGGCCGACCGTCGCCACGGCCGGATCGCTCAACAACGAACTCGGCGTACCGCTCACCATGCTCCGCGCCGACCCGGCGACCCGATTCCTCGTCCTGGAGATGGGCGCCCGTCGCGTCGGCGACATCGCCGGACTCACCGGCCTGGTCGCGCCCGACATCGCCGTCGTCCTCAACGTCGGCCAGGCCCACCTCGGCGAGTTCGGATCGCGCGCGGCCATCGCCCGGACCAAGGGCGAGCTGGTGCGGGGGCTGGCGCCCGGCGGCACGGCCGTACTCAACGCCGACGATCCCCGGGTCGTCGCCATGCGCCCGCTCACGGACGGCCCGGTGCTGACCTTCGGCCGGGCGGAGCACGCCGACGTACGGGCGCTCGGCCTGGCGCTCGACCGCCTCGGCCGACCCTCCTTCACGCTGCGGACCGCCGACGCCTCCGCCCCCGTCGCGCTGCCGCACATCGGCGCCCACCAGGCGCTCAACGCGTCGGCCGCCGTGGCCGCGGGGCTGGCGGCCGGCGTACCCCTCGACGCGGCGACGGCGGCCCTGGCCGCCGCCTCGCTGTCCAAGTGGCGTATGGAACCGCGCGACCTCACGGGCGGCGCGCTGCTGCTCAACGACGCCTACAACGCCAACCCCGACTCGACCCGCGCGGCCCTGGACGCGCTGGCGGCCATCGAGGGCAGGCGCCGCATCGCCGTCCTCGGCGAGATGCTCGAACTCGGCGCCGTCGGCGAAGCCGAGCACCGCGCCGTCGGCGCGTACGCCGCCTCCCGCGCCGATGTGGTGGCAGCCGTCGGCAAGGGCGCCGGCCCGATCGCCGACGGCGCGGGGGAGCGGGCGGTGACGCTGGCCGACAACGGCGCGGCCGTCGACTGGCTGCGCGGCCAACTCGCCGCCGGCGATGTCGTACTCGTCAAAGCCTCCCGCGGGGCGCGCCTCGACGAGGTCGCGGACGCGCTGGAATGGGGAGAGGGGGAGGGGGACAGGGTCCGGGTTCAGCGCCCGCGCCGCCTCATATAGAGGTCGAAGGCCCGGTAGACCATCGGCCGCAGCGGCAGGTCCCACTCCCCGACGTACCGCACCGCCCGGCCGCCGGTGCCGACCTTGAACTGGATCAGCCCGATGTGCGGGTCGTCGGCGTCGAGCGTGGGCGTGATGCCGCGCAGGTCGTACACGTCGCAGCCGGCCGCCAGCGAGTCGCGGATCATCGTCCACTGGCAGGCGTTGGAGCCGCGGACCTCGCGCTTCTCGGTGGAGGAGGCGCCGTACGAGTACCACGCGTGGGCGCCGACCCGGACCAGGACGGTCGCGGCGACCAGATCGCCCTGGTGGCGGGCGAGGTAGAGCGTGATCCGCTCGGGGTCCTCGGCGCTCAGCGCCGCGAACATGGTCTCGAAGTAGCGCAGCGGCCGGGGAGTGAAGCGGTCGCGCTCCGCGGTGTGGACGTAGAGGCCGTGGAACGCCTCCAGGTCGGCCGAGCCCGCGCCGACCGTCACCTCGACCCCTTCCCTCGCCGCCTTCTTGATGTTGCGGCGCCAGACCTGGTTCGCGCCCCTGAGCACGTCCTCCTCGCTCTTTCCGGCCAGCGGGAGCTCGTACTTGAACTGCGGATGCCCGACGCCGAATCCGTCCTCGGGACTCTGCGGCAGCCAGCCCGCGTCCCTGAGCCGGCCGGCCACGCGCGCGCCGACCGGGTCGGCGCCCTGGCCGGACAGCTCGGTGAGCCGCCTGACGCCCGCAGCGGCGATGCCCTCCTTGATCTGGGCGGCGCTCCAGGTGTCCGTGCGCACCGGCGGACCGAGCCGGATCGCGAACGCCCCGTGCGCCTTGAGATACGCCGCCAGCGGGTCCAGCCAGGCGTCGATCTCGCCGGTCCAGTCGATCACCGGGCCCTCGGGCAGATAGGCCAGTGTGAAGCGGTCGAGCCGCGGCACCGGGCGGTGCAGTACGAGCCCGGCGCCGACCAGCCGCCGCCCGTCGAACCAGCCGAGCGACTCGCTGCGCCACTCCGTCTTGACGCGGCCCCACGCCGGGGTCTGGAGGAAGCTGACCGATCGCTGGGCCCGTACGAACGCCAAGTGCTCGGCGGCGGTGATCGGTACGACGGTCAGACCCGCGCCCGCGCCGGTACCCGTGGCCGTCCCGGCCCCGCGGCGGCGCACGGCGCGGCGCACCAGTGCGCCGTCCTCGCGGGTCGGTCGGGGCGGGCGGAACGTTCGGGCCGGTCGGGCCGGTTCGCTGTTGGGCATGGCGCAAGCCAAGGCGGCCCGGTGTTGCCGTCGCGTATGCGGTTTTCGATATGCCGGCGATACATACGGACTCGTAGGCTTGACGGCATGCGTGTGCTGATCGTCGAGGACGAGCCATACCTGGCGGAAGCCATTCGCGACGGCCTGCGACTGGAGGCGATCGCGGCCGATATCGCGGGTGACGGGGGTACGGCCCTGGACATGCTCAGCACCAATGCCTACGACATCGCCGTCCTCGACCGCGATGTCCCCGGACCCTCCGGGGACGAGATCGCCCAGCGCATCATCGCCTCCGGCAGCGGCATGCCGATCCTCATGCTCACCGCCGCCGACCGCCTCGACGACAAGGCGTCCGGCTTCGAACTCGGAGCGGATGACTACCTCACGAAACCCTTCGAACTCCTGGAACTCGCCCTCAGGCTCAGGGCGCTCGACCGAAGACGCGCCCACAACAGGCCGCCCGTACGGGAGATCGCGGGGCTGCGGCTGGACCCGTTCCGCAGAGAGGTTTTTCGCGACGGCCGCTATGTCGCGCTGACCAGGAAGCAGTTCGCCGTGCTCGACGTCCTCGTCGCCGCCGAAGGCGGTGTCGTCAGCGCCGAGGAACTCCTGGAACGGGCGTGGGACGAGAACGCCGACCCGTTCACCAACGCCGTCCGCATCACCGTCTCGGCCCTGCGCAAACGGCTCGGCGAACCCTGGATCATCGCCACGGTGCCGGGCGTCGGCTACCGCATCGACAGCGCGGCGCCCGGCACCGGATACGGCGGAGGAGACCGTGCCTAGAACCCCCGGCCTGAGCGTCCGCGTCAAACTCACCCTCAGCTACGCCGGATTCGTCATGCTGGCCGGCCTTCTGCTGCTCGCGGTGATGTGGGTGTTCGTCCTGCGTCACCTGCCCGCCTATTCGAGCGTCGACGGGGGAGTGCTCGTCCGCGCTCTCCTCATGCGCGACTTCGCGTCGGCCGCCGGCGCGACGCTGGGCTTCCTGCTGGTGTTCGGGCTCGTGGGAGGGTGGTTCCTCGCCGGCCGCATGCTCGCCCCGCTGACCCGGATCACCACCGCCACCCGCATGGCCGCCAAGGGATCGCTCTCCCACCGGATTCGGCTGCCGGGCCGCAAAGACGAATTCCGCGAACTCGCCGACTCCTTCGACAGGATGCTCGCACGGCTCGAAGCACACGTCGCCGAACAGCGGAGATTCGCCGCCAACGCCTCGCACGAACTGCGCACCCCGCTGGCGATCTCGAAGGCGCTGCTCGACGTGGCCCGCACCGATCCGTACCACGACACAGGCGAACTCCTCGACCGCCTCCACGTCGTCAACACCCGGGCCATCGACCTCACCGAGGCTCTGCTCCTGCTCAGCCGCGCCGAACAGCGGTCCTTCACCCGGGAACACGTCGACCTGTCCCTCATGGCGGAAGAGGCCGCCGAAACGCTCCTCCCGCTCGCCGAACAGCACGGCGTCACCATCCAGACCAGCGGCGACATCGCCGTAACGGTCGGATCGCAGGCGCTCCTGCTGCAGTTGACCACGAACCTCGTGCACAACGCGATCGTCCACAACCTGCCCGAACGGGGCGCCGTGCGGGTCCATACGACCCTCCGCCCCGAGGCGGCGGTGCTCACCGTCGAGAACACCGGCGAGCGGATCACCCCCGAGCTGGCCCCGATCCTCACCGAACCGTTCCAGCGCGGCACCGAACGCGTACACGCCGACCACGCAGGCGTCGGCCTCGGCCTGGCGATCGTCAAATCCATCGCCCAGGCACACGACGGAACGCTCACCCTCACCCCGCGCCGCGCCGGCGGGCTACGGATCACCGTGGCCCTGCCGGCGGCGGTCCCGAGCGCCGACAGGGGCCGCGGGGTCCCGGGCACCGACGTAGACCGGGGCGTCCCGATCGCCGACGTGGGGCGGGGCAGGGCGGCGGCCCCCGCGCTGAAGCCGTCGCTGTAGCCGTAGCTGTCGCCGTAGCCGTAGCCGCCGGCTCAGCCCGTCACGGCGTGGGAAGGACCTCGACATACCCGTCGGTTCCGTTGACCCGGATGCGCTGACCGTCCTGGATCCGCCGCGTGACGCGCTCCACCCCGACGACGGCCGGCAGGCCGTATTCCCGCGCGATCACGGCCCCGTGCGTCATCAGGCCCCCGACCTCCGTCACCAGGCCCGTGGCGGCGACGAACAGCGGCGACCAGCTGGGGTCCGTATGAGCCGTGACGAGGATGTCGCCCGGTTCGAGATCGGCCTCCGCCATGTCGAGGATGACCCGGGCCCGCCCTTCGACCGTCCCGGCGGAGACCGGCAGGCCGACCAGCGCGCCGCTCGGCAGGTCGTCGCGTCGGTACGATCCGCTGATCGCCTCGCCGTCCGAGGTGAGCACCCTCGGCGGCGTGAGCGTTTCGTAGGACCTGAACGCGTCCTTTCGCCGGCCGATGAGGTCGTCGTCGACCTGGTGCGTACGCGCGACGTCGTGCAGTTCCTGGAACCTGAGGAAGAAGATGTCCTCCTTTTCGCGGAGCACACCGGTGTGCACGAGGCGTTCGGCCTCGGCCAGCAGCGCCTGCTTGTACACGAAGTAGCGGCTGATCATTCCGTACTTCGGATACTCGCGGTACCCGGCGAACGCCCGGACCCGGTCGATCATCCGCTTGGTCTCCGCGGCCCTCCGCTCCCCGTCCGGCAGGGCCCGCAAGCGTTCCAGCAGCTCCCGTTCCTTCGTACGCGCCTTCCGCAGCCCTTGCGCGAAGCGGCGCTCGCCGGCGCCCGGCTCCAGGTTCTGGACGTGGGAGAGGATCATGGGAAGCAGCGTGGTGGGGTGTTCGCTCCAGCGCGGCCTGGTGATGTCGATCTCGCCGGCGCACCGCATTCCGTACTTGTCCAGGTAGGACGCGATGGCGTCGCGTGCCTCCGGCCCGCCGTCGAGCGCCGTCAGTCTGTCGAGGAAGTCCGCGCCCTCGCCCCCGCTCTCGTCGCCCTTCTCCGCGACGTCGTGGAGAAAGGCGACGACGTCCGGGTGCGGGCGGATCGCGTCCGCGACGTCGAGGAGGGAAAGCCCCATCTCCGAGGTGACGTTGTGGGGGACGGACTGGGTGAGCGTGTCGGCCGCGTTCTTCTCGCCCAGCCACTCCAGCAGCTTGTCGTTGAGCCACCACGTGGCGTCCATCCCAGCCATGATCATTTTCAGGCCCCGGGGATCGAACAGGAGCCGCCTCAGTTCCTGGACGTCCGCCAGGATGAAGTCGAACAAAGCGGTTCCGGATCGCGTCCGGATGTCGTGCTTCAGCTTGTCGACGGACGCCTGGTTGCGCGCGATCAGCTCGGGGACGATCGCGGGATCGGGCTCGTCGGCCGGATCGTTCGCGGCGGCCGGAGTGCTCGGGGGGACCGGAGTGTTCGGGGGGACCGGAGTGTTCGGAGGGACCGGAGTGTTCGGGGGGACCGGCTTGGCGGGCCCTTCGTCCGCGTCGGGGAGGGACGGGACGAAGTCGCCGCGGTCGAGGACGGTCTGCATCGCGTCCCGTGTCAGCGGGTCGGACTTGCCCGCGACGTCGAGCAGGCCGGCGCGGGTCGTCGGCGACGCGAGCTGCTGGGTGACGTCCACGAACAGCCTTCCCCCGGCCTCGGCCATCGGCCGGGGCGTCGTCATCTGCCAGAAGGACAGCCCGAGGGGCTTCATGGCGTCGGTCATCATCTGCTGATGACCGACGGAGAGATAGACGTGGTTGGCCCGGTCGTCGGTCTCCGGGACGGGGAACAGCGTGGTGATCGGCCGGCTCTGCACGATCTGGAAGTCGTCGTCGGCCAGGCACCATTCGATGTCCTGCGGGCGGCCGAAGTGCGCTTCGATCCGCCTGCCCAGCTGTACGAGCCGTACGACCTGCGCGTCCGTCAGCGCGGGCTGCTCCTGCCGCGCCCGCTCGACCGGCTGCTCCTGGGTTCCGCCGCCCGGCGAGGCATGAAGGGCACGGTGCTTGGCGGCGATCGCCCTGGCGACGATGGCGCCGTCGGACACCTGGTAGGTGTCGGGGTTCATCAGGCCGGAGACCAGGGCCTCGCCGAGGCCGAAGCCGGCCTCCACACAGCTGACCTTCCGGTGGGACGTGACGGGGTCGGCCGTGAAGAGGACGCCGGACGCCTGCGCGGCGACCATCCGCTGCACCACCACGGCCATGTGGACCTTGCGGTGGTCGAAGCCGTTGCGCAGCCGGTAGGCCACGGCGCGCTCGGTGAACAGCGAGGCCCAGCAGCGGCTGATGTGCCGGAGGACGGACGCCGGGCCCACGACGTTCAGGTACGTGTCCTGCTGGCCCGCGAAGGAGGCCGTCGGCAAGTCCTCCGCCGTCGCGCTCGACCGGACGGCGTAGGCGGCTCCCTCACCGACTTCTTCGCCGGCTTCTTCGCCGAACCGGGCGAGTGCGCCGCTGATCGCCGCCGCGACATCGTCCGGGATGGCGATTCCCTCGATCGCCCGGCGCACCTCCGCGCTGTGCGTGCGAATCGCCTCCCGGTCGTTCGGGCTCAGGCGCGCCAGCCGGTCCAACTGATCGTCAATAACCGGTGCGTTCTCCATGATGCGGCGAAAGGCGTCCGTGGTCACGCAGAAGCTGGCCGGTACGTGAACGCCCTCGACGCGCGACAGTTCCCCCAGGTGCGCGCCCTTGCCGCCGATGACAGCGACCTGTGTCTGGTCGATCTCCCGGAGCCCCAGCACATAGCTGCCCATCCGTTCACCTTTCTCTTCGGCCCGATCGGGCCTCTCGCGTTTCTCGCCGCTACGCAGCTCATCCGTGACGCAGCTCGTCCGCTGCGAAGGCGGAAGCACCCCATACGTCAGCAATGAAACGCATACGTCGTGAACCGGCCATTTCGGCAAGTTCCGGCCGAGGTCGACCATTGTGCGGTACGGCCTGGGCCTTGCCGCAAGCCCCCGGACGCGTTATATGTTGATAATGGAAGGAGTGCGTTCGCGTTCGTTCGTACGTGAGCGTCTCGTTCGCGCGTGAGCGCGCCGGACAGGCTGTGCCGCACCACCGGACAGGCTGTGCCGCACCAGCTGATCGGCGTCGAGCTCACCCTTCACAGCAGACATCCCGGCCACCGACCGGATCAGCACGTTCCGACAGACCCGCACATCCGTGGTACCCCCGATGGCGCGTCCGTCTCTTGAAACTCGTCAACACCACTGGTCACAGCCTGTTTCGGCTCTCTGGTGCACCCCCGTCGCTCGCGCTACTTTCGGAGCCAAGATGCTCGTACAAGCACATCGCGATATGGGGGAAACACATTGCGTAAGTTCGCTGCATCTGCCGCGGGTATGGCTCTCGCCCTGGGGGCGCTCGGACTCGCCGTGGCTCCGACCGCCAGCGCGGCAACGCCCTGTCCGTCCGGCGCCGTCTGCATCCGCGAGACGAACGGCAACATCCTGAACAAGAACATCTTCTACAGCTACGGCAACCACAACCTGTCCAACGTCACCGGCGTCCGGGTGCTCGTCAACAACCAGACCGGAGGCGCCGGCTTCCAGATCTGCAAGGGGTACAACGGGACCAACTGCTACCCCGTGCAGCGCGGCAAGGGGGAGTACGCGCCGTACGACTTCACGCCGATCAACTCGGTCGTGCTCGTGCGATAAAGACAGCGTGCGGTAAGCCGTCGCAGTGCCCTGCGATGGCGTTCTCCAGCGGATCAGCGGCCTGGCGCCGCACGGCATCTCTGCCGTGCGGCGCCAGGCCCGTCGTATGAAGCGGCACCCGGTGGGCGGACTGGGACTGAGGCCGGTGAACCCACACTCCGCCGGTGCGCCCCATCCGCTGTGAACGCCACCGGAGCAAGTTGAGGAGAACGGGCGTGAGCAGCCCTGATGTGGCCCACAATGCCCGCATGGAATGGGAGTTGGGCTCGCACAACGTCATGCGGGGCACGGCCGATTACGTGATCCAGATCGGGCAGGTGCGCGGCGACGTCAACGTCCACCTGCCCCCGGCCGCGGACCCCGTCGAGCGGGCGGCGCAGGCTCTGGCGCGCAGCGTCCGGGCGCAGTGGGCGGCGGAGATGACCGCCCGTGACGTGGCGGCGAGCGATCCCCTCCCGGTGCGATGGCAGGCCGACTGGCCGGCGCTGCGGGAGACCGACCCCGACCCCGCCGCCGACCCCGACGCTGACGTCGGCGGCGGGGACCGGCTGGCGATGGTGGCGGACGCGTTCCTCGGGCTCCGCCCGCGCCGCCTCGTGGTGCTGGGCGGGCCGGGCGCGGGCAAGTCGACGCTCGCGGCGATGCTCGCCCTGGAATTCGCCGAGCGGTGCCTGACGCCGCGCCGCGCGGACGACGGCGCCGCGGCCCGGCCCGTGCCCGCTGTCGCCCCGGTCGTCCTGACCCTGGAGTCGTGGGACCCGCACGGCGAGCACTTCCACGTCTGGCTGGCACGGCGCATCACCGAGGAGTACCCCGGCCTGCCGCGCGTGGACGGCAGGCACCCCGCCGTACGGCTGATCCAGGACCGCCGGATCCTGCCGGTGCTCGACGGGCTCGACGAGCTTCCCGAACACCGGCAGGCCCTGGCCCTCCAGGAACTCGACCGGGCCCTGGGGGAGCGGGACTTCCTCATCCTCGCCTCGCGCACCGAGGAGTACCGAAGGCAGCGCGCCGCGGGACGGCACATCGCGCGGGCCGCCGTGATCGAGGCGCGGCCGGTCGGCTCGCAGGAGGCCGCCGCGTATCTGCTGCGGAACGCCGACCCGTCCGTTCGCAGGCGCTGGAAGCTGCTGTTCGACGCGGTGGACCGCGATCCGCTGGGGGCGGCGGGGCCGGTCGCGCAGGCGCTGTCGAGTCCGCTGATGATCTGGCTGGCCCGCCGCGGCTACCGGATGCCGCCCGCCGATCCGCTGGAGCTGACGCATCCGCGCTTCGCCTCGCGGGAGGCGGTCGAGGAGCATCTGCTGGAGGTGATCTTTCCGGCGGTCTTCACGGAGCATCCGCACGACCCGGACCGGCTGCACGCTCCGGGACAGTGGAACCCGGACCGCGCCCGGCACTGGCTCGCGTACATCGCCGGGCACCTCGACCGCGGCCGGACGGCCGAGCTGGCCTGGTGGCGGCTGCACCGCACGGCGCTGGTGCGGGCGTTGGCCGTCCCGACCCTGCTCGTGGTGTGTTTCGCGCTGTCCTGGCTGGCCACCGCCGCCGACGGCTTCCGGCCGGCACGTGCGTACGACACCGGGACGGGCGACGAACTGGCCCTGGCCGGGGGGCTGCTGTACGGCTCGGTGGTGTGGCTGGCCGTCGAGATGTGGTTCGGCTACCGGCGGGGCGAGCCGCGCCGCCGCGCCAACCCCTTCCGTATCGGCGCGGCCCTGCGCTCTGCCGGGCGGGGCGCGTCCGTCGGGCGGGCGGCCAAGGCCGCGGCGGTTGTCGTCCTCCCGACCGCGGGGTTCGGCTGGATCTTCATGGACGCCTCCGACCCCCGCCCGTATCTGGTGATGATCGTGTGCAGCACGCTGGTGGCCCCGGTGTTCATGGTGGCGATCGCCGCGCCCACCGACGCCGAGGACGCGAGCACGCCGGACGAGGTGCTGCTGAGCGAACGCAGAACCGTGCTGCTGTCCGTCTGCACGGTCGCCGTGCTGATCGGGGTCGGGCAGGGGGTCGTACTGGGTTGGTACGGGCCGCACGACAAGGCGCTGGAACGGGGCATCGCCGGGTGGCTCGGGGCCTCGACGATGATGTTGCTGATGAGCCCGTGGAGCCGGTGGCTGCTGGCCAAGGGGTGGCTGGCGACCGCCGGGCGGGTGCCGTGGTCGCTGATGGAGTTCCTGCGCGACGCCCACCACGGCGGCTTGCTGCAACGCAGCGGCGGCGTCTACCGGTTCCGGCACCTCCGGCTCCAGGAGCACTTGGCGGCCCGGATCCGGGGACTCCCCACAACCGCTACCCCTTCGGTCCCGGTCCCGTCGCCCATGGCGAGCACCACGCCGCAGCCGCAGCCGGAACGGGCTGGCGCGCCCGTTCCCGCGTCCGCCCCCGCGCCTCGGCGCAGCTTCCGCGACGAGATCGCCGACGCCGAGCGGAAGCCGTTGTCATCGCGCCGGGGCTGGACGGTCCATGAGGACGGTGAGCACGGCTTTCGAATCAGCAGCAGACAGCGCCGGATCGCCCTCGCTCACTGGCCGCTGATCACCCTCTTCTTGCTCCTGGTGCTCATCCGCCAGGCCGTTCAGGGCGAATGGCGGGGAGTGCTCGTCGTCCTGCTCTTCTGGCCCTTGTACGGCGTGCTGGTCACGCTGCTGGGCCTGCTGCGGCCGCAGCGGCACGAGCTCTCCCTGACGCGCGAACACCTCGCCTTCCGGATGGGCCGCCGCCGTGACCAGCTGGCCTGGGCGGAGGTGCAGGAGGTCGCCGTACGCAAGTGTGTCCGGCGGAAGCGGGACACGAAGGTCTACGCCGTCCACGTACGCCTCCGGCCCGGCGCCCGCGTGCCCGTGCCGTACTTCCGCAGCGGCAACGGCTGGTACACCGTCCTTATGCTCTCCTTCGTGCCGTCGGTCCCCGCGGATCTCGCAGCCGCCTTGACCCGCTTCGCGGGCCCTCTCTGGCATCCGCCCGCCGAGCCCGTCGCGCGGCCCGTCGGGCGGGGCGAGGTACGTGACGGGGTGCGCAACGAGATCTCGGGGCAGGCGCGTACGGGCGGTGTCGTCCAGGCCGGAACCGTCCACGGCGACATCACCGTGCGCCCCGAAGCCGACCCGCCCCAGGGCAGGCACGAGGGCTAGAAGCGTACGTGCTCGGCTGGGTGCCGAGCGGTTGCGTGCCAGGTGGCGACCGGTCTGACGGCTCCCTGTCAGTGGGCTGTGTGATGATGCTCCGCAGTCGGACGGGTCCTGGGGAGGGCCGGGTTCATGATGAGGGGCGGGGTCGCGGCGTGGGCAAGGACGGGTCCATTTCGGACAAGGAGTGGGAGCGGTTCCTCCGGGAGTCGGAGGCCGGGGTTCCGGGCGCGCCTGAGGAACCGTCGGCGCGGGCCCGGAGCGTCGCGCGGCTGCCGCGGGGCGAGTCCGGTCGGCCGCAGGGCTGGCGGACGTACGAGCCGCCCCGGCGGCGTCGGGGCAAGGGCTGGTACGTGGTCGGGCTGCTCGCCGCGGGCGTTCTGCTCGTGGTGGCCCTGATCCCGGGGAAGCTGATGGGTTGGTTCGGGGGCGACGACGGGACGCCGCAGGCCGCGGAGTCCGAGCAGCCGGACCATCCGCCGGCGGCGGTGGCGGCCCAACGGCCCACGCTGGACGAGCCGTTCAGGGGATCGCCGGCCGCGCGGTGGAGCGACGGCGCGGCCGGGATCGACATGCCGGCAGCGCGGGCGACCGGCTGGCTGAACCGGGAGCAGGTCGCGCGAGCCCTCGACCGGTCGCGGGACTTCCTCGTCGCCTCCAGCCTGGATTCCGGCGTGCTGCGCGGTGAGCGGCCCGACAAGGCGATCGAGTTGATCAACCCGCATCAGGACGACGTACAGCACTACCTGCTGACCGCGTTCCATTCGCCCGGCCGCAAGAACGACCCGCTGACGCTGTTCAGCCGTTTCGACAAGTCGAAGGTGCGGCTGGTGGGGGACGTGGTCAAGACACGGGGGCGGATCACGTTTCATGAGGGCAAGCGCGGCGCGCTCGAGGTGACGGCCGACGTCACCTACGTCTACCCCGTCACCCGAGCCGGCGGGGGCGACGGAGGCGAGGTCGTGCGCACCATCGTGCGCCGGGAGACCGTGATGAGCTGGGACGACCCGGCGAGGGTGCACACCGAGCCGGGCACCTTCTCCCTCCTCTCCTACCAGGCCGACACCACCAACGGCGGCTGTGACACCTACACCGGCTACTTCACCCCCGCGTTCAGCGCAGAGCGGACCGCCTCGGGCGGCCCCGAGACGGATCCGTACGACCGGAGCACGTCGATGACCGCGCGTATGAGGGAGGCCGACGGGGAGGGCTGTGGAACTGCCACGCGGTCGTGAGGGCCCTGGCCGCCCAGACTACGGAGCGCACGCTCGGCGGGTCGACGAAGTACGGGCACTGAGGCGCGCGGCCCGTCGGGGCCACCGCGACGCCGACCCGGCTCGGTCCGTCGCGCCGTCCTCGGTGGGCTTCGCCTTCTCCTATGCGAGGTCGTCATACAGGCCGACGTTTTCACAAACGCACAACCACTTGACGCCTTCATCCGGCCGAGGGGCGTGACCGCTTCCTGTCCCAGCCTGGTCCTGCGGTACTGGCAGAGGTGTTCGGTGAGCCCTGCCGACGCTGGGGGCGCGCGTTGCGCGCCGCCGACCGGGGCTTGGGCCGAGCCGTCGCCATGACCGTGAGGAACCCCGATCGACGTGGAGGCTGTCATGACCGCCGCTGCCCGCCCGGATGGCGCTGTACCGCACACCGACCGTGTCCGTTCCTGGAACGACACCCGCACCGACTACCCGCGCAACGCGCTGGTCCCCGACCTGTTCGAGGAACAGGCGCGTCGGACGCCGCAGGCCGTCGCCCTGTCCCCGGAGAACGGCGCGGATATCACCTACGCCCAACTGCTGCGGCGGGTGGAGAGCCTGGCCGGGACGCTGTCGGACCGGGGAGTCCGTGCGGGGGACACGGTGGCCGTGGCCCTGGAGCGTTCCGTCGACGGGTACGTGGCGATCCTCGGCATCCTGCGCGCCGGAGCGGTGTACCTGCCGGTGGACTTGAGGTTCCCGGCGAGTCGTATCGAGGCCATCCTCACCGACGCGGAGTGCCGCTTCGCCGTCACGGCGCAGGAGCACGCTCATCTCCTCCCCGCGTCGGTGACGAAGCTCGACAGCGCGGAGGTCCCGGAGGTCCCTGAGGCGCCGGCGCGGCCGGTGCCGGAAGGCGTCACGGCGATGAGTCCGGCCTATGTGCTGTACACATCGGGGTCGGCCGGCGCCCCGAAGGGGGTGATCATCCCGCACCGGGGCATCGTGCGCCTCGTACGCGACACCACCCTCATCGGCTTCAACCCCGACGACGTCGTCTGCGGGACCGTCAACCTGACCTTCGACATGTCCGTCCTCGATGTGTTCGGCCCTCTGCTCAACGGGGCCCGGCTGGTCGTCCCGGAGAAGGCGACACTGCTGTCCGCCGCGGCTCTGGAGGAGCTGCTGCGCCGGGAGCAGGCGACGGTGATGTGGCTCGGCTCGGCGCTGTTCCATCAACTGGCGGCGCAACGGCCCGCGATGTTCCGGACCCTGCGCTGTCTGATCGCCGGCGGTGACGCCCTGAACCCCACCGCTGTCAGGGAGGTCCTCGCCCATGGACGGCCGGGGCAGCTGATCGACGGATACGGACCGACGGAGAACTCGGCGCTCAGCACGGCGCATGTCGTCGACGATCTCGCCCCCGAGGACGAGTCGGTGCCGATCGGGACCCCCATCTCGAACTCCACCGCGTATGTGGTCAGGGGCGATGGCTCGCTCGCGGACATCGGGGAGGAAGGCGAACTGTGGGTGGGCGGCGACGGCGTGGCGCTCGGCTACCTCAACAAGCCGGAGCTCACCGCGGAGCGTTTCGTCCCCGACCGTTTCGGCGACGGCGACCGCGACGGCGACAACGAGGGCGACAACGAAGACGATGGCGATGGCGGCCGGCTTTATCGCACCGGTGACATGGCCCGGTGGCGTGAGGACGGAGTGATCGAATTCCTGGGCCGGCGGGACCGTCAGCTGAAACTGGGCGGCTTCCGGGTCGAACTGCGCGAGATCGAGATCGTGCTCGCCGCTCACCCCGACGTCAAGGAAGCCGTCGTGGCCGTGCGCGGCCAGGGGACGGAGAACCAGCGGCTCTGCGGCTGGGTGGTCGCGGACGACGGCACCGACCTGCGGGCGCTGCCCATGCGGCTGCGCAGCTATCTGCGCGACCGGCTGCCGGTGTTCATGGTTCCGCAGGCTGTCGACGTCGTCGAGGAGATGCCGCTGAACGCCGCCGGGAAGGTCGACCGGGCCGCGCTGTCGGACACCGTCGACGCGCGGGACACGGCCCCGCCCGAGGAGGAACAACCGCGCGGAGCGACCGAGGAGGCGGTGGTCGAGGTCTGGCAGGACGTCCTGGGCATGTCCGGCATCCGGCGTTCGGAGGACTTCTTCTCGCTGGGCGGGCAGTCCCTGCAAGCCACCCAGGTCGCCGCCGCGATCAGCGGCCGCCTCGGCATCGCGGCGGAGCACGGCAGCGCCCTCATCCGTTCGCTGCTGGCCAACCCGTCGGCGGCGGCCTTCGCCGCCCAGCTCGACGCCCTGGCCTCCGGGGCCGAAGAGGGAGTCCCCGCGACGGATGCGGGAGCCTCCGCGCCAGAGGTGGACTTCGCGCACGAGGCGCGGGTGCCCGACACGCTGCGCTTCGACGCGCCTCTCGTGGACGACCTGCTCGACCCGGACCGGGTTCTGCTGACCGGGGCCACGGGCTTCCAGGGCGTCTTCCTGATCGACCGCCTGGTCGCCGCGGGCGTCCCCGAAGTGTGGTGCCTCGTCCGTGCCAAGGACGAGGAGCACGCCCTGCGCAGGCTGGCCGGGCGCATGCGCCGCTACGGGCTCGACTACGACAAGGTCCGTGACCACATCGTCGCGGTGCCCGGTGACGTGTCCGAGCCGCTGCTCGGCCTCGATGCCGACGCCTTCGACGCCCTCGCCTCGTCGGTCGACTCGATCGTCCACTCCGGTTCGCTGATCAACTTCGCCTACCCGTACGCCACTCTGCGGCAGACCAACGTGGAAGGGGTGCGGACCCTTCTCGACCTCGCCACGCGGCACCGCCGCAAGCCCTTCCACCACATCTCGACCGTGGTCGCCCTGGTGGGCGCCGGAACCGCCAACGTCCGCTACCTCATGGAGGACCGGCCGCTCGACTTCCCCGAGCGCATCACGCTCGGCTACGCGGAGAGCAAGTGGGTCGCCGAGGAACTGGTGAGCCGGGCCGCCGAACGTGGGCTTCCCGTGTCGGTCTACCGCCCGTACGAGATCACCGGCACCCGCGACCGCGGCATCTGGAACACCGACACTCTGATGTGCGCGTGGTTCCGCACCATCGCGGAGACCGGGCTCGCACCGGACGTCGAACTGCCGCTGGACTTCGTGCCCGTGGACTACACCGCGGAGGCCATCGTCCACATCATGCGCAACGAACAGCCGGACGGCCGTACCTACAACCTCACCAACCCCGAGGACGCCCGGCTCGATCTCCTCGTCGAGCGCTTGCGGCACATGGGCTACCCGGTCCGCAAGGTGCCGTACTCCGAGTGGGTCGACCGGGTCACCCAGCTCACCAGGGACGATCCGCACCACCCGATGACGGCGTTCATGCCGATGTTCAACGACGGGGCCGCCGCCGACTCCATGACGGTCAAGGAGATGTACTTCGCCGAGACCTTCCCGGAGTTCAGCAGGACCAACACGGAGCAGGCCACCAAGGAAGCCGGTTTGGACCTCCCGCCCGTGGACGCCTCGCTGATCGATCTGTACCTGCGGTACTTCGTCGAGTCCGGATTCCTCACTCCGCCGACGGGCGACCCGGACCAGGGCCAGGGGGAGGAACAGCGCGAGGAAAGGGGCGAGGACCGGGAACAGCGCGAGGGGCAGGGCGAGGAGGCGGCTGCGGCCCCGGCTCCGGAATCGTCTCCGGAAACGGGATCGCCGACCCCCCTCCCGTACACCCGGTTCATCAACGGCAAGGACCCCGCGACGGTCGACTCCGCGCCCGGGAGCATCCGGCAGGTGGTGAAGGAGCTTCAGCCGAACATGGCGGCGCACGTCCGCGCCAACCCCCTGTACGGCGTTCTCCTGGAGGGGGAACTCACCACCGGCCACCTGCGGCGGCTCATCGCCGGCGAACTGCACGTCCAGCCGGCCGAGATCGCCGCGTTCACACACCTCGCCGAACGGTTCCCCGACACCGCCGCCGGGGACCTGTTCCGCAAGGTCGCGGACATCCTCCGCTCCGCCCGGCCCGCGCTGGAAGCAGCCGCCGAATCCATCGGGATTCCCCCGGACACGACCGGCGGCGCCCAGGCTCCCAGCGGCGCGCAGGACTTCGCCGGATTCATCTCCTGGCTGTCTCTCAACACCACGGCGGGGAGCGCTGCCGCCGCTCTCCGCAACGACCTCATGCTCTGGTGCGCCATGTGCGCGGAACTGACCTACGCGCTGCGCAACAGCACTACGGAGTTCCCCGCGGCCGTCGTCGAATACGTCGAAGCCTATGCCGAGGCCCCCGCTCAGCTCCTCACTGAGGCCGCCGAGGTCGTCGAGGAAGCCGTCGCGAACGGCGAGACGCTCGCAACGGTCTCCCACGTCGCCCAGCGCGTCGACCCCGTGCTCCGGGAGTACTGGCAGCCCGACACCACCGAGTGACCCGCACCCCCACCACACCCCCTGAAACCGGAGGTATCCCATGCGTATAGCCGTCATCGGAGCCGGTACCGCGGGGCTCACCGCCGCCTGGCTCATGGACCGGACCGCGGACGTCGAAGTGTTCGAAGCCGCCCCCAGGATCGGCGGTCATGCCGACTCCGTGGAGGTCGACGTCAGCGGCCGGCCCATCCATGTCGACCTCGGCGCGCAGCACTTGGCGCCGGACGCCTTTCCCGCACATGCCGCACTGCGGGAGGCGCTCGGCATCACGGCCGCCGACCTGATCCCCGCCCCGCTGCACATGACCATGATGTCCCCCGGCGCGCCACAGCGACTGCTCGTAACTCCCCACGCCAGGGCGGATGTTCCACGTGAAACAGTGACAGGGCAGGCATGGGAGATCCTCGGCCGGTTCGTGGCCCATGCGGTCGCCTTCGAACAGGGCCGAGGGGACTGGACGACCACCCTCGAAGAGCTCACCGCGGAACTGGGCCTGGACAAGCCATGGACCGACGGGCTGATCTTCCCCTGGCTCGCCTCCTTCGTCGGCTGTAGCAACGACCAGGCCGCAGCCATGTCCGCCCGTGCGGCAATCGCCTGGATCACCCGCACCGCGCCCTCCGCACCCGACGCCGCCCCCGTCTTCATCGGTCTTGCCCGCGGCATGCACCACCTGGCGCAGACCCTCGCGAGTCAGCTGCGCAACCCCGTCCGCACCAGCACCGGCATCCGACAACTCGACGTGACCGCCACCGGCATCGCGCTCCGGGACGCGCACGATCAGGAACGGTCTTTCGACAAGGCCGTCATCGCGACGCCCGCGCCCGCCACACGAGACATCCTCAGCGGGACACGGGGCTTCGACGCGCACACCGGCGCACTCTCAGCCTTCCCGTACGTGCCCACCACGATCTCCGTCCACCGGGATCCGGCCTACATGCCCTCGAACCGGAAGCACTGGTCGACCAACAACATCGCCGTGCACGACGGCTGGGCGGAGACGAGCACGTGGTACGGCCCCCTTCAGGACACCGACGTCTTCAAGAGCTGGACCACGTACCGCGACAAGCCCGAGGACACCATCGCGGAGCGGACCTACCAGCACCTTTGCGTCACCCCACAGGCCGTACGGGCCCGCACCCGCCTTCAGGACCTGCGCGGGCTCGCCGGAGTCCACCTGGCCGGCAGCTACCTCCGGGATGTCGACAGCCAGGAGAGCGCCGTACGCTCTGCCCTCGACGCCGCTCAACTCCTGACAGCTGACAGCCCGCGACTGCACGCCGTGTTCGGCCTGGCCGACCTCGACGGCTGACGAGCGCGGTGGCGCGGGTTCAGCGGCCGCGGACCGGGGAGGCGAGGGTACGGGCCCGGTCGCTGAGCGCGCTGGCGTGCGGCTGTCGGGGGAAGGCGAGCAGGGCTCGTTGGAGGCGGGCGAGGGCATGGTCGATCCGGACGGACCGCAGGTGCGGATAGTGGTCCAGGAAGGTGTGCCAGTGGGAGCAGGCGGCCTCCAGGTGGCCGACGCGCAGGAGGCTCTCGGCCAGGTGGGCCTGGGTCAGGGCGTAGTGCAGCCGCTGGGCGGACTTCCGGTGGCGCACGGCGCCTCGCAGGGCCGTCAGGGAGTCGTCCGGCCGGCCGAGGGCGCGGAAGACCGCCGCGCGCTGGTAGTCCAGCCCGGCCCGGGGGTAGGCGGTGAAGGGGCCGGCGGGGCCTGCCGCGCTGCCGTGTTCCTCCTCGGCGGCCTCCAGGTCGGTCAGGGCGAGCCGGGAGCGGCCCTCGGCGGCGTGGATGAGGGCGCGCTGCGTGAGGAGGAAGGACGTGAGGTCGGGGCCGGCGCCGGGTTCGGCGGTGCGCACGGCCCCTTGGATGAGCCGGGTGGCCGTGTCGGGGTGGCCGAGGCGCAGGGCCTGGCCGCTCATCACCCGCAGCGTGATCGCGTACGTGGGGCGGTCGCCGCCCTCGCGCGCCATGGACAGGGCGGTCCGGAAGTAGAGCTGGGCGAGCCCCTCGTAGCCGGTGTCGGCGGTCATGGTGGCGAGCAGATGGGTCAACCGGGCGGCCTGTGAGCACAGTTGGCTGTGCAGGCCGTCGGGTGCCCGGGTGAGCAGCAGCGGGGCCACGTCGTCGGCCAGATAGGAGGCCAGGGACGTCCGGGCGTGGGCGCCGCCGTGCGCGGCGGACAGGGACGAGAAGAGCCGTGCCATGTCGTCGAGCTTGCGTATGTCCACCGGGGCGGCCCGGCCCAGCGGCCCCGAGGGGGGCCGGGCGCCGGTGGCGTCGGGCCAGGCGGGCAGGGGCGGGCCGAGGGGGCTGTACTCCGTGCCGGCGAGGAAGGCGCGCCGGGCGGGATCGATGTCGCCGCGGCAGAGCGCGACCAGTCGACGTACGGGCTCCGCCGACTCCGCCGCCTCCAACGAGGGAATGGGCACGGTCTCGGTCCGGTCCGCGAGCTGGGCCAGTCCGGTGTCCTGGGGGACGAGCAGCCGTCCCGTACGGCGGCTCAATACCTGCGCCACGAGCTCGGGGACCGGGGCGGGCGGCCGGGATCCGTTGAGCCAGCAGGCCACTGAAGAACGGGTGTAGTGCAGATCCAACTCGCGCGCCGCGCCGAGAGCGTTGACCTCCCGAGCGAGCACGCCGGCGCTCCACTCCGCCTCCGCCAGGAGCGCGGTCAGCTGCTCGTTGGGTTGACGACGTGACACGCTCGGACACCTTCCATGTTCCATCCCATCGGGCCCCACCGGCTCATAAGCACACGACTGTTGGTCGCTCTCGACTCGCCGTGGCCGGAAAGGGGTTCCCGACGGCGAGGAGTGTTTCCTACCGGTTCTGTTTCCAGCAACGCCCGTCCCAAGGAACAATGGGCGGGATCCAGACACCCGGCGACCGACCCGCCGGTCGCGACGGCACGGCCCTTCCCCTACGCGACATCTGCCCCCATATCTGCTTCTTCGCAGCGGGAAGGGTGCCGCACGCCTCGATCGCCCGGAGCCCGCTCGGCCGGGGGCGGCGGCAGGGCGACGACCTCGGGGTGCACCGCCCCACGTGTCACACGGTTTCCGGTGGTGACGCGGCTGGTCGCAGGGATTCGGCGTGAAGAGGACGCCTCCGACCGTGCGGTTCCGGCCGCGGAGGGGCCTCGGGGGCACTCGAAACCCCGGGGCAAGGCCCTTGCACATGGGCTGTCGCCGTGGCAGAGCCCAGCCGCCAGCCACCGCCAAGTGCAACAAAACCTCAAACGCCTCTCGCGTACGTCACTGGCGTCGGCGCCTCCGCCTGCCGGCGATGACCACGGCGACGGCTCCGCACACGGCTCCGACGATCCCGCAGGCGAGAACGAGCGTGAGGTCCATCGTCAGCCTCCTCAGGGGCCACACTCTGACTTCCCCGCCCGGCCCTGACCGAACTCCAGCAGGCGAGAGGTCACCGTCGTCTCGCCGATGTGCTGTCGGCTTCTTGAGTGGCCGACCAGCTGGCGAGCAGTCGCAGCCCCTCTTCGGAGGGGGAACCCGGTTCGGCGGTGTAGACGGTGAGGGTGAGGCCGGGTTCGGCGGCCATCTCCAGCCCTTCGTAGGCGAGGGTGAGGTCGCCGACGGCCGGGTGGTGGAAGCGTTTGGTGCCCGTGCCGTGGTGGCGGACGTTGTGTGCGCCCCAGCGCGTACGGAAATCGTCGCTGCGGGTGGACAGCTCACCGACGAGGTCGTGGAGGTCCTTGTCGTGAGGGTTGCGGCCGGCTTCGGTGCGCAGGATCGACACGGCGACGTCGGCGGCCTGCTCCCAGTCGGGGTAGAAGCGGCGGGAGGCGGGATCGAGGAAGTTGAAGCGCGCCAGGTTCGCCTGGTTGTGGGGCGTGGCGTAGACGTCGTCGTAGAACGCGCGGGCGAGCTGATTGGTGGCGAGGACGTCCATGCGGCCGTTGCGGACGAAGGCGGGGCCGGCGGTGACGGCGTCCAGGACCCACTGCAGGCTGCGATGCGCCTTCCACTGGGCGGTACGGCGCCGGGGACGGGCGAGGGCGCTGGAGCCGTCGGCAGCGTGGGCGAGGTTCAGCAGGTGGGCGCGTTCGGCCTCGTCGAGTTGGAGCGCGCGGGCGAGGGCTTCCAGAACGGTCGGGGAGGCGCCGGCGAGGTTGCCGCGCTCCAGTTTGGAGTAGTACTCCACGCTCAGGTCGGCGAGGGTGGCGACCTCGCTCCTGCGCAGGCCGGGCACGCGCCGGCGGCTGCCGGAGGGCAGGCCCGCCCGCTCGGGGGAGATCTTCGCTCGCCGCGAGGTGAGGAACTCGCGGATCTCTGCTCGGTTGTCCACGCCCTCGACGGTACGTCCCGGCCGCGGCCATAGGGGTGTACTGGCGGTACACCCCTTGACGGTGTCTCGCTCCGCGCGCCGGGAGCGGATTACCTGGGTGACGTGGTGCTTGCCGCCCAGCCTTCACGAGGGCCGGCAGCCCACTTCACCCCCCCGGTCCGTACCCGGTCCCGCACTCGGCAAGGAGCAACCCGTAACCATGCAGATCACCCGCAGCTCGCTCGACACCGTCAAAGGCCCCGCCGACTGGTTCACCGGCGACGTCTACATCGACCCCGTCGCCGCGGCCCCGGCGCCGTCCCGTGTCACCGCGTCCCTGGTGCACTTCACGCCCGGCGCCCGCACCCACTGGCACCGCCACCCGCTCGGCCAGACCGTCTTCGTCACCGAAGGGATCGGCCTGTGCCAGCGCCGCGGCGGGCCGGTGGAAGTCATCCGGCCCGGCGACCGCGTCCTGTTCGAGGCCGACGAGGAGCACTGGCACGGGGCCGCGCCGAACCGGCTGATGGTCCACATGGCCATCAACGAGGGCGACGACGACCACGACGTCGTGCACTGGCTGAGCCCCGTCACCGACGAGGAGTACGCCGCGCACCCGGCCGCCGACTGAACCCGGCCGACCACCGATTGAACCCGGCCGACCGCCGATTGAACCCGGCGGCCTGGCCGCCCCCTCGCGCGTACGGAAAGAAGTCCCCTCATATGTCCCGTCCCGCTGCCCCCGCGCCGGGCAAGCTGCCCTTCGTCGTGTGGGTGCTCGCCGCCGGCACCTTCCTGATGGGCACCACCGAGTTCGTCATCGCGGGCATCCTCCCGGACATCGCACCCGACCTCGGTGTCGGCGTCTCCCACGCCGGACTGCTGATCACGGCGTTCGCCGTCGGCATGATCGTCGGCGGGCCGGCCATGGCCCTGGCCACGCTGCGCCTGCCCCAGCGCCGCACCCTCGTCCTGGCCCTGGCGGTCTTCGCCGCCGGTCACGTCGGTGCGGCGGTCACCAGTTCCTTCACCGTCGTCCTGGCTGCCCGGTTCGTCACCGCGCTGGCCACCGGCGCGTTCTGGGCCGTGGGGTTCGTCATCGCCACCAGCGCCGCGGGGCCCGCGGGCGCGACCCGGGCCGTCGGCGTGATGATGGGCGGCCTGACCCTGGCCAATGTCGTCGGCGTCCCCGCCGGATCGCTGGCCGGACACGTCACCGGCTGGCGCGGACTGTTCTGGGCCCTGGCCGCACTCGCCGCCCTCGCCGCCGCCGTGATCGGCCGCTTCGTCCCCCGTACCGAACAGCGCGCCCAGGTATCCGTACGGGGCGAGATCCGGGCGCTGCGGCAGCGCCGGCTGTGGGCGGCGCTGGCCGCGGCCGTCCTGATCATGGGCGGCGTCCTCGCCGCCTACACCTACATCACCCCGCTGCTGACCGACCGTGCCGGCATTCCGGCGGGCGCCGTGCCGCTGGTCCTGGTCGCCTTCGGCGCCGGTGCGCTGGGCGGCACCGCGATCGGCGGCCGGTTCGGCGACCGCCGCCCGACGGCCACGACGATCCCGGCCGCCGCGGCGACCGGGCTGGTCCTGCTCGCGCTGATCCCGCTGTCCACCACCCCGGCCGCCGCCATCGCCCTGATCTTCCTCATGGCGCTGACCGGATTCACGATCAACCCGGTCGTCACCGCCCTCGCCGTCCGCTCCGCCGGCGACGCGCCCACCCTGGCCTCGGCGCTGACCACGTCCGCCTACAACACCGGCATCGCCGCCGGCTCCGCGCTCGCCGGACAGGCCCTCGCCTCCTCCCTCGGCGTGACCGGCCCCGCCCTCGTCGGCGCCCTCTTCGCCGGGCTGACTCTGCTGCCGCTGACCGCCCTGGCCGTATCCGCCAAGCGCGCGAGGACCCGGACCGTCACCCAGGTCGTCGCGCGACAGGGCGCTCCCGATGCTCGGGTCCCGGCATCGCGCGAGACCGCTGAAGCGCCGCCGACGCGGTACTGAGCGCGGAGGTCCGTACGCCCGTACGTCCGCGGGGCAGGTCCGGGTCTGGTCCCGGCCCGGAACAGGGGTGACTGGAGGCGCCGCGGCCCCGGCCTACAGCTCGTCGTAGATCCCGCCCAGCCGGCGCAGGGCGTCGGCCGCGACGGCGAGGTCCTCCGTGCCGAGGTGGGCGAAGGACTTGGCGAGGGCGTCCGCGAGGACGCCCTCTCGCTCCCGGTGGCGGTCCAGGCCCTGGTCAGTGAGGCTCACCCGGACGGCACGGCGGTTGGCGGGGTCGGGTTCCCGCAGCACGTAACCCGCCTTGGCGAGACCGTTGACGAGCTGGGTCGCGGCGGCCCCGGTGGTCTCGACGCCGGCGGCGAGTTCGGCGATGGAGAGCGGTCCGCGTTCGGCGAGCACGCGCAGGGCGCGGGCGTGGGTGAGGGAGAGGGCGCCGGGGTTGCGGGTGGCCCGCCCCCGCAGGCGGGCGTCGGCGGCGCTGAGGCTGTACGCGGCACGTGAGAGGGCATTGAGGGCACCTTGGCGCCGAGTGGCATCGGTGCTGGTCATGGCCTTCTCCCTGGTGTGGTCTCGGGGCTTCCGCTTGACATCCACGATAACTCAAGTACTTATTGAATAAGTACTTAGCTGTTGTGCGGCTGAGCACTGAGCGAGCCGAGAAGCGGAGAAGGAGAAGAACCATGACCGTTCGTTCCGTCGGGCAGAGCTGGGCCCTGGACATCGCCCTCGCGCAGGGCGGATTCGACGCGCTGCACCCGGAGGCCAAGGGGACGCTGGAGCAGTTCGGGCACGACCACACCGACTTCGACAAGGTCTTCGTCCTCGTCAAGAGCGGGGCCATGCTCCCCAAGGCATGGGCGACCGTTGCGGGGCAGGCGGAGACGCGCGCCGCCCACCATGAGCGGGAGGGCTTCGCGCAGACCGCGGCCGACCTCTACCTGCGCGCCGCCGTGATGTGGGGACGCGCCCAGTACTCCATCTTCGACGCCGAGGACCCGCGGAAGATCGCCTTCCGCGAGCACTGCAACCACTGCGTGGCCCGCCTGGGCGAACTGCGCGGCAACCGCGTGCGCCGCGTCGTGCTCGACTTCGAGGGCCGGCACATCTACGCCCTGCTGCACCTGCCCGCGGGCGCCGTGGAGAACGCCCCGGCCGTGATCCTCGGCCCCGGTATGGACATGATCAAGGAGGACTACATCTACGCGGCCGAGCGCTACTACACCTCGCGCGGCATCGTGGCCCTCTCCATCGAGGGGCCGGGGCAGGGCGAAACCCGCGCGAACGGCCTCACCGCGGACCTGACCAACTACGAGCGCGCCATCAGCCGCTACATCGACTTCCTCGCCGAACTGCCGGAGGTCGACGCCGAGCGCATCGGCATGTTCGGCATCAGCATGAGCGGCTACTGGGGCCTCCGCGCCGCCGCCACCGAGCCCCGCCTCGGCGCGCTGGCCACCTTCGAGGCCGTCAGCGGCGACTTCGAAACGATCTTCAACCGCGCCCAGCCCACCTTCAAGAACAACTACATGTACATGGCCGGCTACACGGACGAGCAGTCATTCGACCGCGAGCTCGCCGACCGCATGCCGCTCGACGGCATCGTCGCCGACATCACCGCCCCCGTCCTCGTCGGCATCGGCGAATTCGACGAACTGACCCAGCTGGAGCAGGCCCTCGCCACCTACGAGCGCATCCGCGCCCCCAAGGAGATGCGCGTCTACGAGAACGAGTTCCACCCGCTGGGCGGCGTCGCCGCCGAAGTCTTCCGCTTCGGCGCCGAGTGGGTCGAGCGCGCCTTGAACGGCGCTCTCCGGGAGCCCGGCCGCGACGCGCGCCACTACGTCCAGCACGATGGCGGCACCATCGACGGCTCCGCCGCCCCCGCCTGGTGGCTCGGCGCCACCCCGCGCGAGATAACCGCCGCGGCCGACGAGCGCTGAACCGGAGGACCGACTGCCGCGTGCCCCGGGACGTTCCGCCCTGGGCACGCGGCCCTTCGCGTACGTGCGCCCGTTCGCCTGCTCGTTCGCCCCCACGCCGATCCGCCCGTCCGGCACCTGGGAACGCACCACGACGGTGGCGAGGCGGTCGACGCAGGGCACGGTCGTACGTACGCGCCGTGTCGGACCATCCGGCTCGGCGTCCCCGGCGAGGTGCCGTTCCGGTCGTGTCAGCGGCGGCCCAGGGTGCTCTCGCGTGTGATCAGGCGGTAGTCGGGGGTCAGTTCGCGGCCCGAGCGTTCCTCGGGGTGTTCCAGGCGGTGGAGCAGCGATCGCACCGCGAGGCGCGCGATGGCGGGTTTGTCCGGGGAGACGGTGGTCAGGGTGACCGCGCCGAAGCGGCCCTCCGCGATGTCGTCGAAGCCGACGACCGCCACGTCCCCCGGGACCTTCAGGCCCCGCTCGTGCAGGACCCGCATCGCGCCGATGGCGACCAGGTCGTTGTACGCGAACACGGCGTCCGGGCGTACCCCCGAGTCCAGCAACCGGGCCATCGCGCGGGCGCCGTCGCCCCGGTCCCAGCCGCTGGTCTCGCCGACCAGGGAGTCCGGCGCCGGCAGTCCCGCCGCGGTCAACTCGGCGCGCCAGCCGTCCAGGCGCAGGTGGGCGGGGCGGTTCGCCGAGTCGGTGCGCGCGCCGAGGTAGGCGATCCGGGCGCGGCCGCGGTCCAGCAGGTGGCGCACCGCGGTGCGGGACGCGGCGACGTTGTCGATGGCGATGTGGTCGTACGGCAGGTCGTACTCGCGCTCGCCGAGCAGCACCAGCGGCACGTCGTCGTCCCGGCCGCGCAGGTCCTCGGCCTCCAGCTCCAGCGGGCTCAGGATGAGCCCGTCGATCACCCGGGCCCGGAAGCCCTGGCTGACCAGGATCTCCTGTTCGCGGTCGCCCTGGGTGTGGTCGAGGAGGACCGTGATGTCGTGCTCCGCCGCCGCGTCGAGCACGGCCCCCGCGAGCTCGGCGAAGTAGGGGTTGCCGAGTTCGGGGACGGCGAGCGCGATGATGCCCGTACGTCCTTTGCGCAGGTGGCGGGCGGTCGGGTTGGGGCGGTAGCCGAGTTCGTCGATCGTCTGCTGGACGCGGCTGCGCGTCGCGGGAGTCACATGCCGGCGGTTGTTCACGACGTTCGACACGGTCTTGATGGAGACGCCGGCGCGCGCCGCGACATCCTTGAGGCTCACCCGCACGGAATCTCCTTCGGGTCGGGTCAGGGGCGGGGCGGTACGTCGCGGTACGGCGCACCCGGCTCGGTACTGCCGCCCGCCGGAGCGTTCGTCTCGGCCCTGGACAGCGCGCCGGATCACGTGCTGTCATGCCAACTGCCGGTCTTTCCAACGTTGTACAGATGAGTTGTACCGACTTGAGCAGCGATCCGCCACCCTTCCTCACCGCGTTCCAGCAGACGCGTCTCCCTACAGGTACAGGAGGATCCGTGCGCACCAGACCCCTCAGACGAACCGGACGACATCTGGCCCTGCTCCTCACAGCGGCTCTTGGATTCACCACGCTCACCATGGCCCCACAGGCCACGGCCGTAGACGGGCCGAAGCCCGCGAAGGGGCCGGCGGCGCGTGGGCCGGTCGTGCCGCACGGGCTCAAGGGCGAGTACTACACCCAATCCGCCCCCGGGGCTTTCGACTTCGACAAGCTGAAGGCGACGGGGTTCGATCCGAACATCGACTTCGGCAGCCTCGAATCCCGGTTGCAGTCCGCCACCGGGCAGTCGGACAACGCCAGCGTCCGCTGGACCGGGAAACTCGTGCCCGGCAGGACCGGCGCGACAACGTTTTCCATCATCGGGGACAACGGCTTCCGGCTGTGGGTCGGCGGGCGGCTGGTCATCGATCACTGGGTCGACGACTGGGACAGGGAACAGACCTCCCAGCCCGTGGAACTGACGGCTGATCAGGCGGTCGACGTCAAGGTCGAGTACTTCGAGCACATCGGCGGGTCCAATCTGCATCTGCGCTGGACCGAGCCCGGCGAGCGGAAGGAAGCCATCCCGTCGTCGGCGTTCCGGCTGCCCGACGACTGGAAGTACGACGGCGCCATCGGCACGACCGTCCTCGGCGACGGGCGGACCCTGAAGCTCGACTTCGCGCAGAAGCTCGGCAGGGTGCCGGGCGGGGTGAACGGCCATGTCTCGGCGGTGATCGGCGGCTCCACGTGGCCGCTGAGCAGCGTCAAGGCGGACCCGGACGACCCCCGGGGCCTGCTCGTCGGGCTGAAGGAGCCCGTCGTCGGCAACAAGGCCGGCGACGCGCCGGGGCTCGTGGACGTGACGTACGACGGGAAGGGCGGGCTGGCCGGGAGGAACGGCGCCGCCGTCGGATCCTTCTGGTCCAGTGGGCCCAACCACTCCACGTACGAGCTGAGCACCCCGTGGGGCGACGACGTGACGCCCGCCAACGCGCACCGCGAGTACCCGCGGCCGCAGCTCACCCGGTCCGAGTGGCGGAACCTCAACGGGAAGTGGGAGTTCGCCGCGGCCGAGGCGGGCGACGCCGTGCCGGTGGGCAAGCGGCTGGGCGAGAAGATCCTGGTGCCGTACCCGGTGGAGTCGCAGCTGTCCGGGATCGAGCGCCACGAGGACCGCATGTGGTACCGGCGCACCTTCACCGTTCCGACCGACTGGCAAGTCGGCCGCGGCAAGCGGCTCCAGCTGAACTTCGGCGCCGTCGACTGGCAGGCGCAGGTCTACGTGAACGGCAGGAAGGTCGCCGATCACCAGGGCGGCTACGACAAGTTCAGCGCGGACATCACGGACGCGCTGAAGCCGGGGCGCACCCAGGAGCTCATCGTCGGCGTGTACGACCCGACCGACGCGGCGAAGGCCGAGAACCCGCCGATGGGCAAGCAGCGCCTCGACCCCAGCGGCATCTGGTACACCCCGTCCTCCGGGATCTGGCAGACCGTGTGGATGGAGCCCGTCGCCGCGGACCACGTCTCCGATCTGAAGCTGACGCCCGATGCGAGCGGCAAGCTGACCATCGAGACGACGGGCGTGCGCAGCGGACTTCCGGTCACCGCCACCGCGTACGCCGGAAAGCGCGAGGTCGGCACCGTCAGCGGCCGGTCGGGGAGCGCGCTCGATCTGAAGATCTCCAAGCCGCGCCTGTGGACGCCAGACGACCCCTACCTCTACGACCTCAAGGTGAGCGTCGGCGGGGACCGCGTCAGGAGCTACTTCGGCATGCGGTCGATCTCCGTGGAGCGGGTGAACGGCACTCCGCGCACCGTGCTGAACGGGCAGCCCGTCTTCATGATGGCCACGCTGGACCAAGGCTTCTGGCCCGACGGCCTGCACACCGCGCCGAGCGACAAGGCGCTCGCGTACGACCTGAAGATGCACAAGCGCATGGGGTTCAACTCCGTCCGCAAGCACATCAAGGTCGAGCCGGACCGGTGGTTCTACTGGGCCGACAAGCTGGGGCTGCTCGTGTGGCAGGACATGCCGGCGATGGCGGCGGGGGTGAACCCGAGCACCGCGGCGCGCACCGAGTACGAGCGTGAGATGAAGACGATGATCGACCAGCACTCCAACCACCCGTCGGTCATCATGTGGGTCACGTTCAACGAGGGCTGGGGCCAGTACGACGAGGCCCGCATCGCCGACCAGACCAAGGCGTGGGACCCGACGCGGCTGGTCAACTCGATGTCCGGCATCAACCTCGGGGTCGACGGCGGCACCGGCGACATCCTGGACGAGCACGGGTATCCGAGCCCCGCGCTGCCGCCGCACCCGGACGGCAAGCGGGCGCTGGTCGCCGGGGAGTACGGGGGACTCGGGCTCGGCGTCCCCGGGCACGCCTGGTCCGTGCAGCAGTCGTACGTGGACGTGTCCCCGGCCACGTACACGAATGACTATCTCCACAAGCTGGACGAGGTGCGGGCCCTGGTCTGCAAGGGCGGCAACGGCGCCGTCTACACGCAGATCTCCGATGTGGAGGGCGAGTTGAACGGCCTCATCACATACGACCGCAGGGTCGTGAAGCCCGATGTGAAACGGATCCACGATGCGCAGCGGGCGCTGATCCGCGACGCGTCGCGGGCGCGGCCCGCCGGATGCGCCTGAGCGTCTGGGCGTCTGAATTGATCTGATCGCGGCGCGAAAGGCCCCTGACCGGCTGCCAGCCAGGTCAGGGGCCTTTCGCGTGCCTCTGGAAGAAGCACCTCTCCTGTTCGGCCGGCTGCCGGGGTCTCCGGGCGGGCCCCAATTCTCATCGGATTCCGCCGGCGGTCCGCGTACGGAGCGCGCGGGAAATGAGAAAAACTTCACCGCCGGGCCATGTTTCGCATTCGGTCGGTTAGGGCTCGCCCCGCCCGATGGGCAATGGGCGACGGAGCGGTGTTCGGATTCGAGGTGGTGTGTAGCCAATTGCGTATTGAATTGTGCATGGCAAACTTGCCTTGACATGCGACAGACCTGATGGGCAGACTGCTGCGCGTCTGAGATCGATTCGTCCGACCGGATAGCGCGTAACTCGCGCGTATCCGGTCGCTGAGTGCGCCGCGTCACGGAGTGGTTCGCACTATTCTCCGGACCGGCCGAATATCCCCCTTGTCGTTGCGCGGGCCGTTCGCGGCCTGCTGCTATCAGGCTGGAGCCGAAGTGTCTGACGTCGACCGCGTGGACCTGCTCGAAAAGCTCATCGACTTTGTTGGGAACGACCTGTTGGAAGGGCAGGCCGGTGCCGACCTGACGTCGACCACCCCATTACTGGAATGGGGGGTGCTCGACTCCATGAAGACGGCGCGACTGCTCGCTTACATACGCGATGAAATCGGTGTGCGCGTGCCGCCGAAGAAGATGGTCGGCGACCACTTCAAGGACCTGGAACACGTGACGGATCTGGTTCTGGAACTCCAGCAGCCTGTCGGCTGACCCTGAGACGTCGAGAGGTTCCCTCCCGTGAAAACGAAAGACGTGTTCGTCGGCGGCCTCGGTGTCTACGTGCCGGAGAAGATGAGTATGGAGTCGGCGGTGGCGGAGGGGATGATCGACGCCGCCGCCGCGAAGGAATACGACTTCGCCGGCATCGCGGTGGCCGGTGAGACGCCGGCCCCCGAAATGGCCCTGCACGCGGTGCGCGAGGCATTGCAGCGCTCCGGCAAGGACCAGTCCGAGTTGGGCATGCTGCTCTATGCCAGCGTCTGGTACCAGGGCCCGGACGGCTGGTGCCCGCAGTACTACATCCAGCGGCACGCGGTCGGCGGCAACGTCGTGGCGGCCGAGGTGCGGCAGGGCTGCATGGGCATGTTCAGCGCCCTGGAACTCGCGGCCGGCTATCTGATGGGCGTTCCGGAACGCGACTCCGCGGTCATCACGAGCGCCGACAATTTCAATTCGCCGCGCATCGACCGCTTACGTTTCAGTCCGCACTTCCCCATGGCGGACGCGGGCTGCGCCGTGGTGCTCACCAGGACCCCCGGATTCGCCCGGCTCGAATCCGTCAACGCGGTCACCCTGCCCGAGTACGAGGGAATGCACCGCAGCGGTGAGCCGATGTTTCCGCCGGGGGAGACGCTCGGGCGTCCGCTGAACTTCGCGGCCACCAAGAAGCACTGGATGGAGAACGCGGAACAGCCCCCCGGAGGCCCGCTCCCGATCATCGCGGCCCAGGACGAACTGGTGACCCGCACCCTGGAGGAATCCGGAATCGAGATAGACGACGTCACCAAGGTCGCCTATGTCAACGGATCGCGCGGACGGGTCGAGGGCCGGGGCATGATTCCGCTCGGATTGCCCATGAGCCGGTCGACCTGGGATTTCAGCCGCACCATCGGCCATGCCGGTGCGAGCGATCAGTTCATCTCGCTGGAACACCTGGTCAGGACCGGGGAACTGGGCCCAGGTGATCATTTTCTGATGCTCGGAGTCGGTCCGGGGTTCAATATCGCATGTGCGGTCTTCAGCATCCTCGAACGTCCCTCGTGGGTGGACTGACATGGAATTCGGCTGGAACACCGGGCAGCAGGCCCGGCACGCCGAGGTCCTGGCCGGGGTGCGCGCCGCCTTCCTTCCGGACCGGCAGCGCGACGAGCAGCCCTTCACCAGGGAGGACTGGCTGGGGCTGGGGAAGCTCGGCGTGCTGGGCGCGAGCATCCCGGAGCGGTTCGGCGGCGGCGGCCTCGGCGCCCTCGACACCGCCCGCGTCATCGAGGCGGTGGGCGAGGGCTGCTCCAGCACCGGCCTCGTATTCGCCGCCGCCGCCCACCAGTTCGCCTGTGCCAGGCCGATCCTGGAATTCGCCGAACCGGCCGTCCAGGAACGGCTGCTGCCCGGCCTGTGCTCCGGCGCCCTGATCGCGGGCAACGCCATGACCGAGGCCGACGCGGGCTCCGACGTCTCCCGGCTCGCCGTCACCGCCACCGCGGTGGACGGCGGCTACGTCCTCGACGGCACCAAGAGCTTCGTGAGCAACGGCCCCGCCGCCGACGTCTACGTCACCTACGCCACCACCGACGCCAAGGCGGCGCACCTGGGCCTGACGGGGTTCGTCGTGGACAGCGACACACCCGGCGTCGCGGCCGGCCCGCCGTTCGAGAAGACCGGCCTGCTCGGCTGCCCCGCCGGCACCGTCTCCTTCAAGAGCTGCTTCGTACCGGCCGCCCAGGTCCTGGGCGCCCCCGGGCTGGGCAGCACAGTCTTCCAGACCTCCATGGCCTGGGAGCGGGCCTGCCTCTTCGCGCTCTACCTCGGCGTACAGCAGCGACTGCTCGACGCCTGTACGCACCACGTGCGGCAACGCCGCCAGTTCCAGCGGCGGTTGTCGGAGTTCCAGGCGGTCTCCCACCGCCTCGCGGAGATGAAGCTGCGCCTGGAGAGCGGCCGCCTCCTGCTCTACCGCGCCTGCTGGGAACTCGACCGCGACGACGACAGCGCGCTGTGGGCGGCGCTGTCGAAACTGGCGGTCTCCGAAGGCGTGCTGGAGAGCGCGATGGACGCGGTCCGGCTCTTCGGCGCGCGCGGCTACCTGCGGGAGGAGGGCATCGAGGCGGCCCTGCGGGACGCGGTGCCCGGCACCCTCTTCTCCGGAACCTCCGACATCCAGCGGGAGATCATCGCCAGGGAGCTGGGACTGTGAGACTCCACGAACTGCTGATGCGCTCGGCTCGCCGGACACCGGACGCACTCGCCGTCGACGACCTGTCCGGCGGCGTCAGCTACCGCGAACTGGACCTGCTGGCCGACGCGTTCGCAGCCGCCCTGCACGCCGCCGGGACAGCCCCCGGCGACCGGGTGGTGATCTGGAGCGGCAAGGACATCGACTCGGTGGCGCTGATGCAGGCCGCCCTGCGGATCGGAGCGGTCTACGTACCGGTCTCGGCGGCGAACCCGCCCGCCCGGCTGGCCCAGATCATCCGGGACTGCCGCCCGGCCCTCGTCGTCACCGACGCGGACGGGCTGCGCCGCGCCGCCGCGGAGGGCCGGCCCCGGACGGTGGGGGAGGGCGGGCCGAGAGTGGTCGGCGCCACCGAACTGCTGGCGTCCCCCGCCCCCTCCGCGCCCCCGGTGCACCACGGCGCACCGGACGATCCGGCGTACATCCTTTACACCTCAGGCTCGACGGGGGTGCCGAAGGGCGTCGCGATCAGCCACCGCAACGCGCTGGCGTTCGTCACCTGGGCGGCCGCCGAGACCGGACTGAGGCCCGCGGACCGGCTCGCCAACCACGCTCCGTTCAACTTCGACCTGTCCGTGTTCGACCTGTACGCGGCGTTCCTGGCGGGCGCCTCGGTGCACCTGGTGCCGCCGGGCATGGCGTACGCGCCGGACCTGCTGACCGACCTGCTGGAGAGCCGGCGGATCACGGTCTGGTACTCGGTGCCCTCGGTCCTCATGCTGATGATGCATCAGGGCGGGCTGCTGGACGGCGCTCCGCCGCCCGCGCTGCGGGTCTGCGCCTTCGCCGGCGAGCCCTTCCCGCCGACGGACGCCCTGCGGCTGCGCGCGGCGTGGCCGGACGTCCGGCTGTTCAACTGGTACGGCCCCACCGAGACCAACGTCTGCACCTCCTACGAGATCACCGCCGACGACCTGGGACGCGGCGGCCCGCTGCCCATCGGCGTCCCGTGCTCCGGCGCCGACGTCTGGCTGGAGCCGCGGGACGGGCCGGAGGGCGAGATCACCGTCGCGGGACCGACGGTGATGACCGGGTACTGGGGCGCCGCACCGCAGACCGGCCCCTACCGCACCGGTGACATCGGGCGCTATGACGCGCACGGCAACCTGGAGTACGTGGGCCGCCGCGACCACCTCCTCAAAGTGCGCGGGCACCGCGTCGAACCCGGCGAGATCGAGGCGGCACTGGACGCACACGAGGCGATCGGCACGGCGGCCGTGGTGGTCGTCGGCTCTGGACTGAAGGCCCGTATCCACGCGGCCGTGGTGCCCCGGCCGGGCGCGAACCCGCCGACCCTGCTGAGCGTCAAACGGCACTGCGCGGACCGCCTCCCGCTCTCCATGACGGTGGACGCCCTGCACGTGATGGCGGCCCTGCCCCGCACCCCGAACGGCAAGACCGACCGGGCCGCGCTGACGGCCCGGCTGACAGCCGCGGCCCATGGCTGACATCCGGCCACGACCGTCCGGCACCAACCCCGAACAGGAGGGATCACGGCACATGACCATGGACCGGGAAGCGCTGTGGGACACGTACTGGGCCGATCTGCCGGAGCAGAGCGGCGAGGCGTTCTGGGACTCCGACCCGGCTCACAACGCGGTGCGCCATCTGCCCATGCTGCGGCCCTACTTCGATCCGGCGTTACCGGTGATGGACCTGGGATGCGGCAACGGCACCCAGAGCCCCGTTCTCGCCGAGCACTTCGACCGGGTGATCGGCGTCGACATCGCCCAGGCCGCGATCGACATGGCGCGCCAGACCAACGCCCGCCCCAACGTCGAGTACTTCCGCTTCGACGTCATGGAGACCGGTGAGGCGCGCGCCCTGCACGAGCGCATCGGCGACGTCAACGTCTACATGCGCGCCCTCTTCCACCAGTTGCCGTACGACCACCGGGCGCCCGCGGTGGAGACGCTGGCGGCGCTGGTCGGCAAGGGCGGCCGGGTGTTCTGCCAGGAGCCGACCAAGGTCACCTGGTCCGTGGTGCACCGGCTGCTCTTCGAGTCCGACGAGTCGCTGCCGAAACTGGAACGGCTTTTCAACCAGTTCCAGTTCGGCCTCTCGCCGGGCCAGGAAGTCGACACCGAACTGGAGGACCTGTTCAGGAAGACCGGATTCGAGATCGTCGAAGCCGGCGACATGCCGATGCGGACCACCGAGACCCTCGCCGACGGCACCCCGCTCGACCTGTCGACCCGCTATGTGATCGCGCACCTTGGCTGACGGGCATGCCTGGGCTGCCTTGCGCCGTCCCGAGCCGTCCCGCGCTGTCCCGTGCCGGAGCCGGTGCGGGACGGCGCGGACGACTGGTCCGACAAGGGGGCCGGGGTCTCGAACAGGTCGCGGGCCCCGGTCATGCGGCGTTCGTGATCAGCGGCGGAAGGCGCCCTTGATCCTGTCGCCGGACCGTTTCAGATTTCCGGAGACCCGGTCGGTCCTGCCCTGCCTCCGCAGCCGCTCGTTGCCGGTGCTCCTGCCGAAGCGTTCCGTGATCCGACCGGTGAGAGCCTGTGCCTTGTGCCTGATCGTTGATCCCACGCTCATGGCTGTCCTCTGATCGTCCGTCCGCTGGATGGGCTCCCGCCCCCGGCCGCCGTGCGAGCCGCCCTGTCCGGAGGCGGGGACGGGGGAGGGGTCGGGGGAGGGGGAAGTGTGCCTGGTCTTCGCGGGGTCCGGGCGAAGCGGGAAGGTGAAATGCCTCGTCCGAACGATCCGGATGATCCGGACGATCCGAACGGTTTGAACGATCCGAACGGTTTGCGCGGTGCGAACGGTTTGAACGGTCCGGAGCGGCATGCCCCAAGCCGTGCTGTCAGTCAACGCCCGGCGACTTCCCTTGTCAACGCTCCTTGTCAACGCCCTTGCCGAGGCCTTCGAGGGCCGTCGGCCGCCGTGCCGGGTGACCGCGGCCGGGGCCGCCGAGACCGCCGGGGGCTGAACAGGCTGCGGCGAGTACGGCGCATCAGGTCTCCTCGCGAGGGGCACCCGGGGCCCAGGACGCGCATCGCGCGTCCCCTGTCATGGGGAGGGATCCAGTGATGTCGTCTCAAGCGCGGGACAGGAACCGGGGCGCGCGTTTCGCCGCCCGGAGTGTCAAGGAGGAGACGCTGACCGCCATGGGCCGGGCGGGATTCATGGCGCGCGGTGTCGTGTACGTCCTCATCGGCGCTCTGGCGATCAAGGTGGCCTTCGGCAGCGGCGGAGAGTCGGCGGACCGTCAGGGGGCGCTGCACCAGGTCGCGGAGCAGCCCTTCGGGAAGGCGATGCTGTGGGCACTGGCCGTGGGCTTCGGCTGCATGGCGCTGTGGCGGGGCTCCCGCGCGGTGCTCGGCAGGGGGCCCGAACGCAAGACCGCCTCGCGACTCCTCGACGGCGGCCGGGCGATCTTCTACGCGTCGGTCTGCTGGATCACCGCACGGTTCGCCGCCGGTGGCGGCCAGGGCGCCGGCGGCAACGCGAAGTCGAAGGACTGGACCGCGTCGGCGCTGGAGCTGTCGTACGGCCAAGTCCTGGTGGGGGCCGCGGGCTGCGTCCTGATCGGCATCGGTGTCGTCATCGCGGTACGGGCGGCCCTGCGCAAGTTCCTGCGACAGCTGGACGTGGGCGCGATGAGCCGCCGTACCCGGCAGATCGTGACCGGCCTGGGGGTGGGCGGCGGCGTGGCGCGCGGCACGGTGTTCGCGGCGGCCGGCGTCTTCATCCTGACCGCGGCCGTCTAGTTCGACGCGGACGAGGCCAAGGGGATGGACGCGACGCTGCGCAGTTTCACGCGGACCCCGGCGGGCCCCTGGCTCCTGGTCGCCGTGGCGATCGGGCTGATCCTCTACGGCGCCTTCTCCTTCGCGTCGGCCCGCTGGCGCCGCCTGTGAACAGGAACCGCGACCGGCGGTGGCGTGGGGCGGTGGTCATGGGCGACGTGCTTCCGGGGTGAGGAGCCGCACGGCTGCGAGGCGAGGGGCCGCGTAATCGGCGCGTGGGCCACGGTACGCACGCGGCCCGGCCGTCATGGGAGTTGCGGGTCGGGTGGTGAAGGCCGGTCAGGGGGCGGTTGGTCCAGGCGGGATCGGTGGTGGACGACGTCGTGTGCGACGTCGAGGAGGGGGCGGTCGTAGGTGAAGGCGTAGGCGCGTAGCCGGGTAAGGGCCTGGTCGATGGGGATGTGGAGGCGGAAGGTGAGGGCGCCGGCGGCCTGGTGGATCAGGGCGCGGTGCAGGGGCTGCGGGTTGTGGCGGCTCAAGCCGTCGGCGCCCTGGGGGGTGAGGACGATGAGGGTGGCGGCTTCGGCGAGCGCGAGGGCGTCGGCCATCTGCCCGCGGGTGGGGCGGGCGGGGGTGCCGCGGTGGCCGGTGAGGGCGCCGAGCCGGATGACCCCCAGGTGCAGCGGCAGCGCGTACACGGCGCGTACCGACTGGTCGCGGGCGGCGGGCAGCAGGGCGGGCCAGCGGTGGTCGGGCAGGGCGTGCAGGTCGGGCACGATCACGGGTTCGCCGGTGCGGGCCGCGTCACAGGTGGGGCCTTCGCCGAGGGTGTACTGGAGGTCTTCGAAGGCCATGCCGGCGGTGTCGGCGGGGTCGTACCAGACCAGTTCGAGGCCGGCCCGGTTGAAGAGGGAGATGGCGAGGCCGTCGAGGCCCAGCGCGTGTGCGCATGCGGCGGGCGGCAGGGCGGCGAGCCCCTGGCCGGCCTCGGTGGCCGTGGCGAGGAGCGCGGCGAGATCGGGGGCGGCTGCGGGCACAGCGGGGCCTCCTCGGGTGAGGGCGCGGTGCGCGCGGTGGAACGGGCGGCGGCGGGCGTCATGAGCGGTGCGGCGTGTCGGGGGAGGCGAACAGCTCGATGTCCGCGGTGCCTTCGACGACCTGTGCGCACAACAGGGTCAGCGAACTCCCGTGGGCCCGTGCGTGGGCGCGGAGCCGGCCGAAGGCTTCGTCGGGCAGGATGCCGCAGCAGGCGGCGAGGACCCCCTTGGCCTGTTCGATCACGATCCGGCTGTTGAGCGCGGTCTGCAACTGGCCGACCCGTTCCGCCTGGTCGTCGGCCAGGCGCTGGTGCAGCAGGCCGATGGTCGCCGCGTCCGCCAGGGCCTGGCCGAGGCGCAGGTCGGCCGGGTGCAGGGCGCCGGGGCGGGTGTGGAAGAGGTTCAGCGCCCCGATGACCTCCTCGCGCAGCCGCAGCGGCAGCGCCGCCACCACGGCGAACCCGGCGCCGCGGGCCGCTTTGGCGAAACGCGGCCACCGGAAGACGGCCCCGGGCCCGGCCAGGTCCACGGGACCGACGCTCTCGTGCAGCAAGCAGCAGTCGCGGCACGGGCCTTCGTCGAACTCCAGCTGCGCCTCCTCCAGTTGGTGCGCTGCCGCGGTGGAGGCGGTGACGTCCACCAGTCGTCCCTGGGCGTCGACCATGATCACCCCGGCCGCCCCCACATCCAGCAGCTCGGTCACGTGATCGGCCAGGACGTGCAGAAAGTCCACCAGGTGGAAGCCCTCGGTCATCGTGTCCGCCAGTTCCAGAAAGGCGCGCGCCAACCTCTCGTCCCGTTCCCGCTGCGCCATCCCTCTGCCCCTTTCCAGTAGTGCGGGACCGCCCGCAACCTCCGGGTGCGGCACGGCACATGCCCTGGGGACATTCTGACCGTGCCCGAGCGGGTCCGGCAGGGGGTGCACAGCCCGCATCAGCCGAGGGAACGATCCTCTGCCCGCGGAACCCGAACCCCTGATGGCGTGCCTGGCCGCCGCCCGTAGTGCTGAGTGGCGGATCTCGTGCCGCGTGCCTTGCGGGCCGTCGAGGGGGCGGCCGTGCGGTTGACGCCTAGTTGACACCTAAGGGGTACCAGCTACTCTCGATATTGCTAAGAATATTGGTAATCAATGAGCTGAGGTAAGATGGGTGCCGAACCGGCCGCCGAGCCGTACCGGTGGCGATGGCTGATCCTGGTGGTGATGCTCGTCGCGGAGGTCATGGATCTTCTGGACGCGTCGATCGTCAACGTCGCGGGTCCCGCGCTGGAGGAGTCCCTCGCCGCCGGCCCCGTCGGCCTCCAGTGGGTGATCGGGGGCTATGCCCTCACGCTGGGGGCCGGCCTGGTCCTGGGCGGACGGCTCGGCGACCGGTACGGGCGGCGCCGGATGTTCCTGGCCGGCCTGGCCGGCTTCACACTGAGCTCGCTGCTGTGCGCGCTGTCGCCGAACATCGAGTCGCTGATCGCCTTCCGGCTCCTCCAGGGCGCCGCGGGCGCGATGCTGCTCCCGCAGGGCCTCGGCCTGCTGCGCGAGAACTTCGCCGGGCCCGAACTCACCAAGGTCTTCGCGGTCTTCGGACCTGTGCTCGGCCTGGGCGGCATCATCGGCCCGGTCCTGGGCGGCTTCCTCGTCGAGGGCGACTTCTTCGGCCTCGGGTGGCGCTCGGTGTTCCTGGTCAACCTGCCCATCGGACTCGCGGCCCTGGCCATCGCGGCGACGTTCGTCCCGAAGAAGGGCGGCGACCGCACCGTACGGGTCGACATGGCCGGCGCGGGCCTGGTCGTAGCGGCCTGCGCCCTGCTGGTGCTGCCGCTGAACCAGGGGCAGGAGGACGGCTGGCCGCTGTGGACCTGGCTGTGCATGGCCGCCTCGGCCGTCGGATTCGGCCTGTTCGCGCTGCGGCAGCGCCGTGCCGCCGCGGCCGGCCGTGAGCCCCTGGTGACCCCGGGGCTGCTGCGCAAGCCCGCCTTCACCGTCGGGCTCGGCGGTATCGCCCTGTTCTTCGGCGGGCTGATCGGCACGCAGCTCGTGCTCACGCTGTTCCTGCAGATCGGCGAGGGCTTCAGCGCCGGGGACGCGGGCCTGGGCAATCTGCCGCTCGCGGTGGGCACGGCGATCGGCGGCGCGGTCAGCGGCGCGTTCCTCGCCGACAGGATCGGCCGCAAGGTCCTCCAGATCGGGCCACTGATTCAGCTCGCCGGCGCGGCGCTGCTCTGGTACGAACTCGACAGCCTGAGCACCGGTTCGTTCTCGATCTGGGACATCGCCCCGGGCGTGGCGGTGTCCGGTGTCGGAGCGGGCATGGTGATCGCCGCCCTCTTCAGCTTCATCCTCGCCGCGGTCGACGACGACGAGATCGGCTCCGCCTCCGGTGTGCTGTCCGCGGTGCAGGCCATCGGCGGCTCCGTCGGCGTGGCGATCTTCGGCTCGGTGTTCTTCGCGCGGGCCAGGACCGGCGACTCCACCGCGGGCTTCCACCACGCGCTGATCGTCCAGGCGTGCCTGCTGGCGGCGTTCGTGGCCGTCACCTTCCTGCTGCCGAAGAAGGGCCGGCCCGAGGAGGAGCAGCACGGCATCACCCCTTCCGCATCCGACAGCGGTCCTGCCGGCTCCGGCGCGAAGCAGGACGTCACCGTGTGATCCCCGGCCCGGCGCCGCCCGAACGGCGGCCCCTGCCTGAGTCGAGCGCACACCCCGCCCCCCCAGCGGCGCCACCCGCCCCCGCGCCCTCGCCCTGCTCTCGTACAGCCCGCAGCTCTCGCGCATCATTGGTTGCCGACGACCTCAGCGACCCAGGAGCAGCTTCCACGCCATGACTGCCGACCAGCCCACCGACGACCAGCCCGCGGCCCCGGCGGAGGGCCCCATCCGCGACCAGCTGCGGGCTCTGACCCGCTGCCAGCAGCGGTTCGAGCGGTACCTGGGCCGGCAGATGCGCGTCGATCCCGCCGGGCTCGCGGTGATGGACCGTCTCGTCAGCGCCGGACCGGCGACACCGAGCGAACTGGCCCGCGAACTCAGCACGTCCACGGCCGCGATGACGCTGGTCATCGACCGCCTGGCGGACGGCGGACACGTGAGCCGGCAGCCGCACCCCAGCGACCGGCGCAAGGTGCTCGTGACACCGGCGGAGCACTGGGAGGAGGCCGCGTTCGAACACGTCGAGCCCCTCATCGCGGGCATCGGCGAGATCGCCGAGTCCATGACGGCCCGGGAACAGGCCACGGTGGCGGCGTTTCTCCGGCGGGCGGTGGCCGCCTACGACCGGGCGACCAAGGCGTAGGCGGCCTGCCCCGCTCGCGGCGTCCGGGCCCGCGGCGAGTCCGGTGGCGCTGCTGCCTTCACCCGGGAGCGGGCCATGAGCGGCGCGCCGGCGCCTTCCGCGTACGGGGAGCGAGCCGCGGGCCTGGTAGCGGCGGCGGGCAGCGCGGGGCCGCCGAGCCGCCAGGCCGCCAATCCGCCGAGCCGCCGAGCCCCCGAGCCGCCAGGCCGCGGGGCCGCGCGGCCCGGTGCGGCCCCGTGCGGTCAGCCTCGGCGGGTCTGCCGGCCAGTGGCTTCCGGGCCGGGCGCCGGGCGGTCCGCCGGTTGTGGCGCGGTCATGTCGAGCAGGAGCAGGGCGTCGTGGTCGGGGGTTCCGGGCTCCGCGGTGTAGACGCCGATGCGCTGGCCGGGAGTGCCTTCCACGTGCAAGGACTGCGAGGTGAGGGTGAGCGTGCCGACCTTCGGGTGCTGGAAGGTCTTGTGCGCGGGCTTGCGCCCGGTCACCTCGTAACGCTCCCAGAGGCCGGCGAAGTCGGGGCTCTTGAGGAGGAGTTCGCCCACGAGGCCGGTGAGGTCGGGCGCGTCGGGGGCGGTACCGGCGATGGCGCGCAGACGGGCGACGCACGCGCTGATCTGACGGTCCCAGTCGGCGAACAGCTCACGGGCCGCCGGGTGCAGGAACAGGTAGCGCGCGAGGTTGCGGTGCTTGGCCGGCCAGTCCTCCAGGCCCGCGTACAGGGCGAGACCGCCGGGGTTCCAGGCCAGCATGTCCATGCTGCGGCTGATCACGTAGGCCGGGTTCGGGCGCAGGGATTCGAGCAGCAGCCCGAGGTGGGGCCGCACGGTGCGGCCGGGCGTGGGCGGCGGCTCGGGGACGTAGCGGGCGGCGCGGGCGGCGAGCTCGCGCAGGTGCTGGTGCTCCTGGTCGTCCATGCGCAGGGCGCGGGCGAGCGCGTCCAGGACGGCGGGGCTGGGGCGGGTCTCCTTGCCGCGTTCCAGACGTACGTAGTAGTCGATGCTGATGCCGGCGAGGGTGGCCAGCTCCTCGCGGCGCAGGCCGGGGGTGCGGCGGATGCCGGCGCCGACGGTGAGGCCGACGTGTCCGGGGCTGGTCTGGGTGCGGCGGGCACGCAGGTAGCGGCCCAGCTCGGCGCCTTCGCTGTGCGCGCTCTCGGATGCCATGCCTCCAGTCTCACCCCCGCACGACCTGGTCCGCAGGCGCGAGGGGGGTCCTGTCATTACCCCCGAAGAGCTCGCCCTGCCACACCGGCGCCGTCCGGGCGAAGCTGAACGGGCAAGACGGCGCCCCCCGAATTCCCTCCGTGGCCCTCGTGGGCACGGCCCGCCGACCGGGCCACATGGGAGGGCGCGGGGGAGACGCGACGAAGCGGAGAGGACGACATGCGTTACATCAACCTGCGTGACCTGGAGGTTTCCCGGATCGGTCTGGGGGCGATGGGGATGTCCCACGGCTACACCGGCTCCGGAGCCGATGACGCCGAATCGATCAGGACGGTGCACCGCGCGCTGGAACTCGGCGTCACGCTCATCGACACCGCCGAGATCTACGGCCCCTACACCAATGAGGAACTCGTCGGACGAGCGCTGAAGGGGCGCAGGGAGAAGGCGGTGCTGGCCACCAAGTTCGGCATGGTCTCCCACGGCGGCGACGGCGCGGGGAACCCGGACTCCGGCCCGGCCAACATCCGCATCGCGGTCGAGGGCTCCTTGAAGCGGCTCGGCACCGACTACATCGACCTGTACTACCAGCACCGGGTGGACCCGAACACGCCGATCGAGGAGACCGCCGGCGCCGTCGGCGAGCTGATCGCCGAGGGCAAGGTCCGCGCCTTCGGGCTCTCGGAGGCCGGCCCGGACACGATCCGCCGCGCGCACGCCGTGCAGCCGGTCACCGCGGTGCAGTCGGAGTACTCGCTGTGGACCCGCGGCATCGAGGAGCGCGTCCTGCCCGTCCTGCGGGAGCTGAACATCGGCCTGGTGCCGTTCTCCCCGCTGGGCCGCGGCTTCCTGACCGGCGCCGTCCGCTCCATCGACCAGTTCGACGAGAACGACGTCCGCCGCGTCAACCCGCGCTTCACCGGCGAGAACTTCCAGCGCAACCTGGCGCTCGCCGACGAGGTCAAGGCCCTGGCCGCCGAGGTCGGCGCCACCCCGGCGCAGGTCGTGCTGGCCTGGCTGCTCGCCCAGGGCGACGACATCGCCCCGATACCCGGCACCAAGCGGGTGTCCCGCGTCGAGGAGAACGCCGCCGCCGACGCGGTGACGCTGACCGGCACGCAGCTCCACACGCTGAGCAGCCTGCCGCCCGCCGCCGGCGACACCCACACCGAGGCCCAGGCACGGTTGCTCGAACGCTGATCACCCGCCCCGCCCCCCAGAACCCCCGTTTGGAGTCAGTACCCCTGATGCGTGCAGCAGTGATGTACGGAGCCGGAGACGTCCGCGTCGAAGCCCGGCCCGACCCGAAGATCGTGGAACCCTCCGACGCCCTCGTCCGCACCGTCGCGGCCTGCGTGTGCGGCAGCGACCTGTGGCCCTACCAGTCGATGCCCGCCACCGAAACGGGCCGCCCCATGGGACACGAGTTCCTCGGCGTCGTAGAGGAGACCGGCTCCGACGTGAACGGCCTGCGGGCCGGCGATCTGGTCGTCGCTCCGTTCACGTACAGCGACAACACCTGCGACTACTGCGCCAAGGGCCTGCACATCTCGTGCCGGAACGGCGGCCGGTACGGATTCGACGGCGTCGACGGCGGGCAGGGCGAAGCCGTCCGCGTCCCGCACGCCGACGGCACCCTGGTCAAGCTGCCGGTCGCCGCCGACAGCGCGCTCCTCCCGTCCCTGCTGGCGCTGTCGGACGTCATGACCACCGGCCACCACGGCGCGGTCACCGCGGGCGTCGGCCCCGGCGACGCGGCACTCGTCGTCGGCGACGGCGCGGTCGGCCTGTGCGCCGTGATCGCGGCCAAGCGGCTCGGGGCCGAACGGATCGTGCTCGCCGGCCGCCATGAGGCCCGTACCGGCCTGGGCCGCCGCTTCGGCGCCACCGACGTGGTCGCCGAGCGCGGCGAGGAGGGCATCGCCCGCATCCGCGAGCTGACCGGGGGAGTCGACAAGGTGATCGAGGCCGTGGGTACGCGCCAGGCCCTGGACACCGCCCTGGGCGCGGTCCGGGACGGCGGCACCATCAGCCGCCTGGGCGTCCCCCAGTACGAGCAGGGCCCCCTCGGCCCGGCCGAGTTCATGCGCAACATCACCCTGACCGGCGGCGCCAGCCCCGCCCGCGCCTACATCGAGCAGCTGCTGCCCGACGTCCTGGACGGCACCATCGAACCCGGCCGCGTCTTCGACCGGACCTTCCCCCTCGACCGGACGCCCGACGCCTACCGGGCCATGGCCGACCGCCGGGTCCTCAAGGCCCTCATCACCCCGTGACCACACCGCCGCGCCCGCGCGCCTCAGCGAAGGACGCCCCCCAATGCAGTACGCAACCCTGAACAACGGCGCGGAGATGCCGATCCTCGGCTTCGGCGTCTACCAACGAAGAGGCCGTAGGCCGCGCCCGTTCTTCCAGCGCGCCGACTATCAGCGCCTCATGCGCGGACACGGCGCGCGGATCCAGTCCTGGGGCTGCTTCGCCGAAGGCAGGAACGACCTGTTCACCAACCCCTGCTGGCCGAGATCGGCAAGGAAAACGGCAAGTCGGTCGCGCAGATCGTGCTGCGCTGGCTGACTCAGCGCGGCGTCATCGCCATCCCCAAGTCCGTGCGCGCCGAGCGCATGGCGGAGAACATCGGCGTCTTCGATTCCGGCTGACCGGCAATCAGATAGCCCGGCCCGGATCGCCGCACTGGACACCGGCAGTTCGCTGTTCTTCGATCACCACGCCCCCGAGATCGTCACCTGGCTCGGCAAGCGCCGCTTGGAAGCCTGATCCGCGCTCTGCGCCCTGGCCCTGGCCCTGCGCCCCGTGCTGGTTCAGGGGCGGGCTACGGGCTGCGGTCAGAGCCGGAAGGTCCGTACGGAGAAGGTCTGCCCGACGGTCGGAGGGTGGCGACTGACGGCCAACGCGCGTAATTTCGTTCCGCGTTCGGGGCGGGTGCGCCGGCCGCCTCCGGCAGGCCGTCCGCGGTGGACACCACCACACGGAGCGGCAGCAGCGTCCGCGAGGGCTTTCACGCGCCGCCCGCCCGCCCGCGTACGGACTCGGCGCTCGCCTCAGTCGGCCGTGGGCCAGTCCCAGCCGAGTTGGAGGAACATGCCGAGGCGGTCATTGACGCCGCGGATCTCGGCTATCCGGCCGTTCTGGACCGTGAAGATCCAGATCTGCTCGACCTCGATCCTCGACGCCGCTCTGACCCTCCTCGACGGTCACGGCGTCGGCGCCTTGACCATGTGCCGCCTCGTGGCGGAGCTGGAGGTGGAGGCGATGACCCTCTACAACTACGTCCCCACCAAGAACGCCCTGCTCGACGCGCTGGTGGAGCGGGTCTTCGTCCAAGTCGTCCCCGAACCGGCCGACGCCGACATCGGGGGCCGAGGCGACTGGGCAGAGTTCCTCCGCGCCTACGCCGCCCACCTCCGTACCGGCCTGCTCCGCCACCCGTCCCGCCGTTACCCCGGCCACACTGGCCGCGGTCGAACGCGGCCTGTCGGCGCTCACCGGGGCCGGATTGCCGCTCGGCCGGCCCTGGACGCCATCAACGCGGTGACGCTGTTCACCATCGGACACACCACGGCCGAGGTCGGCACCGCTGGTGCGGCAGCTTCGGCCCACTGGATCGCCGAGCAGGACGCTGCACCGGCCGCCGTACGAACTCGCCTACACCCACGGTCCTGCCTGCACGCGAACAACCCTCGCCGAGCCGGCGATCGGTGCGGCCGGGGCGGGCCCGGCACCCTGTCACCGGCCGCGACCGGACGAGGTGTTGTCGCACTGACAGTGCCTAACCGCCCTCATCCGGCGCCAGCACGCGCTGGGCGGCGGTGGTGAACGCCCCGTAGGCCACGTGATAATCCCTTTCAAGGCCCGCCAGTTCCGCGCGCAGCTCTTCGGGCCCACTGGCGAGGTCGAGCATCAGCTCCACCCGCTGCTGCTGCTTCTTGCTCAGCGCCTCCGCGCACCGCGCCACCGTGTGCGGGCCGAGGGGCAGCACGTGTGCTACGGCCCGCCGCAGCTCCGTGAGGGCCCGCTGTGCGTCCTGCGCGGCGTCGCGGACGGAGCCCGATCCGGGCGGGGCGGCCAAGGGCGCCGCCCCGCCCGCCGCTTCCTCGCGCAGCTCCCACAACAGCGCGAAGGCCGCGTGCGCGTCATCGCAGCGGTCCAGCACCCGCGCGTACGCCGCACGCCGTTCCTCCCACAGCCGCGCCCGGCCCTGCGCCCCGGCTTCCTCGCGTACCTGCAACACCGCCGCCTGCCGCTGCACCCAGGCCCCGCCCAGGGTGCCGCCGAGGGTGCCCAGCACCGCTAACGACGAAGCCCACAGCGCCGCTACGCCCTGATCCACAGCCTGCCCCCGTCCGTTGCCTTCAGCACCGCACAGCCGACGGTACAGACGGCCTCTCGACCCGAGCACGTCAAGGCACTATGGCCGGGCCGGGGCAGGTCAAGGAAGGGCTGCGGTCGGCGCGCATCGGGAGACCGCCACTCGCTGCCCCGCCGCGCAGCGAGTGGCGGCCAAACCGTACGGCCGACTTAAGGGGCGCGTTCATCCCCAAGACTGACGACCACACCCTGCCGAGGTGCCAGGTTGTCCCACGAGCAGCGAACAGCGGAATGGAAGGGGAGGGCCGTGGACGGCATCATCGACGTCGGTGGCGGGCCGGAACAGGTTCCCCTGCGCGCCTCGGACGCCGAACGGGAGCGCGTAGCAGGGGTCCTGCAACAAGCCTTCGCCGAGGGGCGGTTGGATCTCGACCGATTCCAGGAGCGCCTGGACGCGCTGTGGCGGGCCGGAACCCGCGACGACCTCGCGGCCCTCTCCCGGGACCTGACGCCGCCGCCGGGCGCGGAGCCCGCCCCCATGGAACTGCGGGCAGGACACAACGCCAGGGTGCGCAAGGAAGGCCGGTGGCCGGTGCCGCGGCGCATCCGCGCCGTAGCCGAGAAGGACGGCCGTATCCACCTGGACTTCACCCAGGCGGACTGCCGCCACCAAGAGGTGTTCGTCGACGCCACGTGCGTCAGCAACGGCCCGATCACCCTCGTGGTCCCGCGAAGCTGGGCCGTCCACACCGACGCGGTCGCCCTCCGCGGCCACGGCAAAGTCACCAACGACACCACCCCGCCAACTGATCCCGCCGCGCCCGTTCTCCGACTGGCCGGCGTCGCCGACCGGGGGCGGATCAAGATCCGCCACCCGCGTAAATGAACCCCGCAGACGCCGCGGACGCGGGCCGCAAGCCGACTGGGACTTGTGCTGATCGATCCCGTGACCTTTGCTCGGTCAGTTCGTCCGACGCGTCTTAGGGAATGGCGATCTGACGCACACCGAGTGGGAACGGCTGGACCTTTCCGCTATTCCCGGCCTCGTGGACCACTCCACGGTCATCGGTCTTCTCACCGTCTTCCTGCGGGACACCGCTGCCGCCGCCGCCCCAGGCCCCCCGGCTGCATGCACCCGAGGACATCCGGGCCGCCATAGCCGTACTGTGCCGCAGACCGAACCGGCTCACCGCCGAGCAACTGGTGAAGGCACGCCTCTACCGGAACACCGTGCTGACCGCCACGTTCGCCGATGACCCCCGCGTTCGCGCGCGCGTCGACGAGTTGCGAGGCGGCGGCCGCCAGTTCCGCCCCCTCGCGGGCGGAGGGTCGGGGGCCTGGCTCGTGACTCCACGGTGAGTCGCTCAGTCGTGGTAAGCGGCGGTCGCGATCTGGACGAATGAGCGGATCAGTGGATTCGTATCGGTCGCGTTCCATGCCACGACCACGCGGCTCGGCGGCATGTCGATCACCGGCACCACGGTGAGCCCCTCTCCCGGTTCGTGGTCCAGGAGCGTCATGCCGATCGTGCCGTTCCAGAGAACGGCTTGCCGGCATTCATGGACGGCGCGGACCACCGGCCCCTCGCGCGTTTCCCCGCCGTTCCAGTACGACTGCCAGGCGGGGTCGGTGCCCTTCGGGAACAGGAACCAGCGGCGGTCGGACAGGTCGGCCAGCTTCAGGCCGTCGCGGCGGGCCAGCGGATCGTCGGCGCGCAGCAGCGCCCCTACGGGGTCGGTGCGAAGTTCGTGCACGGCCAGTCCGGTCGTGTCGAACGGCTCGCGGGTCAGAGCGACATCGACCAGCCCGGCGTGCAGCCCGCAGGTGGGATCGGTCAGATCGGTCTCGCGGATGCGGACCTCGACGTGCGGGTGCAGTCGGTGGTAGGCGTTGGCCAGCCGGGTTGCGCCCGGGTCGGTGCTGTCGCCCAGGATGCCGACGGTGATGGTCGCCGTTCCGGCGGCCGCGGCCACACGTACGCGTACCCGGTCGGCTTGGTCTAGCAGGGCGCGCGCCTCGTCGAGCAGTACCGCCCCTGCCGAAGTGAGCGTGACGCCGGCGGAGGAACGGTTGAACAGCGCGGCGCCGACCTCGGTCTCCAACTGCTTGATCGCGCGGCTCAGCGGCGGCTGACTCATGTGCAGCCGGCCGGCGGCCCGGCCGAAGTGGAGTTCTTCGGCGACCGCCACGAAATAGCGCAGCGTGCGTAGCTCCATGCTGCGACGATACCCGTACGGTATCGACGCCTCGAAACGGGTCTTGGACGTCGCGGCGCCCTGGCAAGTGGAATCGAGGCATGACTGACGAACACAGGGCCAGTGAGCCGATCGCCGACCCCGCCGTGTCGGTGGTCGGTCCGGGCGACGGGGAGACGATCGTCCTGGGCACCACGCGACTGCGCGTCCTCGAAGACGGCAGCAACACCGGGCACCGCCTCGGGCTCGCCGAGTCCGTCCTCGCGCCGCACACGCCCGGACCGCCGCAGCACCGTCACGCCCAGCACGACGAGGGCTTCTACATCATCTCCGGCGCGGTCCGGTTCACGGTCGGCGAGCAGGACTACGACGCGCCCGCCGGCACGTTCGTGCTGGTCCCGCCCGGAGCCCCGCACACCTTCGCCAACACGACCGACCAACCGGCCGTCATGCTCAGTACCTTCACGCCGGACCTGTACGTGCAGTACTTCCGCGACCTCCAGGACATGATCGCCAGCGGCCAGGCGATGACGCCGCAGGCGAACATCCAAGTGATGAGCCGCTATGCCACCGAACCCGCCACCGAATTCGTCCAGAAACCCGAAGGATAAAGCCGCCCGGCCGCCCGGCCACTCGGCTGCCCGGCCACCCGGCCGCCCGGTACCGGATCCGTGCGGCCCCGGCGTCTCCGACCTCTCAAGGTCCGGAGCGCTTACGCACCCGCGTGTGCATTTGTCGGTACTCCCCTTTTTGGTTCTCCCCTGTTGAGGATGAGGTCACCTGCAACTGGTGGCCGTGGATGGGAATTGTGAACGTCGCATATTGGATTGTCGCCGGCCTGCTCGCTCTCTTCTACCTCTACGGGGGCGGGGTGAAGGTGGTCCGGAGCCGGGAGCAGCTCCGGCCGATGATGGCCTGGGTGGACAGCACGCCGATGCCGGCCGTCAGGGCCATCGGGGTGATCGAAGTGCTCGGCGCGATCGGGCTGATCCTCCCGCCGCTGACCGGCATCGCGCCCTGGCTGGCCCTGGCTGCGGCCATCGGGTTCGTGGTCCTGCAGATCGGGGCGACCAGAATTCACCTGAGCCGCGGAGACCGCCAGATCGCCCTCAACATCACGCTGGTCCTCGCCGCGGCCGTAACCATCTGGCCGGCGACGACATGGCTGTGATAGCAGGCAGGGCTCAGAGCCAGCCGCGCCGGGCTGCCTGGACCCCGGCCTGGAAGCGGGTGGTGGCGCCCAGGCTGGTGAGCAGGCCGGAGACGCGGCGTACGACGGTGCGGCGGCCGAGCCCCAGCCGTCGGGCGATCGCGTCGTCGGTGGCGCCGCTGGCCATAAGGGTGAGGATCTGGCGGTCCCGGGCGTCGACCTGAGTGCCGGTTCCGGTGCCCGTAGCCGACACCGGGACCGCGAGTCTCCACAGGGATTCGAACGTGTTGGAGAGCGCCAGGAAGAGGCTGGAGGGGCGTATCAGGAGGGAGACGACGCCGGGGCGGTCATCGGCGTCGAGGGTGACCACCGCCAACTCGCTGTCCACGATGGCGAGTTTCATGGGCGGGTCGTCCAGCGTCCGCGCCTGTTCCCCGGCCGCGATCATGCGGGTCATGTTGGGCCCCGCGATGGGGTCGTCGAACGCGGACCCGTGGTAGATGGTGCGGTAGACGACCCCGGTGGCCATGCGCTCGCACTGGAGCGCCTCCTGTCCGAGGTAGTGGTCGACCGTGCCGGAGTACGGCGGCGTGTCGATGGTTCGCAGCTGGTGGCGCGCGGACCGCTGTAGCTGCCGGCTCACGTCGAGGACGCGGGCGGCGTCCTCCACGACCTCCAGCGCGCCGTAATGACCGGCGTCCCTCCTCGCGAAGCGGTAGAGCTGTTCCAGTTCCGCCCCGGTCCGGCGTCGGGCCGTCCACAGGGCGGCGTCGCGCTGCGCCAGCGCCTCGACGACCTGTGTGGGCGGCAGCGCCTCCCAGGACTCCTCGTCACCGGTGACCGTCGTGACGACGATGTCCTGGGCGGCGAGCTCCTTCAGCACCGCCCGCGCGACGGCCTCGCTCAGCCCGGCTCGGGCCGCCAGCCTGCCCGCGGGCTCACGGGGGTGGCCGACCAGGGACCGGTAGACGCGCCCGCGGTCGGAGTCCGGGTCCAACACGTCGTGCACGGAGCCCCCTTCGCCCGTACCGGGCCGGTCCTCCCGGCCGCCGCAGCATACTGCGCGACCGGCGCACTTGCGCCAGTGGCGCAATCGGGCCACCGCCTTGTATGGCGCATCGCGCGGCACTGCGGTGAGATTTCCGGTGTCCGAGCGCACCACCGGCCCCATGGCACCCAGCCAACCCCGAGGACACCTGATGAGACCAGCCCTGTCCGTACGGCTCCCGCGCGCCAAGGCAGCGGTCGCCGCGGTGGCCGCCGCCCTCCTGCTCCTACTGGGAACGCCCGCCGCGCACGCGCAGCCTTCGGGCCCGCCGAAGATGACCGACGGCTTCGGCCTGACCCAGACCGGCTCCGTATCCGGCTCCGCCACCAACTTCGTGATCACCGTGAAGACGGCTCAAGTCGCCGGTGAGCACCGCATCCGCATCCTGCTGCCCGGCGACTACGCGGCCAACCCCGCCAAGCGCTACCCGGTGCTCTACTTCCTGCACGGCGCCTCCGACGACCCGGGCAACCCGCGGCTCGCCTACCCCGCCCTCCTCGCGGCCCAGTCGATGATCACGGTCATCCCGGACGGGGGCCGCCGGGGCTGGTACAGCAACTGGCTCGACCAGAAGACCGCCGCCGGCGCGCAGAACTGGGAGAACTTCCACATCGACCAGGTGATCCCGTTCATCGACGCCAACCTGCGCACCATCGCGGCCAAGAAGGGCCGGGCCGTCACCGGCCTCTCGATGGGCGGCTTCGGCTCCCTGCACTACGCCCAGGCGCACCCCGAACTGTTCAGCCAGGCAGGGGCGTTCTCGGGCGCGGTCGACCTCTCACGGGACCACGCCGTGATGCGGGCGGCCGTGGTCGCCACGCTCACCAACATCGGCGCACCGCTCTGCGGCTCCGGCGCCCCCGACTGCCCGCTCGACTTCGGGCCCGCGGTGTCCAGCGACGCGATCTTCGGCACGCCGTACCCGGTCCTCGGCGCCGACTGGCGCTGGAACGACGCGGACCCGTCCACGCACATGGACCGGCTGAGCGGCATGGGCATCTCGCTCTACACCGGCGACGGCCGGGGCGACCCCGCCAACCCGGAGTTCTGGGTCAGATCGGCGGCGCAGCACGTGAAGGAGCATCTGGACGCACTCGGATACCCGTACCACTACGTGGACTACGGCGACGGCTCCGGCTGGGGGAGCTGCGACGGCGGCCACAGCTACGACTGCTGGGCGCAGGATTTCGCCGACTTCGTGCCACGCCTGGAAGCGGCCTTCGCGTCCGCCTGACCCTCGCGCGTGCCTGACGCTCCGCGCCTGTCTGCCTTTTCGCGCACCGCCTGCCCTTTGGCGGCTCCGACCCCCGCCCCAGTCCTCGCTCCGATGTCCGTTCCGATCTTCTTTCCGATCTTCTTTCCGACAGACAGGGTTACGTACGTGATCAAGCGACTGCGCACCCTCCTGCTGAGCCTGGCGCTGCTCTGCACCGTGGGGGCCGGCACCGCCCACGCCGGTGCCGCTCACGCCGACGCCGCCCATACCCAGCCGACCAAACGGGTCTTCAACGCGATGCAGATCATCTTCAGCCCGTCGATGCCAGACGCGTTCTGCACGCTCGGCGCGGTGGGCAACGACAAGTACCGGCACAAGATCGCCATCACGGCGGGCCACTGCCTCAACGATCCCCCGTACGCGGACCGCGAGATCCCCGACGACATCGCCCCCGTGTACGACCGAGCGGACCCGGACTTCGGCCCGATCGGATACGTGCGCTACTTCAAGGACCCGGAGGGCTCCCAGACCGGGCACGTGACCAAGGACTACATGGTCATCGAGCTGGTCCCGCAGGTGACGCTCTCCTCGCAAGGGCCGTACCTGAAGCAGACGGGCGAGCTGAAGGTCCCCGGAGGGGTCGCGAGCCCCAATGCCCTGGACCCCGCGCTCGACAACGAGCGGCTGCTCGCCACCGGCAGCAATGAGATCATCACCTCCGGGCAGACGGGCGTGTGGTACGGGACCGTCGTGGACAACGCCGACGGCGTCTACCGGTCGCCGGCCGCGAACATGCACGGCGATTCGGGCGGACCGGCGATCTGGCACGTACCGGGAACCGACCTCCCCTCACCGGCCAACGGCTTCCAGGCATCGGGCCCCTGGGCCGGCATCACCAAGGGGATCACCCTGAATCTGCCACCCTTCCTGTACACCAGCTCGGCCAACATCCTCGCCGACCTGCGCGCCCGGGACACCGCCGCCGCCCCCGCGGGAGTGTTCGGCGCGGGCTTCGAGGTGACCACCAACCCGTAGGGCCGGACGCGGAAATCGTCCGAAGCCATCGCAACCGCCTCTCCCGCCCCACCTCCCGCGTCCCATGTTTCACGTTCCATGTCTCACGTCTCACGCCCCACGTCTCACCTCTCACCTCTCACGTCCTCAAGGAGGACACCCTTGTCCATCTCGTCCATCGGGAAGCTGCCGAGGCGCACGAGAACGACCCTGCTCGGCGTGCTCGCAATGGTGACCGCGCTGCTCCTCGCCGCGCCCCCGACACAGGCCGACCCGTCCGCGGCACGGGCCGACGCGTCCCCGGTACGGGCCGACGCGCCCGCGTTCGAACTCACTCCGCTGGTCCCGGCCGGTGCGGACCATCAGCAGCGGCTCAGGGCCGAAGTGGAGCACTGGACTCTCGCGAAGATGGCCTCGGTCGGCCTCAACCACGAGGACCAGGACGCCACTCCGCCCCCGGGAGGCTGGGACGACCTCAGCAGGCCGTGGCCGCGGAAGGCGGGGCTGGTCTCGCGCACCGCGGGCAAGTTCTTCATGGAGTACAAGAACCTCGACAACGGCGCCGTCACGGAAGCAGCGTGCTCCGGCGACGTGGTGGGCGGCGCCAACCAGAGCGTCGTGGCGACCGCCGCCCACTGCCTGCGCGTCCACACTCCGATCGACGTGGGCTTCGGAAACATCGTGGTCACCAACATGGCCTTCGTGCCGGGATTCAACGGAGCGAACCTGCCCCGTCACACCACCAGCACGAAGCTCCCCGGCAAGGACATCGCCCCGTACGGGGTCTGGGGAGTGACCCGCGAATGGTTCACCGACACCTGGAGCCGGAGCGCCGACTGGCTGCTGGGACACGACATGGCCGCGGTCCTGGTGGCCAACCCCGACGATCCCCGGCCGATCGCCCAGGTCACCGGCGCCCAGCGCATCGGCTTCAACCAGCCGCAGCGGCAGGTCGACCACGTCTTCGGCTACCCGACCATCAACGAACGCAACTACTACCGCCCCGGTCACGTCCCCCGGGAGCTCCAGCGGACCTTCGACGGCCGAAGCCTCATGGTCGCCCAGGGCCCCACCTGGGCCGACCCCGTCTACTACAGCGATGTGCTGCCCGGGGCCCTGTCGCCCGGATGCAGCGGCGGAGCCGTGTTGCAGGGATTCGACCCCGCCACCGGCGAGGGACTCCAGGTCGGAGTCTTCTCCCGCTACGACGATCCCGGCCAGATCATCGGCGTTCTCGGCTGGCAGCAGGGTCCCAACATGAGCTCCACCCACTTCGGCGACGAGGAGCAGGCCGTCTACGACGCCGCCCAGTCGGCGTCCCTGACGTAGCCGGCCCGGCGCCGGACATGCACCATCATGCGCATACCGAACCCGTACGGTGCAGCTTGTCCTGATCGACGTATCCGGTCAGATCGCCGTCACCGACGGTGCCGTGGTAGCGGTGCCGGTAGGGGTGGGCGGGCTGATCGGGCTCGACGTTGAAGCGGTCTCCCTTGGTGACGTCCCCGATGTCCTTCCCAGAGGCGTCCAGGACGTCGCCGTCATCGGTCACCGCGTACTGGCGCAGCTGACGGCAGTTCGAGGCAAGGCCGGCCCGGGGGGCAGGTGAATCGAGGGGAGGGGCGGCACGCGGACCACGAGGTGCTGGTGTCGGCGCTTTGTTTCCGCCGTTCTCCTTGCTCCCGGAAGTATGGCGCCCACGAGGAGGGGCCGCCGAGGAATGAAGGGGAGCTTCGGGACGCCGGCTCGGTGATGGTCCGGACGGGTGCTCAGGTGACAACGGCGGGGAGGGAGAAAGCGCTGCCCGTGTGGGCGGCGACGGCCGTGGAATGGCTTCGTATCCGCCCGGCAGCTCGTCGCGGAGACACAGCGTGAGTACGCCCGCGATGGCCAGTGCCAGGACACCCCATATCCGCTTCGGTCGTTTGCGCGGCGGGGGAGCAGTCTCTGGTGGTGTTCCTGGATTCGCAGGCGGGGGAGGGGGCGAGAGGCTCGGTTTCTCCGCGTCGTCCGGGTTCGCCCCGGTGATTACCTCGTGCTTTTCGGATGGTGGTGCGATTCCTTCTGGCGCAGTCGCTACGGTCGGTGGGGCTTCGGGGGTACGGGAACAAGTGGTCCGCCCGAGCGCCCGACGGGCTTCTCGCCACAGCGGCATCCATGCGGCCGACCGTTCTCCCCACACGGTGAGGATCGCTTCAGTCGTATGCCACGGGTAGATCTCGATGCCCTTCATGACGTGGTGGCATTGCGTCCTGGAGATTCCGCTCTTCTTTTCCAATTCCCGAACGGATATACCAGATCGCTCTGCGATCTTCGTGATCTTGCTGTGCCACTCCGCGACGGGGTCAGGGCCGACTGTCATCAGGTTCATCCCTTGAAAGGGGGGGAAGTTACCCGCTGCTTCTATCAGGCCGGCGCTGCGGTCGCGTTGCGATGTGAACGGCTGATCGGAGAGTGCTCGCAAGTGCCCATTGGTGTCCGTGGGTGTCCAGGTGTCCACGGACGTCCGTGGACACCTGCGACCTGGCGGGACGGCTTCCTGGACACCTAGGACTGGTGCCGTGCCCCCAGCCCTGGTGGGCACGGCCAACCAGGCATCCGGAGGTCCTCATGCGGTTGTGGAAACCGTCCGTTGTCGTCGTCGCCGCGCTCGCGGCGACCCCCGCCGTTCTGTCCACGCCCTCGTACGCCGACAACGGCTACACGCACGGAACCGTCCTCACCCGGTCGAACTGCTCCATCCACGCCAACTACCCCAGGCCCGGAGGGTCGGACTGGGGGTGGAACAAGCGGCAGCGCACACCGCGCGGCGGCTGGTACCACGTCGGCGTCCGGTACACCTACAAGAACTACGCACTGGTCCTCGACTACGCCAAGGCCGGTGAACCGAGCTGGGGATTCATCGCCAAGTCCTGTCTGGCCGACCGCCACGCCTACGACAAGCAGGGCCGGCGCCTGCCGGACCTGCGCGCCGTCGACGGCAACGGGAAAGTCACGAACGTCCGGATGAACGCCTCCCACGCCGGCAAGAAAAAGCGGGCTCTCCTACGTGTCGGGGCGGGCCACGTCGGAACGCTGCGCAACGCGCCCAAGTCCTTCGCGATCGGCAACGTAAGGGCGGGAGACCCGTTCTATATCACCACCAAGCGCTGCGGAAAGCACGCCTACAATTCCTGGGTCCTCGGCTACGCGCCGAAGTCCGGTCGCTGGGGATACGTCCAGGCGCAGCACCTGCCCACCTGTCGCTGAATCACCGCCGCGACGCTCGGAGACCCGATGACCATTACCCCCGCAGCCTGCCGTTCACGGGTTGCGGGGGGCCTCCTCGGCGGTGACGTTCCTGCCTTTCACCAAGAGCCACACCATCAGGACGAATTCACCGACGAAGGCGAACATGGCCACTTCGGCCCCATAGTCGGCGGACAGCAGGGCGCCGAAACTGTCCGTCAGATAGCCCAGCCCCGCGATCACGAGAAGAACACCCAGGATTCTGGGTACGTACCCTGACCTGTAGGCAAGGTATCCAAGTGCCAGCAGGTGGAAGCCGAAGAGAATGAGACCGGTATCCCAGACGTCGTGAAAGGCGTCGACCTTCATCAGTGCCTCGACATGCCTCTGGTCGGCACCTTGTGGTCCCGCGTGCCCGTCGGCCGCTGCGAGCGAGGGAACTCCGGCCAGCTGGCTCGCGGCGACCATGAGCACCGCCGCGTACGCGAGCCTGAACCACGCCGCCAGCGTGGAGACCCCCTTGTGCACCGGTGCGAAGAAGGTCAGCAGGGCCCAGGCCACTATGACATCGAGAACGGCCACCAGCGCCAGAGCGGCGACACCGGAACGGAACATCGCGTCGGACGCCCGTATGTCGCGTGCCGTCCTTTCGGCATCGCCTTCCGTCACAAGGTGTTCCACGACGGCGAAATTGGCGAAGACGGCGAGCGCGGCCATCACCAGAATCCCGATGCCGGCAGCCAGGGCCGCCCTGCGCATATCCCGGCTCGTCGGCTCCAAAGCCTCCATGCTTCCCTCCCGGTTGAATGCCAAGCTTGGAAATGCCGCGACGAAATGCCGCGACTCACGACTGGAGAAAACCTCCGGCCGCTCTCCGGCGACAGACGGCACCCGCGAAGTCCGTCACCCGCGAGGTCCGTCACCCGCGAGGTCGGTCGGACGTCGGCCCCGTATGGCCATCCCCCGTACGTACGCCCTCCGTGCGGGCACCCGGTTCGGGGGAGCGGAAGCCCCGAAAGATCAACAGCAGCGGGAACGCTATTTCGAACAGGCCGCCCGGCACCAGGAACGCGATGCCGACACCGGAATCGAGATCGGCCGCTCCCAGCGCATCGGTCAACACCCCCGCCAGCAGAGCGGCATAGCCGACCACTCCCAGCAGCGACAGCCACCGTTCGGCCAGCCCGGAGCGCAACAGCAGGCAGGAGAGGACGAGTCCAGCGGCACCGGACAGGGCGTAGACGAGCAGGTCATAGTCCTCGTACTGATTGTGGCTCGCCAGGAAATAGACCCCCACGGCGACGATCGCCGTGCCCTCCATGGCCCGGAGAATGAGGTAGCCCGCCGAGAGCTCCTTTCCGTAGGGCCGCAGCACCGGGAACATCGCGACGCCGATCACCGCGACCGCCAACGCCGTGCACCACTCCAGCGAGACCCCGCCCATCAGCGTTCCGCTATGTGCTGCCTCATCCGAGAAATAGGTCTGCACGAGAGAACTGCCGATGGAAAAGGTGATCGTCGACGAGATGAAGAGCAGCCCCACGAGAACGGCGGTTCCCCTATATGACATGCGTCTTCCCTTCCTCTGCCTCCGGATAGCGCACACCGAAGCCGCACCCAAGCGAAGGGGTGACCGGTCCGGGCGATGCGCGTGCCGCGGTATGGAATGAGGCCGTGGGCTCACTCCGCGTGACGCCGCGGGCGCGCCTCAGGACCACGACAGACACGGCCGGGCCTCGCGTCCCGGGTCTGGTCGACATCCAGGAGACGGCGTTCCGGGCCGTGGGTGCGGGCGTCATCGTCGGGCTCCCCTCTGGAGCCGTCGCGGCACGGCCCGAAGGCCGCCCGAGGGCCGAGTCCTTGAGAGCTTCCTCGCGTCGGCGTCCACCCGCCAGAGGCCGACCGGACCTCTTCGCCACAGCGGGGGGGGCGGGAGTACGCGATGAAGATCCCGGCGCTGATCGCGCGCCGCCCGCTCGCCGACCGGAGAACTGAGAGCCGCGCGTACTTCACGTGGAATATTTCCGGGAATCCGGCTCCCGGATTCGATGTCAACTGGGAGGGGAGAGCGTTTCTGTGGCCTGCGCCGTGTCGAAGTGGTGGCGGGCGGACTCGATCCGGTCGACGTTGTCGAGGACCCAGGCGCCGAGTGCTGTGATCGGCACGACCAGTTCGCCGCCGAGGTCGGTGAGTGCGTAGACAGCGCCTGGCGGGCTGGTCGGCAGTACGGTCCGGGTGACGAAGCCGTCGCGCTCCAGTCCGCGCAGGGTCGAGGCGAGCATTTTCTGCGAGATTCCGGCAGCGGCCCGCCGCAACTCGTTGAAGCGTTTCGGTCGGGTGTCCAGCTGCATCATGACGAGAACCGACCATTTGCTGCCGATCCGGTCCAGCGCGTCCGTGACCCGTTGGCAGTCCTCGGTATCCACGGGGTGACCTTGTTTCATAAAAGTGCCTCCTTGCGACAACTCCTGGATTCTTCTACACACATGGTATTCACTGCATATCCAAGGGAAGAGGCACGCGCAGATGGAACAGGTCTCACTGGTCACCGGCGGTACGTCGGGCATCGGTATGGCGGTGGCGGAGGCGTTCATGAGGAAGGGCGCCGCGGTCGCGGTCTGCGGTCGCTCGCAAGCCGCTCTTGACCGGTTCTCCCATGCGCATCCGGACGCGCTGGCCATCAAAGCCGACGTCACCGTCGCACGGGAGCGGGCCGCGATGTTGGACGCCGTCGCAGACCGCTTCGGCCGACTCGACGTCCTGGTGAACAATGCCGGTACGTTCATCGAGCGGAACTTCGCGACTGGCGCGGAAGCCACCGACGCGCTCGAAAACGAACTCGCCCTCAACTTCGCCTCGCCCATTCACCTGACGGGTGAGGTCCTGGCCCGTTGGCCCGAAATGACCGGCATCGTGTTCGTCACAGCGGGCTACGCGTTGGTGTCACCCACTCGGGCCCCGACCTATGGTGCGGCGAAAGCGGGACTCCACGGTTTCGCCGAGGGGCTGCGACGACAACTGGCTCCCCGGGGAACCCACGTGCTGGAGGTGCTTCCCCCGCTCGTGGACACGCCCATGAACGCGCATGTCGAAGGACGCAAAACCTCCCCCGCCGAGGTCGCGGCAGTGACGCTCAAGGCGCTGGAGGCCCGGCGGCCGATGGCGCTCCCAGGAGCGACGCGGCTGCTGCCGACGATGCTCCGCGTCGCACCGAAAACCGTCACTCGCACCGTCGCCAAGTCCTGACCGCGACACCCCCGACCGGGCCGTCAACCGCACAGGCTCGCCTGCCTCACCTTCCTCACCTGCGCGAAGCCGAGAGTACGGCGCGGCTGTCACCGGCTGAATCCAGGCAGGGAAGCAAGCCTCGGGGCCGGCAGCTGCCCTGCTGCCGGCCCCGCCGCTCGGATGGACGTGGGTCGAGGGGCGCCTCGCCGCCCTGGTACGCGGCTCAGCGCGGGTCAGCGCGGGTCACGTGTGCGTTCGGAGACGTCGCCGAGCCCCTGCGTCCAACTGGGCTCCTGACTGCGCCGGGAAATCCGCCAGCCCTCCGGGGTGCGTGTGTACTCGTCGATGTACCACATGCCCAGCAGCGCGATCCGGGGATCGCCGTTCTCGACCGGAATCCCGAGTGCGTTCAGACACATCACCCGTCCCGTTGCGCGGTCACCGTCGACGCGGATCTCCGGGTTGCCGATCAGATGCTGGCACGCGGTGAACTGCCCCATGCTCGACGCGAGGAACTCCTTCATCTCGGCACGGGTTCCCGCGAGACCACCGAACGCCGTGTAGTCGATATGAGCGTCGTCGGTGAATATCCGGTCCAGGGCGTCGAAATCCTGACCGTCGATCGCGGTGGCGTAAGCCACCAGCATTTCCTGGATCTCCAACCGGTCGGATATTTCCTGAATGCCGAGCATTCTGCCTCCTGGGGCATGGAGCAAAACGGAGGGGAAGAGAGTAGCGGAAGGCGCGGGCTGCTCTCGTCCGAACGCGACGGGCAGCCCGTTCCATCTCGCGCATGACGGCGCTGGGTCGGCCGACCGGCCGACCGTAACGAAGGTTCGTATACAACTTTCCGCATCCGGCCCCGTTCTACGGGATGCGGGCCGACCCTGATGTGGTGTCAGAGCGGCAAGGCTCGGTGTCGTCGAGCCTTCAACCTAAGGCCCGTTGCGCCGCAGAACGCCGGTGATGCCGCTGCCGCGACATGCGGGCTACCGTTGTCCATCTCGCTGCTTTTGTATACGGTCTTGGCCGTACGGGCAGCCGCAGCAGTACCGAGCGGCAGCCCACTACGAGTGAGGTGAGCCTGATGAGTACCGAGAGGACCGTTCCGGAACGGCGGCACGGGGTCGGGGCGCGAGAACCTCGCCGGGAGGACGCCCGGCACTTGGCGGGCCGGGGCTGCTTCGTCGCCGACATGCGGCTTCCCGGGCTGCGCGAGATCGCGTTCGTACGGAGCCAGGCCGCGCACGGACGCATCCGCGCGATCTCCGTCCCGGAGGAGGACCGCGCGGCGGTGTGGACCGCCGAGCGGCTCGCGCCCTTCGCCGAACCCTTGACGGCGACTTCGACGCTGGAGGGGTTCCGCGAAGCGCCGCTGCCCAACCTGGCGTCGGGGAAGGTGCGTTACGTCGGAGAGCCGGTCGCCCTGGCCATCGCCGGCACCCGGGCGGAGGCGGAGGACGTGGCCGGCCGGGTCGGGGTGGACCTCGAACCGCTGCCTGCCGTGGTCGACTTCGACGCGGCCCTGGCCCCCGGCGCGCCGAGAGTGCACGAGGACTGGCCGGACAACGTCTTCGCCACCACCTCCGGCGAAGTGGGCGACGTGGACGCGGCGGCCCGCGAGGCGGCGGTCGCCGTCACCCGCGAGTACACGATGAACCGGCAGGCCGTCGTGCCGCTGGAGACCAGAGGGGTGATCGCGCACTACAACCGGTCGGCCGACGAACTCGTGGTGTGGTCCTCGACGCAGACGCCGCACATGATCCGCGACATGATCGCGCTCCAACTCGGCATGCAGGCCCGGCGGGTGCGGGTGATCGCCCCCGACATGGGAGGCGGGTTCGGAAGCAAGTGCTCCGTCTACCCGGAGGAGATCGCGCTCGCCGCCATCGCGACCCAGGTCGACCATCCGGTGCGCTGGGTGGAGGACCGCTGGGAGGCCCAGGTCGCCTCCACGCAGGCCCGTGATCACCGACACCGGGTCACCGCCTACGCGGCGGCCGACGGAACGCTGTTGGGTGTGGACGCGGACATCCTCGTCAACAGCGGGGCGTACTCGGTGCACCCATGGACGGCGACGATGGACGCCACCATGGCCTCGGCGATGATCCCCGGCCCCTACCGGCTGCCGAACTACCGCTTCCGTACCCGGAGCCTGGCCAGCAACAAGACCCCTTCGGGCCCCTATCGCGGCGTCGCCCGGCCCTCCGCCGCCTTCTCCATCGAGCGCACCATCGACGAACTCGCCCTCGCGCTGGGCATGGAACCGTACGAGATGCGCATCAAGAACATGGTGCGCAGCGAGGACATGCCCTTCACCTCCGTCGCGAACAAGGTCTACGACAGCGGCGACTACCCCGAAGCCGTACGCCGTGCGACCGCCCTCATCGGGCACGACGAGTGGCGCGCGCGTCAACAGGCCCTGCCCGCCACGGCCCGTCGGCGCATCGGCGTCGGGTACGCCTCCTTCACCGAGCAGACCGCGCACGGCTGCATCGAATGGGCCGCCCGCGGACTGGCCGTCACCATCGGAACCGAAGGCGCCCGGCTGGCGATGGACGCCACCGGGAGCTTCGTCCTGAGCGTCGGGATCAAGAGCCATGGGCAGGGCCTGGAGACCACCCTCTCGCAGGTCGTCAGCGAGACCTTCGACGTCGAGCCCGACCGGGTCACCGTGCTGCACGGCGACACGGCGATCACCCCGCGTGGTGACGGCACCTTCGCCTCCCGCTCCATGGTGATGTCGGGCGGAGCCACGCACCGGGCCGCCCAGGCGCTCGCGGAGAAGGTCCTGCGCATCGGCGCCGTACTCCTGGACGAGCCCGTCGAGGACCTGGCCCTGAGCGACCACGCCGTGGTGGGGAAGAGGGGTTCGGTCGGCTACGCGCGGCTGGCCAAGGAGTTCCTCTTCACCCCCGACCACGTACCGGGCGTCGAGGCCGGTCTGGAGGTCACCTGCCACTACCGGCCGGACGTGCAGACCGGCGCGTTCACCTACGCCACGCAGGCGGCCGTGGTGGAGGTCGACCTGGACACCGGATTTGTGCGGATTCTCGACTACGGAGTGGTCGAGGACTGCGGCACGGTCGTGAACCCCCTCATCGTCGACGGCCAGATCCTCGGCGGCGTCGCCCAGGGCATCGGCAACGCCCTCCTGGAGGAGATCGTGCACGACGCCGACGGGCAGCCGAAGTCGACGAGTTTTCTGGACTATCTGCTGCCGGGGGCCACCGAGGTGCCGCGGATCAGGATCGAGCACATGTCGACGCCGTCCCCGCACACCACGTTCGGCGTCAAGGGCGCCGGCGAGGGCGGGGCCATCCCGCCGCCCGCCGCCATCGCCAACGCCGTACGGGACGCGCTGCGCGAGTTCGGCACGGAGGTCAACGAGACCCCCATGACCCCGGAGCGGGTGTGGACGGCCCTCCAGGCGAACCGGCCGGCCGCCGAGGCCGGCGCGAGGACGGAGGCGGCCCGATGAAGGCACCAGCCTTTCGCTACCACCGGCCCACCACCGTGGACGAGGCCGTCGAACTGCTCGCCGGGGCCGGCGACGACGGCAAGGTCATCGCCGGCGGCCAGAGCCTCGTCCCCATCATGAACATGCGGCTGGCCGAGCCGGAGACGCTGATCGACCTCACCGGCGTCGACGCGCTGCGCGCCGTTCGGGAGACGTCCACGGGCGCCCGTTACGGCGCGACCACCACCCACATGCGATTCGAGCATGAGCTCGTACCGGACGTCACCCGGGGCCTGCTGCCGTACGCTGCCGCCGGCATCGGCTACCCGGCGATCCGCAACCGCGGCACCGTGGGCGGCAGCCTCGCGCACAGCGACTCCTCCGCCGAGTGGCCCACGGTCATGTCCGCCCTGGACGCCACCGTGCACACCCGCTCCGTACGCGGCACGCGCGCCGTCCCCGTACGGGAACTCCTGCTCGGCTTCTTCACCACCGCGCTGGAACCCGATGAGCTCATCACCGAGGTGGAGGTGCGGCGCCTCGCCGCTTCGACGCGGTGGGGCATGTACAAGATGTGCCGCAAGCCCGGCGAGTTCGCCCAGTCGCTGGGCGTCGTCCTCGGCGAACGGGAACGGGAACGGGACGCGGATGGGCCGTGGCAGGACATCGAGCTGTGGCTCGGCGCGGCAGCCGACCGCCCGCTGCGGCTGAGCGCCACCGAAGCGGCCGTCCGCGGTGGAACATCAGCCGACTTGGAGCCCGCTCGCCTCGTAGAGCCCCTCGCACAGGACACGGGACAGGACCCGTCGGAGCTCGATTCCACCGCGCGGTACGCGCTGCAACTGCACGCGGTCACGGTCCACCGCGCGCTACGGGCTGCGGAAGGGATGAAGGAGGGATGAAGGGATGATGCCGGATGCATGAGATCACCGTTCAGATGACCGTCAACGGCCGGCCGCACACGGTGCGTACGGCGGGCCGTACCACCCTGGCCGACCTGCTGCGCGACCAACTCGACCTGACCGGCCTGCATCTGGGCTGCGAGCAGGGGGTGTGCGGGGCCTGCACCGTCACGGTGGACGGGCTGCCGACGCGTGCCTGCCTCACCCTGGCCGGATCCTGCGAAGGCAGTGAAGTGGTGACGGTCGAGGGCCTGGGAGGCCCCGACGCGGACAGGCTGCGGGACGCCTTCTCCCGGAACGGCGCACTCCAGTGCGGCTTCTGCACGCCTGGGATGCTCCTGTCCGCACACCACCTCGTCTGCGCCCGGCAGCCGCTCACCCGAGAAGAGATCGGCGTCGCCATGTCCGGCAACCTCTGCCGCTGCACGGGTTACAACGGCGTCGTCAGCGCTGTCGGGGAGGCGGTGGAGAGCGGCATCGCGGCCGAGGACGCGGCGGCGGCCACGCCGCACCGGGACGACACGGCGGCCACTCGCGGGGCCGACACGGCGGCTGCCCACCGATACACACACGAGGAGTAGAGCGGAGTAGAGCATGGAGTTCACCAACAGTTTCGTCGTCCCGGCCGCGCCCGAGGAAGCCTGGGCCCTACTGACCGACGTACCGAAGATCGCCCCCTGCATGCCGGGCGCGAGCGTGCTCCCCAAGGACGACGGCTCGTACGAGGGGACGGTGACCGTCAAAGTCGGACCCATCAAGGTCAGCTACGGAGGCACGGCGGCCTTCCGCGAACGCGACGCGGAAAAGCGGCGCATGGTGCTCGACGCCGGCGGCAGCGAGAGCAGCGGAAAGGGGTCGGCCGAAGCCGTCGTCACCGTCGACCTGGCGCCCGAAGGCAGCGCCGGCACCCGCGTCTCGGTGGCGACCCAGCTCCAGATCACCGGCAAGGTGGCCCAGTTCGGGCGCAGTGCGATGGCGGATGTGGGGGCGCGGCTGATCGGGCAGTTCGCGGGGAACCTCGAAGCGATGCTGGCCGCCGAGAAGCAGTCGGCCGCCGATGGGCAACCGGCCGCCGGTGGGCAGTCGGCCGGGCAGCGGTCGCCGGGTTCGGTTGCGGCAGCCTCCGCCCCCGCCGACCCGGGCGGTGCGGAGCTGAACGCGGTGGCCTTCGTATGGCCCGTCTTCCGCCGCTACGCGCCGGTGGCCGGGGCGTTCGTGACCGGCGCGCTGTCGGCGTGGCTCGTCAACCGTCTGCGGGGGTGTCGTGCTCCTGCCGTTCCAGCACCGACTGCTGGGCAGCCCTGAGATGCACCTTCATGATCATCTCGGCTGAGATCGCGTCCCTGCGGCGCAGCGCCTCGATGAGCCCCCTGTGGTGCTCGGCGCTGCGCGCAAGGTCGCGCTCTGTGTATTGAAGGAACGTACGGCGTACGAGTGGCAGCCCGAGCACGCCCGTCAGCAGATGAACGAGGCCGTCGTTGCCGGTGGCCGCCAGCAACATCGCGTGGAAGTCGTTGTTCAGCCCGACGGCTCGCTGCCTGCCCGCGCGGCCGCCCTCCGCGATCGCCTGCTCGTACTCGGCGAGGTTCGCTTCGAGCGCGGCCAGATCCTCCGCCCCGATCTTCTGGGCGGCCACCCCCGCCACGTATCCCTCGATCACGGTGCGCAGCCCGTAGATCTCCGCCACCTGCTCGGAACTCCAGGCCACGACCTGCGCGCCCCGGTTGCGCTCGATCCGGACCAGCCCCTCGGAGTGGAGCTTGCGCAACGCCTCGCGTACGGGCGTACGGCTGATCCCCATCGAGGCGGCCAGGGATTCCTCCCGCAGCCAGATCCCGGGGCGCAGCTCTCCCGAGGCCATGCGCTCGGCGATCTCGGCATAGGCGCGCTGGGCCGCTGTCGACTCTGCCCCACGGCCGTCTGCCACGGCGGACCTCCTCATCCTCGGTACGGGAACCGCGACGGTGCGGGCCTCGACGGTACGGGAGCCGCGATGGCGCGGGAGCCGACGGCGCCGCAGACCGCAGCGCTGGACACCGCACTTCCCGTCCCTCCCTGCCCTATCCCGCCTCGCAAGATAACTCAGCGAACCGGCGAGACCCGCCCCGGGTACCGTCGCCCCATACCGGCCGTACCACCGGGCTCGCCCACCCGAACACACCTCACCGGAACGGCGCGCTCCAACGCCAGGTCCGCCGACAGGCAGCGCTCATGGAACTGCCCAAGGCCGCTGTACTGTCTCGTTCTGGTCAGGAGGCGATGCCCCGGTCAGCAGCCGGCAGACCGAGACGCTCACGACGCCGGCGGCGACGTCGGGAAGGATGCGAAGCGGACCTACGCCCATTCGGCGAGGGAGTCGAAGTGGGCGACGATGTGCGTAGGCCGCTGGGGCTGTAGCTCTGCTGCGTTCCGGTGAAAAGAGAGGCCCGAGGGTGCCCCGCACCTCAGGTCATCCGTAACGCCAGGAAGAAGTCCAGCTTGTCCTCCAGCCACGACAAGTCGCGCCCCGTCAGCTGAAGAAGCGGCCTTCGGCCGCGCGATCCTTGCAGGCTCGCTGCGCCCGCGCGGCCCTCCGGTGCCCACCAAGGGCCGTACCGGGGCATCCCGCGCTCACGGGGAGCCGCTGGACGGTGGTGGGCGCGGTACGTCGCTGATGCCTAGATCAGCACGCATAGCGTCCCGCATCACATCCCAACGCTCCCAGAGCCAGTTCAGGTATGCCTCAATCTCTGCGAAGGACCCGTCTGGTTCTGGGTGCCCCTCTTCCAGGTTCTTCGTCTTCCGGTAGCTCTTCCCGAGCGCAATGGCCAGCCCATCCAGATATCTCAGCACTGTGTCGGAAGCAACCATCTGGGCCTCGGCAAAGGCCACGTGATGCGCTTGGCGAGCTGTTTCCAGCGCCTGGCCGACTGCTTCGTCCACCTCGCCACGGTCGACAAGGTAGAGGAAGTTCATCAACTCAACTCGATACCTGCGAAACGCGGCATTCGTGTCCACGTAGCAGGTGCGCCGTTGCTCCAGCCCCACACGCTCCTGCTCGCGCTGCCATTGGGCTTGCTCGGCTTGCTGGTGCCTTTCGAAGTCCGCTTCCAGTGCTCTGGCTTGAGAGCGCTGGGAGAGGACCGGCGCCAGCAGCGTGCCCATCACACCGCACACCCCAACGATCAGAGCAATCACGGCACTACTCATGCTCCCCCCTGACTTCGCCACAGATGACGGCGGGACCTACCTTTCGCCGAAGATCCGGGGCCGCGGCGTGCTGCTCTTGCAGTTCGATGCCGCGACGTCCTCCGGCATGGCCCCTCCGAATGCGTTCGCCGGGTCGGCCAGAACATCGATGCCCTCTTCCGCCATTACGCAAAATTCCCGGAAGGCGTCCGGCGACAGGCCAACCGTTTCATCGAGCAGTCCGAACAGGAATGGAACCGCCTCAGCCAGGGCGCCGCGGCTGCGGAGCGAGCCCGGTCTTGGACCAGAGATAGACCGGGAGCACTGGTCAGGACGAGTGCAGCGGTGGCGGAGAGTGGGGGTGAGGCGTATATCGGCTCCCGCGCCACACGGGGCGAGAGGGAGGTCACTGATCGGCGAATGACCAGGTCAGGGTTTTCTGCGTTCCTCTAGAAGAAGCCCCCGCTCCTTGGGCGAGTACGACGCCAACAAGTACTTCGGCTGTTGGTGGTGTAGCAGTTGCGTGGGTGCTGACCTGTACGTCTTGCGGTCCTGCAGTGGTCGGGCGTGATGGCGAGCCGTGACTGGTCCGGATCTTGCGGGTGGGGGCGTCTGTACCCGGCCTCACTGGGCGGGTGTGCCGCCCTGGCGGGTGCGGGTCGGGCGCAGGAGGTGCGCCGAGACGAGGTGGATGGCGGCGGCCAGGGCGGGGCCCGGGAGGGTGGCGGGGGAGCCGGATGCGGCGTTGATTGCGAGGTCGGCGAGTTGGATGGCGCCGGCCAGGAGAAGTATCAGGCGCAGGTCGCGCCCGGTGGCGGCGAGCCAGGTCACGGCCGCGGCGATCAGCAGGGAGCGCGCTCCGTACATCTCGGCGAAGAGCGCAGGGCCCGTTCCCGTGGCGGTGCCCGGGAATGCTGCGGGGGCGAACAGGGCCAGCGCGCCGAACGCCGCTGATCCGGCCGCCACCAGTACGTTCACGGCGCGTAGAGCACGTTCGCGACGAAAATCATTCGCAGCATGAATCATTCCGGGACGGTACCATTCCTGGCGTGTCGGCGAAGCGGGCGGCACGTACGCCGGTGAGCGCCCCGTGTTCCGGCTCGGGGTGTTCGGTGCGCGGCAGGAAGCGCGTTATGGAACTTGACTCCGTTGCGGAGGTCGTCGCCCGGCGAGCATCAGCTCGAAGGGACGCCCGTGCGTTGTTCGTCGTAGCGGGAGCGGGTGGCTTCGACTGTGGCGAGATGGTCGACGACCCATCCCAGCAGATCCTGCAGGGGGGCCTGAAGGGTTCGGCCCAGGGGGGAGCAGGTTCCATGACCGACACCGACACCGACACCTACTCGACCCTCAAAGTCTCCGCCTCCGGCGGCGTGGCGTACGCCGTCATCGACAACTCCCCAGTCAACCTGCTCGACGCCGCTCTCATGAGGGACCTGGACCGGTTCGCGGGCTCCATGGCCGGCGACGATGACGTCCGGGTCATCGTCTTCGACAGCGCGGACCCGGAATTCTTCGTGGCGCACGGCGACATGCGGATCGCCGACGACCCCGAGTCGTTCGCGGCGCTCGACCTCGCGCCCGAGCAGGACCCGTCCCTGAACCCGATGATGCGGCTGCACGAACGCATCCGGGCGCTGCCGCAGATCACCATCGCCAAGCTGCGCGGGCTGGCCCGCGGCGGCGGCGCGGAACTGCTGTCCGCGATGGACATGCGGTTCGCGGCACGCGAGCACGCCGGCCTGGCACAGCCGGAAGACCGGATGGGCCTCATCCCGGGCGCGGGAGGCACCGCCTACCTGCCGGCCCTCGTCGGCCGCGCCCGCGCCCTGGAGATCATCCTCAGCGGACAGCTGATCGATGCCACGACCGCGGAACGCATCGGCTGGGTGAACCGGGCCGTACCGAGTGCCGAACTCGACCACGTCGTCGACACCCTCGCCCACCGCATCGCCGCCCTGGCGCCCGGCGTCGCCCGCGCCACGGCCGAAGCGGTGGACGCCGCGGCGGCTTCCACCGCCGACGGACTGCGGAAGGCCGATGAACTCTTCGGCCGGCTCTTCAGCGCTCCCGCCGCAGACCGCCTCGGCAAGGCGGCCCTGGCCGCCGGGGCCCAGACCCGCGACGGCGAGCGCCGCCTCGAAGCCCTGATCGACGGCCTCACCTGAACCCGGGCCCGGTGGCCTGACCGGGTTCCCCGCAAGGCCGGGGCGCATCGGCGCAGAGGTCTTCCAGGCCCTCGGCGCCGGCGCGCACCGTGCTGCGACGGCCGCGCGACATGGGCGTGATGGTGCTGGACGGGAGGGGCGCTGCCGCGCGGGCACGGCGCGAGCCCACTGGGTCGACAGGTATCCGGGGTGGAGATCGTGTGCCACGGCCTGCGGCGTGATGCCGGTGATGCGGACGAGATCGGTGTATGAGGTCTCGAAGGCTTCCATCGTGCTGAGCTCGGCCAAGTCGCCGTTGTGCGCAGCGAGGTGGACCTGTGCGCCGTGGGCGAGCTTGAGCTAATTTCCGGTGCCCGCCACGGGGACGCGGGCCGGGACGGGCAGGGGGAGCGGCGCCGGAGCGTACCCGCGCGCCCGGCGGACCGTGAGCACGGTGCGGCCTGCGGTACGCGTCACCGAGTCGTCGTACCGGGCGTGGATCGGCCGGTCGTGGCCGAGGACGCCGTCGGCGATCTGGGTCAGTGTCCGGGCGGCCTCCGCGTCGTCGATGAGGATCGGTTCGCCGGCCGCGTTGCCGCTGGTGACCACCAGTGGCCGGGCCAGGTCGTGCAGCAGGAGATGGTGCAGCCCGGTCGTGGGAGGAAGATCCCGATGCGGTGGCAGCCGGGCCGGACCGCTTCGGACACGCCTCCGTGCCGGGGGCTTCGGGCGGTGAGCAGCACGACGGGCCGGGCGGGGGAGCGGAGCAAGCTGCTCTCGGCGCCCGATACCTGCGCCAGCCGGCCGAGGGCGGCCACGTCCCCGACCGTGACGGCGAACGGTTTCGCGGGGCGTGCCTTGTGTGCGCGCAGTCGCCGCACGGCGGCTGGATCGCGCGCGTAGCAGATCAGTTGATAGCCACCCAGTCCCTTGACCGCCGCGATTCCCCCGCCCGCCACCGTGTCGACCGCCGCGCGCAGGGCCCGCTTTCCGGCCGGTCGGCCGTTCCAGGACAGCCGTGGCACGCAGAGCGGGCAGGCGAGCGGCTCGGCGTGGAACCGGCGGTCGGCCGGATCGGCGTACTCGGCGGCTCAACGCTGCCTTCGACGGCGTAGACCACCAGTCGGCCGGGCAGCCGTCCCAGGACGCGGGCCAGTTCGACGGCCTCGCCGAGCCCCAGTCCGTGCGAGCTCGTCGTGCCCGGCCGCCACAGCTCGGCACGCTCCAGTTCCAGGCGGTGCACCCGGCCCGGGGCGGCGGGGTGCGCGTGGGCGGCGTCCACCACGACCGTAAGTTCGGCGTTCTCCCACAAGCCGATGAGCCGCGCGGGGTCGCCGTCGCACTTGGCCAGTACCGTGCCGGGGGGGCAGCGGCCGCCCGGCGGCCCGCTCTCGCAACCGGGAGAGGACGGCGTGCGCGACGCCGTCGTCGTGCCGGAACGCGTTGCCGACGCCGATGATCGCGATACGGGTCGGGACAGCCATCGCTCATCCACCTCCGGTCGGTGCCGGTCCCGGCTTCGGGCGTCCGACCCGCGCGGGACAGGGGCCGAAGGGCCTCGAAGAGGGCCGAACCACCCCTGCCCGCGCAGCGGTTCGAGGTGCGACAGTGCCGCCAGGAACATCCCGGCGGGCGGAGTGAAGGAGGCGGGGACGGTGGAACTGCCCTTGGTCGTGGGCGTGGACGGATCGGAATCCAGCCTGCGGGCGACGGACTGGGCAGTGGACGAGGCGGCGCGGCGCGGCGTGTCACTGCGGCTGGTGTACGCGTCCCTGTGGGAGCGCTACGAGGGCGCCATGCCCCCGTACAGCCCCGGCCGCCCCTGCGAGCAGGTGCTCGCCGAGAACATCATCGACACCGCCGTGGAGCGCGCCCGGCTGCGCGATCCGCATGTGAAGGTGTCCGCCGCGGTGCTGCATCAGGAGGCGGTGACCGCCCTGCTGGACGAGGGCCGCAACGCGTTGGCCCTGGTCACCGGCGTGCGCGGACGCGGTGAGCTGAAGAGTCTGCTCCTCGGTTCGGTCAGTCTGGCCGTGGCGGCGCGGGCCCACTGCCCTGTGATCGTGGTGCGCGGAGACCCCGTGATCGTGGTGCGGGGAGACAAGGCCGGCGTGGCGGGCGCGCACGAGCGGATCGTCCTGGGCGTCGGTGCGGCCGGTGCGGGATCGGCCGCGGTGGAGTTCGCCTTCCGCGAGGCCGAGATCCGGCACTGCGCGCTTGACGCCGTACGCGCCTGGCGCTGCCCGGCGCACGAGACGACCGACCATCCCCTGCTGGCCGGGGAGCCCGACCGGTACCACGAGGAGCAGGCGTCGCTCCGGCTCGACGAGGCGCTGCACGAGGCCGAACAGGCCCACCCCGGTGTCCGGGTGCGCCGCCTCGTGGTCGAGGGTCCGCCCCGGCATGTGCTCCTGGAGCGCTCCGCGGTCGCCGACTTGCTGATCGTCGGAGCCCGGCGCCGCACCGGACACTTCGGCCTCCAGCTGAGCCGTGCGGGTCATGCGCTGCTGCACCACGCCGCGTGCCCGGTCGCCGTCGTTCCCCAACGGGCCTGATGTGTCGCCGACGTCACTCGCGGAGACCGGCCGCGTGATCCGGGACGTACGTCTGGAGCTTGCGCGGCGGCCGCTCGTAACCGGTGGGCGCCGGCCTCGGCGGCAGCGTGAGCGCCGGCCGGGGCTCCGCGTGGTACGGCACGGACGACAGCAGGTGGGCGATCATATTGAGCCGGGCCCGGCGCTTGTCGTCGCTCTCGACGACGTGCCACGGGGCCTCGGAGATGTCCGAGTGCACGAACATCTCGTCCTTCGCCCGCGAGTACGCCTCCCACCGGGAGATGGACTCCAGGTCCATCGCGGAGAGCTTCCACCGCCGCGTGGGATCTTCGAGACGGCTCCGGAACCGCTGTTCCTGCACCGCGTCGCTCACCGAGAACCAGTACTTGCGCAGCAGGATGCCGTCCTCCACCAGCATCCGCTCGAAGATCGGGCACTGGTGCAGGAAGCGCTGGTGCTCCTGTTTCGTGCAGAAGCCCATGACGTGCTCGACTCCGGCCCGGTTGTACCAGCTCCGGTCGAAGAGGACGATCTCCCCGGCCGCCGGAAGGTGCCCGGCGTAGCGCTGGAAGTACCACTGGGTGCGCTCGCGCTCGGTGGGCGCGGGCAGCGCGACGATCCGCGCGACCCGCGGATTGAGATGCTCCGCGACCCGCTTGATCGTGCCGCCTTTGCCGGCGGCATCACGCCCCTCGAAGACCACGACCAGGCGGGCGCCTTCGGCGCGGACCCACTCCTGGAGCTTCACGAGTTCCGTCTGGAGCCGGTACAGCTCACGTTCGTACAGCGTCCGCGACAGTGCCGCCGGTGTCCCGCTCTTCCTGCCCGCCATGCCACGACGTTACGGAGGACCCCATGCCCAAGGTCAAGCGCCAGGACGGCACCTCCCCAAGTGATGAGGAGTTGGCGGCCCTTGATGCGCACTGGCGGGCCGCGAATTATCTGGCCGTCGGCCAGATCTATCTGATGGGCAACCCGCTGCTGACCGAACCCCTGCGGCCCGAGCACATCAAACCGCGGCTGCTCGGCCACTGGGGCACCTCGCCCGGACTGAACCTCGTGCACACCCACCTCAACCGCCTGGCGAAGGAGCGGGACCTCGACACGGTCTGCGTCTGGGGCCCCGGCCACGGCGGACCGGCCGTCCTGGCCGGCTCGTGGCTGGACGGCTCGTACAGCGAGACCTACCCGGACGTCGGCCAGGACGCGGCCGGTATGGAAAGGCTGTTCCGCCAGTTCTCCTTCCCCGGCGGCGTGCCGAGCCATGTCGCCCCGGAGACCCCCGGATCGATCCATGAAGGGGGCGAACTGGGCTATTCGCTCGCCCACGCCTACGGCGCGGCGCTCGACAACCCCGGCCTGCTGGTCGCCTGCGTGATCGGGGACGGCGAGGCCGAGACCGGGCCGCTGGCCGCGTCCTGGCACTCCAACAAGTTCCTCGACCCCGTCCACGACGGCGCGGTCCTGCCGATCCTGCACCTCAACGGCTACAAGATCGCCAACCCCACGGTGCTCGCACGGCTCCCCGAAGCCGAACTCGACGACCTGCTGCGCGGCTACGGTCACGCCCCCCTGTACGTCACCGGCGACGACCCGCGCGAGGTACACCGCGCGATGGCCCGCGCACTGGACGAGGCCGCCGACACCATCGCCTCCGTCCAACGGGCCGCGCGCGCCGAGGGCGCGCACATCAGGCACCGGTGGCCGGTCATCGTGCTGCGTACCCCCAAGGGCTGGACCGGACCCGCCACCGTGAACGGAGAGCCTGTCGAAGGTACCTGGCGCGCGCACCAGGTACCGCTCGCGGGCGTCCGCGAAAACCCCGAGCACCTGGCCCAACTCGAAGCCTGGCTGCGCTCGTACCGCCCCGAGGAACTCTTCGACGCCGCCGGCCGCCCCACGCCCGAGGTGCTCGCCTGCGTCCCCGACGGCGAGCGCCGCCTCGGCGCGAACCCGCACACCAACGGCGGCCTCCTCACCCGCGCCCTGCCCCTCCCGCCGCTGGAACACTTCGCGGTCCCCGTCGACAAGCCGGGCGCCGCCCTCCACCAGCCCACCCGCGTACTGGGCGGCCTCCTGGCCCAGATCATGGCCGACACCGCCGACCGCCGTGACTTCCGGGTCGTCGGCCCCGACGAAACAGCGTCCAACCGGCTCGACGCGCTGTACGCCGTCACCGGCAAGGCGTGGCAGGCCGAGACGCTGGACACCGACGAACACCTGGCGCGCGACGGCCGGGTCATGGAGGTCCTGTCCGAACACCTCTGCCAGGGCTGGCTGGAGGGCTACACCCTCACCGGCCGCCACGGACTGTTCTCCTGCTACGAGGCGTTCGTCCACATCGTCGACTCGATGGTCAACCAGCACATCAAGTGGCTCAAGACCGCACGCGACCTCCCCTGGCGCCGCCCCGTACCCTCCCTCAACTACCTGCTCACCTCGCACGTCTGGCGCCAGGACAGCAACGGCTTCTCCCACCAGGACCCGGGATTCGTCGACCACGTCCTCAACAAATCCCCCGAGGTGGTCCGCGTCTACCTCCCGCCGGACGCGAACACCCTGCTCTCCGTCGCCGAACACGTCCTCGGCAGCCGCGACTACGTCAACGTCGTCGTCGCCGGCAAACAGCCCTGCTTCGACTGGCTCTCCCTGGACGACGCGCGCACCCACTGCGCCCGCGGCGCGGGGATCTGGCAGTGGGCGGGCACCGAGACCGACGGGAAGGCGCCCGCCGCCGTCCTGGCCTGCGCGGGGGACGTCCCCACCCAGGAGACGCTCGCCGCGGCGGACCTCCTGCGCCGCCACCTCCCCGATCTCGTGTTCCGCGTCGTCAACGTCGTGGACATGACCCGGCTGCTGCCCCGCGAGGAGCATCCGCACGGCATGCCCGAATCCGAGTACGACGCCCTCTTCACCCCCGACAAGCCCGTGGTCTTCGCCTACCACGGCTACCCCTGGCTGGTGCACCGCCTCGCCTACCGCCGCAACGGCCACGCGAACCTGCACGTCCGCGGCTACAAGGAAGCGGGTACCACCACCACGCCCTTCGACATGGTCGTCCGCAACGACCTCGACCGCTACCGCCTGGTCATGGACGTCATCGACCGCGTCCCCGGCCTCGCCGTACGCGCCGCGAACGTCCGCCAGGCCATGACCGACGCCCGCACCCGCCACCACGCCTGGATCCGCGAACACGGCACCGACATGCCGGAGGTCGCGGACTGGACCTGGACGGGCTGAGCCCTTCCATCTCCACTGGCGGGCCGTAGAAATCCGCGACGGACAGCTCAACACCCGGCCCTACCTGGACGTCACCACCCGCGCCCATTCCGAACACCACCACATCGTTGCCGAACGCACCGGCCGAGACCTGCACGCCGCCGTCACCGCCGACCAGATCCACGCAGCCCTCCACGCCCAGACCCACAACGCCGTCCCGCAGCACCGGGCCGATTACAACGCAGTCGGCGGGATCTGATCACGGTAGTCGGCGGCTCCGAAGCCCGATCCGGCCCCGTGCCGGTCAAGTCGCGCAGCCGGGGGTGTGGCGGCGGAATATCCACGTGCCGCCTGCGGGTTGCGTCCGACGACCGAACAGCTGATCAAGCTAGGGGCACCTCATGCCGATCGAATCCTTACCGCAGGGAACCGTGGCCGAGGGCTTCGAACCCGTCCGCGAGGTGTTCGCGGCCACCTTGGCGGAGGAACGCGAGGGCCACGCAGCGCAGTTGGCCGCCTACGTCGACGGACGCCAGGTCGTGGACCTGTGGGGCGGCCCGGAGATCACCGGCGACTCCCTGACCGGCGTCTTCTCCTCCACCAAGGGCGCCGCGCACCTCGCCGTCGCCCTGCTCGTCCAGGACGGCACACTCGACCTCGACGAGAAGGTCAGCCATTACTGGCCCGAGTTCGCCGCCGAGGGCAAGGCCGGCATCACCTTGCGCGACCTCCTCGCCCATCGGTCCGGGGTGATCGGAGCCGACGACGGCTTCTCCCTGGAGGAGCTCGCCGACGACCGCCGCGTCGCCGAACGGCTGGCCGGCCAGCGCCCCTTCTGGCGGCCGGGCACGGCCTTCGGCTACCACGGCCTGGTCATCGGCGCGCTCACCGGCGAGGTCGTGCGGCGCGTCACGGGCCTGACGATGCAGGAGTTCTACGAGGCCCGTCTCCGCGCTCCGTACGGCCTCGACTTCTACATGGGCCTGCCCGAGGAACAGGAGCACCGGGTACTGCCGACCCTGCCGATGGACCCGACGCCCGAGCAGCAGCGCGAACTGGACGCCGCGGCGACCAGCCCGGAGAGCCTGCCCGGCATAGCCTTCAACGAACACGCCTCGGACGCCGTCCCCCTCGGAACACTGCCCAACTTCCGCGCCATCCGCGCTGGAGGCCCCGCCTCCGTCGGCGGCATGGCCTCCGCGCGGGGCCTGGCGGGGATGTACGCGGCCGCCATCAGCGGACTCGACGGCAAGGCCCCGCTCCTCAAGCCCGATACGGCGGCGGAGTTCGCGCAGATCCACTCCGTCGGCTACGACCTGGTGTCCCGCCAGCACGAGTCCTTCGGCCTGGGCTTCCAGGCGGAGGCCGACATCTATCCCTTTCTGGGCGCCGGCTCCTTCGGCCACGCGGGCGCGGCAGGCTCAGTGGCCTTCGCCGACCCCCGAGCCGCCCTGTCCTTCGGCTACAACCGCCGGCGCTGCGCCGTCCTGGGAGGCGACACCCCGGAAGCGGGACGCCTGGCGAAGGCGGTACGAGAGTGCGTGGCCTAGGGTCAGTCGCGACAGTCGATCTTGTTCGTCGATGATCATGCCCTGTGGGACGTGGTGACCTGACGGGCGGACAGTGAGCTCGGCTTGAACCGTTGCTGCCGCGGGGCATCGGGCCGGGCCGTCCGCAGGTGTGGACGCGGCGGCAGTTGATATACGGCATACGGTGGCGGACCCGGACCGGTGGCCCCTGGCGTGAGGTGCCGGAACGCTATGGGCCCTGGGGCCGGATCCACGACCTGTTCCGGCGTTGGCAGCGGGACGGTGCCCGGGCGGGGATCCTCACCCGGCTCCGGGCCGAGACCGATGCCGAGGCCGATGCGAAGGGCCTGATCACCTGGGGCGTGAAGGCCGACTCCACGGCCTGCCGGGCCCATCAGCGCGCCGCCGGAGCGGCGAAAAGAGGGGCCTCCGGAAGGAACCGCCCGGCGGGGTCATCGACGAGCCGGCCGGCCACGGCCTCGGACGGTCCCGCGGCGGACTGACCAGCAAGATCCGCCTCGCGGTCGAGCAGGGCCGGAAGCCCTTGTCCGTCGTGATCACGGCTGGACATCGGGGCGATTCCCGCTTCCCCACGGTTCGAGGCGGTCCTGGAAGCGATTCGGGTGCCGAGGCCGGGGCTCAGCAGGCCGTGCGAGCGTCCGGACCGGGGCCGGGCCGACAAGTCGTACGAGTCCCGAAGCAGCAGCTCCTGCCTGCGCGGACGAGGAATCAGGACCACCATCCGGTCCTGGCGGACTGTGTCCGCAACCGCCTCAAACGCGCATCGCGCGGTGGACGACCACCGACGTCCGCCAAGGACGACTACGCGCGGCGGCACGCAGTCGAGTGCGGGATCAATCGCCTCAAGCGACACCGGGCCGTCGCCGCTCGTTACGACAGACTCTCCGTCCGCTCCGAAGTGAGCGTGCCGATCGCAGCCCTCAACGAATCCAGGGCGTGTATCGAAAATGGATCTAGGCGAATGGGCCGTCGGTGACGAAGCGGCGTAGGGAGTCGGCGAAGGCTGCGGCCTCGTCCGCCGGCCATGAGGCGAGACTGGCGGTGATGCGGGCGGACAGGCGCTCGCGCAATGTCCGCACCGTGCGCTGTCCCGCGTCGGTGAGGACGAGCAAGGTGGCGCGCCGGTCGGAGGGGTCGGCTTCACGACGTACGAGTCCGGCCTCCTCCAGTCGGGAGGCGCGGCGGGTGACGCCGGATCGATCGAGCCCTACCTCGTGCGCAAGGTCGGCCGCACTGCAGGGCCCGGTGCGCTCAAGCCCGCTGAGGACCGGGTAGGTCAGTTCGTCCACGGCTTCCCCCAGACCGATGGTCAGGGCCCGGTGCAGTCCTTGACGCGTGCTGCGCTTGAGCAGCACGCCCAGTGCCTCGGCGATCTCGCGTCCCACCTCGGTCTCCATCCACTCAGAATAGCGTGCGTGCCGCACGCATACGTGTTACGGTGCCCAATATGCGTGCGTCACGCACGCAACTGAGGTGGGACACGAGAGGAAATCCGTTATGCACCGCACCGACATCGCCGCCGCACTCACCGATCTGATCTTCAATCCGGGACTCGATCTCCATGAGGCCGCCGACCGGCATTTCGCCCCCGACTACCGCCAGCGCACCGACGGGCGCTGGGACGACCGCGACGACTTCCTCGAACACATTGCCCATCTGCGCCGCGTCGTGGTCGACGGCTCCGTCGAAGTCCACGACGAGCTGTACGACGGCGTCCGCTACGCCGACCGCCACACCGTCCACATCACGAAGACGGACGGTTCCACCGTGCGCACCGAGGTCTACCTGTTCGGCGAGTTCGCACCCGATGGCCGTTTTCGGCGCATTGAAGAGGTGACACTCATGCTCGAAGGCGCCGAAGCCGACCGGAATCTGGGCAGCGCCCGCTGACTGGGGGACGGCAGGCAACTGTCTGAAGCCGAGCGGGGGGAGTGGTCACAAGGCCCGCTTCCGGTCGGGGGGAGGCTCATGTGCTGGTCACAGCCACTCGTTGATGGCCGCGACGAGGACGGCCGCCTCGCGGCGGACTGCAGGTTCGTCGTAGCGCGTCGCCACGGCACGGTGTCCTTTGGATCGATTAATCCCGCACTCGACCGCGTGCTGGGCCTCGTACTCCTCGGTGTCGAACTTCGGCGGCTGCCTGCCACGGGGGCCGCGCTTCTTGCGGTGGGCCCCGCCTGGTCGGCCCTGCACCGACAAGGCTTCGGCCCTGCGTAACATCCGTGCGCTGTCGGGCACCAAGGCCATCGACCAAGCCACCCGCGCGACGTTCCCGGACCGTGCCCGCATCCGCACCCTGTTCCCACAAGCAGCGCGCCGCGCGAGTAGCGGGCATCCCGGATCTTGAGGGGGAGTGGCCCATGCGGGTGCTACCGACGGAGTCAGGTGCCCCGGGGACGCGGCCTGACCATCCTGCCGCGGCGTACGAAGCACTCGTGCAGCCCGGCGCGGGCGACCGGCACATCGAGGTTGTCGGTGATGACCGGGCCGACCGTCTGCCCGGCGTCGTGCGGTTCCCTGGGCGCGAGCAGGGAGGGGGAGGGCCGGGCCTGGAAGCAGGCGCGGTATATCTCCACGCACTCCTCGGTCCTCTTCTCCGGCGTAGCGAGGAACTCGGCCGGCAGCCTGGAGACGCCGGGCGGAACCGTTCGACGAACGGTCGCGGTAACCGCTAGCCGAACGCAATCTGGCCCCAACTCCGGTCGCCAAAAGGTCACTTGCCGTCGTTCGTCGTGATCCTCAGATTTCCGGTCCGACTCTCAGCACTCTCAGCGCTCTCAGCAGTGGACGCGGGCCCTGCCCCGCCGCGGCCCGAAGCGCCGTTTGCCGGCCCGTACTTGGGCGGTGAGGGCCATATCCGACCTGCTGAGGTCCTGCGCGTTCCGTTCATGCCACTGCGATCCAGCTGCACATCGACATCTACATCTACATCGGCATCATTGAACAGGCGGCTAAGCGTCAGCCCTGATGTCGTACGCCCGCTGGCAGGACTGGATTTCTCTGCTGTGCTCGACAGTCCAGTCGTAGAGCCGGCCGAACGGCTCGCGCAGGGATGCGCCCAGGGGTGTGAGCGAATACTCGACGCCGACCGGCGAGGTCGGCAGCACCGTGCGCTGAATCATTCCGTTGCGCTCAAGACGGCGCAGTGTCTGGGTGAGGACACGTTGCGTGATGCCCTCCAGGCTCCGCTTCAGTTCATTGAACCGGGTGGGCCGCTCCAGCAGTGCCATCACCATCATCGACCACTTGTCCGCAATCTGGTCGAGGATCGGCCGGCTGGGGCAGTTCGCCCGGAAAACCGTCTGTGGTTCGGTGCCAGCGCCGTACAGGTCGGTGTCCTTCATGATCCTAGGTGCTCCCAAAGTGCGTTCTTGAACATCTGGGCGCCGTCGTCGACGGTAGGTATGCATTGCAAACCTACATGCCCAACGGTAACCAATGGAGAACCTCATGACGAACGATGCCTACTCGACCCTGCGTGTGAGCAGCGAAAACGGCGTCGCCCGGATCGTCCTCGACAATCCGCCGGTGAACGCGCTCGGAACGACGATGATGCGTGAGCTGCGGACGGTGCTGACGGGCCTCAAGGACGATGCTTCCGTCCGCGTGATCGTCTTCTCGAGCGCCGACCCGGAATTCTTCATCGCTCACGTGGATATGCACGTCGGGGAGGAGATGGACATCCTCCAGGAACTCGCCGCATCCGCACCGGCGGACGTCAACGTGTTCCAGGCGATCGGTGAGCTGATCCGCCACCAGCCCCAGGTGACCATCGTGAAACTCGCCGGGAAGGCCCGCGGGGGCGGGGCGGAATTCGTGGCCGCAGCGGATATGACATTCGCCGCCGACGAGACCGCTGGACTGGGTCAGATCGAAGCGCTGATGGGCATCATCCCCGGCGGGGGCGGAACGCAGTACCTCCGGGACCGCGTGGGTCGCAACCGCGCACTGGAGGTGATCCTCACCGCCGACTTGTTCGATGCCCGGACCGCAGCGTCCTACGGCTGGATCAACCGGGCCCTGCCGGCCGACGAGCTCGACGAGTACGTCGACCGTATCGCCCGTAACATCGCCGCGCTGCCCGACGGTGTCATCGAAGCGGCCAAGCACGCGCTGCCTGCCGATGATTTCAAGGAAGGGCTCCTTCGTGAGAACGATGCCTGGGCTTCTACGTTCAGCCAGCCGGCCGCTCAGCATCTGATCAGCGGGGGTCTGCGGGACGGGGCGCAAACGCCGGCCGGCGAACGCGATCTTGAGGGACTGATGCGCGGCGTCACGCGCTGATTGCCGGACGGGCGCGCACACAACACATCGCTGAACGGCCCTACGGCCGTTCTGTTCGCCCATCAAGCCATTGAGCTCCCCATTCGGGTCCGGGTCCGGTCCGGGTTCGGGTTCGGGTTCGGGTCAGGAAACACGCACTCGCGGGTCCGGTGCGCCGGTCTCCGCGAGGAGACGAGCAGCGGTGCGTTCCGCCGATTTCTGCGCCCAGCGGCCGTTGGTGGCCGCGCCGACCAGCAGGACGGCCGCACCGCAGCCGGTGATGACCCACCAGGCGGGCCGGGCGGCGTCGGCGAATGCATCCGCGTATGCGGCGCCGGTGATGTTCCGGGTGCCGTGGGCCAGGACCGCGCCGATGACGGCCACGCCCAGAGCCTGGCCGACCTGGCGGCTGGTGGTGGCCACCGCGGAGGCGACCCCGGCCTGGGACAGGGGCATCCCGGAGACGGCGGTGTTGGTGATGGGCGCGTTGACCATGCCGGCGCCGATGCCGAGCAGGCAGTAGCCCAGGAAGAGCAGAGGGCGGGATGCTTCGGCATCGCAGGCCGCGAAGAGCACGCCGCCCAGGGCCATGGCGGCGCCGGAGAGGACCAGTGCGGGGCGAGGCCCGTAGGAGGCGACCAAGCGGCCGGATACAGGCGCGCTGATCAGCATGAACGCTGCCATCGGCAGCAGGTACAGGCCCGCGTGCAGCGCGTCGAGACCACGCACGTTCTGCAGGTAGAGGGTGTTGAGGAAGAGGAATCCGCCGAGGACCACGAAGCCCGTGACGGCGATGGCGACGGCGCCGCTGAACGGTGCGCTGCGGAAGAACCGGAGATCCAGCAACGGCTCGTCACGGCGCGATTCGTACCTCAGCAGGCCGAGCAACGAGGCGGTGGCGATCACCAGGCAGACCAGGACCTCCGCCGAGGTCCAGCCCTTGCCGGGCGCCTCGATGATGGCGTACGTGACCGTGCTGAGCAGCCCGACGACCAGCAGCTGCCCGATGGGGTCGGGTCGGCGTGGCGCGGGGGCGCGCGACTCGGGGACGTAGCGCAGGGTGGCCCAGACGGCGACGGCGCCGACAGGAATGTTGATGAGGAAGACCGCCCGCCAGCCGACCGTGTCCACGAGCAGGCCGCCGATGAGGGGGCCGGCGGCCATGGCCAGGCCGAAGACGCCGCCCCAGACGCCGATCGCGCGAGCTCGTTGCCGGGGGACGGTGAAGGTGGTGGTGATGATCGACATGGCGACGGGGTTGAGCATCGAGCCGCCGATGGCTTGCACCACCCGGAACAGGATCAGCGTCTCCAGGTCGGGCGCCACCGAGCACAGTGCCGAGCCGAGGGCGAAGACGATCAGGCCCGTGGTGAAGACCTTGCGGCGGCCGACGCGGTCGGCGGCCGAGCCGGCCGGCATCAGCAGGGATGCGAGGACCAGGGTGTAGGAGTCCACGGCCCACTGCATTCCGGAGAGGGAGGCGCCCAGGCCCCGCTGCATCACCGGCAGGGCGACGTTCAGAATCGTGCTGTCCAGGCTGACCAGAAGCAGGCTCGTACAGCAGATCACCAGGATCAGGACGCGCCGCTTGCGTGAGAGTTCCGTCGTGTCCGCGTCTCCTCGGAGTTTCCGTGACCGTGCCCGGGCCGATGCGGCGGAGCAAAGGGGCGTCGCCGGTTCATCACGGTCGTGGGCGGTGCGCGTGGACGTTCCGGGATGGGTGGTGCCGCGGTCGCGCGGTCGGCGGGTCACGGGCTCTCTTCCAGCGCCGGTACGACATGGCGTACGGGGGCGGGGTCGGCCTCCGCGGGGAGCGGGGCGCGCGGCGTGTCGCACGGGTCGGTCCCGCCGGTTTGCGCGGTGCGAAGCGCCTTGGGCAGGGCGAAGGCGCAGACGGCGGTGGTGATCAGGGCGAGCGCGGTGACGTACCCGCCGAAGAGCGGCATGTCGCCGTGGCCGCTCAGAGCGGTTCCGACCAGAGGCAGGGTGCCGCCGACCAGAGCCGCGGTGGCCCCGTAGGTGACGCCTATGCCGGTGACGCGGCAGCGCATGGGCAGCAAGTCGGACATCACCGCGAGCGAAGACGTGGACCACAGTGAGCACAGCAGTGCCCCGCCGCACTGTACGGCCAGGAGTGCGCCCGCCGACGGCCGCAGCAGGAACAGCAGCGGCGCGGTCAGCGCGGTGGCCGCGATGCCGAAGGCGACGAGCATCCGGCGAGGCCCGATCCGGTCCGCGGCCAGGCCGCTCAGCGGCTGGACGACGATGAAGAACACGAGTGCGATGGTGCTGGTCGTCAACGCGGTCGAGCGGCTGATGCCGGTGGTCAGATGGGCGTAGGTGGGCAGGAAGGTCAGCCAGAGGTACTGGGAGGCGGTGCCCGCGAGGATCACCCCGGCCAGGACCAGGGTCTGGCGGGGGTGCCGCGTCAGGAACTCCAGGACTCGCGGCCGTTCGGCCCGCCCGGCCCGGACGGCCTCCGCCACGTCGCTGGTCTCCTGGCTCCGGAACCGGATCCACACGCCGACCAGCGCGGCGACCGCGCCGAGGGCGAAGGGGATGCGCCAGCCGTACGCGCTCATCGCCGCCGGCGGCAGCACCTGGGCGGTGAGTGCCGCGGCTCCGGTGGCCGCCAGGAGGCCGATGCCTTCCCCGGAGTGCATCAGGCCCGCGTAGAAGCCGCGTCGCCTTCTCGGGGCCGACTCGGTCAGGTACGCGATGGCGGTGGACGACTCCCCGCCGGCGGCCATGCCCTGTACGACCCGCGCGGCGACCAGCACGGCCGGGCTGAGCAGCCCGGCGCTGCTGTACGTGGGCACTGCCGCGAGTATCAGGCAGCCGAGCCCCATGAGCGAGAGCGTGACGGCCATCGCCTCGCGCCGGCCGCGCCGGTCCGCGAGCGCCCCGAGCAGCAGGCCGCCGAGCGGGCGGAAAAAGTAGCCCACCGCGAAGACGGCGAAGGTCTGGAGGAGCGGGACGAAACTGTTGTCCGCCGCGTGCGGGAAGACCTGGCGCGAGAAGTAGACGCCGAGGATGGTGAACAGCGTCCAGTCGTACCACTCCACGCCGTTGCCCAGGCACCCCGCGAGCAACTGGCGCCGGCGGGTGCGGCTGGTGGCGGTCGTGGGGTCGTAGACGGTCGCGGACATGCGGGCGGCTCCTCCAGAACGTAAATGAAAATGAATGTCAGTTCATTCTGCTGTACGCCCTGCAAAGCACTCACCAAGAAAGACTCTTTAGAACGAAAAATCCAGGATTTATGGCGGGCTGCTGCTTCTACTGCGGCGCCGCTCACCCACGGCAGCCGAACTCGCCCCGCGCCAGGGGGAATGCGACCGTGACCGTCCGCCAGCCGCGGTCGGGGCACCGCCGACGCCGTCTTCACCCACCGTGGAAGCGCCGAACGGAGCCGGGACCATTCGGTCCGGCTCCGGGACGGTCTGCTGCGTGATCCCGAGGTCTGCTGATCGGCGGGGGTATCGATCGCCTCGTGCTGGTGTGGGATCAAGAACACGCGCTTACCGCTCGCAACCCCGTACCGTCACCGCCGTCGTACCGGCCCACGCCGGCACCGCGGCCGCGGCCCACGTCAGTGGTCGGTGTGGCGGATGCAGTTGCCTTCGGCCCGCACGATGGGGGCGCCGCTGTAGCTATCCGGTCCGAACATCAGGCCGATGCCGTGCTCGTCGGTGGTGCTGATGGTGGGCAGGCCCTGGCCGGGCCGGCCCTTCGCGGGGCCCGGGCTCTCCTCCACCGTGAGCTTGCGCTGCGACCATTCCTCGCGAAGGTGGCGGAGCGCCGTCAGATAGTCGCGGCGGCTTTCGAACTCCAGCTGCCAGTAATAGATGGGCTGGTCGCGGGTGGTGCCATCGCTGTCGGCCCCGAGGTCGTCCACGCAGGAAGTGCTGCCTTCGTCGTTGGCCGTCGACTCCAGTGAGGCTCCGGGCAGGGCGCCGGCCAGGCTTGGAGCGGGCCGCAGTTGGCTGACGGCGCGCATGCCCGCGGCCTTGGTCGTGGCGACGTGTTTCTCGTACGCGGCCGTCGAGCGCACCGGCCCACCGCTCATGGATTCGCAGGCCCGGGCCAGCATCACGAGGAGCCCGGTGAGGACGACGGCGACCAATACCCCTACGAGGGGGCCGCTCCGACCACGTCGGCCGGGCGGGGGAGCGGTTGTCGAGTGCGGGGGCTCCGGGTGGGCTGTTGTGCGCATGACGTCAATCCAAGCCTCCCTCAGGCAGGCCGGGCAGAGTGCACGTACTCACCGCTCCTGCGTACTTCGACCCACGTCAGCGCCCGCGTGGGTGGATGGAGGGGCCGGGGAGTTCGAGGCCCGTGCAGCCGTGGCGCTCGGCCTGGTCGGCCGCGAACTCGTTCCGCACACGCGGTACGGGCCCCAGTGCCCGTCGCCTGAGTCGAGGGCGGCCTGCTCGGCTTCGTCCAGTTCGGTCGCGCCCTCGCTGGAGGTCGCGGTGCGTCGGCGCCGGGCCCGAGGGGTCTCGTGGGCGGCGCCGGCGGCGGTCGGGCAGGTGTCGAAGTCCTCCTGTTCCCCCTGCCCGGCAAGGCGGTGGACGGCCGCCCGGCGTGCACGGCGCACGCCTCCGGACGAGGCAGCGGGACCTGCCAAGGGACCGCCGGAGCGGCTCGATCGCGGCTAGGGTTCCCACCGAGGCAGGCGGATCGACTCGATCGCGCGGGTAGTTCCCTCAGGGCGAGCCAAGGACGTGGCCCATGACCTCGGTGGACGAGTGGCTGGAGATCGTAAAGCCCTTCAGCGAGCGTTGGGTCAGCATCTCGCGGCATGTCTCAAGGAGCCTCGGCGAGACCCTTCACCCCACATACCTGCTCCTGCGGGGAATCGACGAGATCGAGGACGACCCCGCACTCTCGCCGGGGGACAAGGCATGGCTTCTGGCCGCGGTGGGAGACTCCCTCCTGGAGCGGGACCGCCGGCGGATCGAGGCTCCGCTGCTGAGCAGGCGGTACGACCTGCCTGAAGTGAGTCTGCGAATCGGCGAGTGGGCGGCCGCGCTGCCCGAGGGCATCGGCCCTCGTGTCGTCGACGCGGCGTCGAACCTCGCCCATTCGATGTCGCGCTGGGCCCGGTGCGAGTGGTCCGTGCACACCGAGGCGGATCTCGGCAGGTACGCGTACCAGGTGGCAGGGTCGTTGATGATGCTGTACGGCGACATCTGGTCATGGCACGGATTTCCCAAGATCCCTTACCGGGACGAGGTCGCGTTCGGTCAGTACGTCAGCATCAAGGACATCACCGTGGACCGGGACGAGGACCTGGCCGCGGGGCGCGACCTGTGGCCGACCGGGTGGGGCAAGGACGAGATGACGGCCTACGCCGATTCGTTCCGGCCCGCGGCGCGGCGGTGCCGTGAGCATTACGGGCAGGGAACAGAGCCACGGCAGTTCTACGACATCGTGTTCGACAAGGCCGAGCTCCAAGGCTCCTGACGACCGGGCCTCAGCCGTTCTGGACACGGACAGCGGCACAGTCGCCCGCGTCGGCGTTTGTCCCGTCGTGTCCGTCCGGCGCGCGTCCGCCGGGCCCACGCACCGTCAACGACGGGACGAGGCGGGGCGGGGCGGGATGCTTGGCTTCGGGCCGGGCAGCGGCAGGAAGCCGGGCGGGACCAGGGGCAGCACCACGGGGACGTGGGCGCGTAGGCCCCTCACTCCTCGACCCGCACCCCGATCCGCGCCGCGAACGCTGGTGCCAGTTCCATTGCGTACTGCCGAGCCGCGCGTCCCGCAGCTCCACGTCCCGCAGTTCGGCGCCCTCCAGCCGCGTACCGACCCCCGATATGCCTTCCAGGACCGAGTCGAGCAGCCGCGCGCGCCCCAGGCCGGCCTCGTCCAGCCCGCAGCGGTACACCCCGCAGTCCAGGAACGTCGCCCCCGCGCCATCGGTCCCGCCCAGGTCCAGATCCTCGAATCGGAGCCCGTCGTAGTCCCCGTCGGGCTGAAGCCCGCGCCCTTCGTACGTACGCAGCTTCGGCAGGGTGATGTCCGGTCGCTGCGCCTCGCGCTTCACTGTCTTTGCCATGCGTCCATCCTGCATCACGAAGATGCATTCTCGCGTCTGGTGAGGCATTGTTGCGTCAGAAGATGTGGAGGTGTTGCCGTGCCGGTGCGTACCGATGTGGACGCGGTGCTGGAGCGGGCGATCCGGGCGATCGCCCAGGACCGGGGTGCGTCGATGGAGGAGCTGGCCGCCCGGGTGGGGGTGAGCCGGGCGACGCTGACCCGGCTGTTCTCCTCCCGGGAGGGCCTGATCGACGCGATGGGCCGCAGGATTCTCGCCCACTGCGAGGAGGTGCTCGAAGAGGCCCGGCTGCAGGATGCTCCCGTCGAGGATGCCCTCGGTGTGCTGGTCACCAACTATGACGTGCTGGCCCAGTTGTGGAGCGTCGTCTACGTCGAGGCGGACGTCCTGGGTGTTCCGGAGCTGAGCGCCGCGGCGGACGCCGTCGTGCAGGAGCTCACCGCCTTCGCCGTCCGTGGCCAGGGCGAGGGCCTGTTCCGTACGGACATGCCCGCGAACTGGCTCGGCTCTGCCATGTGCTCCCTGGCCGAGTGCGCCTGGCAAATGGTCAACGAGGGCTACATGGGCGCCAAGCAGGCCCCCGACTACCTCGCCAGACTCCTCCTCGACGGCGCGCGCCCCTGACCGCCAGCCGGCCGCCCGGCTCCGACACGCCCTTCACCGACCACCCGGCCCGGCCGCGGTCATCGGGCGAGGAGCCGGCACATGAGCGGAACGAGCAGACGCTGGTTCCCGGCCACGAGCGGGCCGACCGTGGCCGCCGGCGCGACCTCCTCAGAAAAGAGCCCGACCATGCCCCACGTGAGTGATGTGCCCGAGCCTGTCGCGTTCCTGCGAACCTCGTGGTCGACCGATCCGTTCGCGCTCGGCTCCTACTCCTACCTCGCCCCCAGCCCGCTGGGCGTGTCCGTGCGCGAGAAACTCGCCGCCCCGGTCGGCCGCCTGCACTTCGCCGGCGAGGCCACCTCCAGCGAGGCGCCGGCCACCCAGGCCGGAGCCCTGCTCAGCGGGCGGAGGGCAGCCGACGAGATCATCAAGGCGGCCGGCCCGGGCGAACACGTCATCGTGATCGGCTCCGGGTTCTCCGGCCTGGGCTGTGCACGCGACCTGACCGATGAGGGCGTGCACGTCACCGTCCTGGAGGGCCGCGACCGCGTCGGCGGCCGGACCTGGACCGAGCGTCTCGACGGCATCCCGGCAGAGATGGGCGCCTCCTGGATCCACGGAAGCGAGGGAAACCCCCTCACCACGCTCTTGCGCGAGACTCGCGGACGCTCCTACCCCTTCGACTACGACAGCGTCGTCGGACGTGACGAGGACGCGATCGCCGAACTCGACACCCACATGGCGAAGTCCGAGGACATCGAAGACCCCGACACCACCGCCGTCTCCGCCCTCCTGCCCCGCCCGATGCCACCGGAACTGCGGTACGCGGTCAACTCCGTCCTGGTCCAGGAGTACGCAGCCGAACCCGAACACCTCGCCCTCTCCGCCGAGAAGGAAGGCGTCGCGGGCCAGGGCTGCGACCTCCTTCTGCCCGACGGCTACGACAAGCTCCTCGCCCACGTCCGCGGCACCATCCCCGTACGCACCGGCGCCGTCGTCACCCGCATCGCCCGAGACCCCGGCGGCGTGACCCTCACCCTCGCCGACGGCGAGACGCTGCGCGCGGACCGGTGCGTCATCACGGTCCCTCTCGGCGTCCTCAAAGCGCGGAAGATCACCTTCGAACCCGCGCTCCCCGTCCAGAAGCGTGAGGCCATCGACGCCCTGGGATTCGGGCTCCTCGATAAGCTCTGGATCCAATTCCCGTCCGTCTTCTGGGACAAGAACGCCGACCTCGTCGGATGGTTCGACCCCGCCGACCCCGGACGCTGGTCCTGGTGGCTCAACGGACACCGCGCTTTCGGCAAACCCGTCCTGCTCGGCTTCAACGCGGGCCGCCCCGCCCACGACCATGCTCACCTCACCGACCGCCAAGTCGTCGACAGCGCCATGGACGCGCTGCGCCGCATGCACGAGTGACGCTCAATACCCTCGTGTGCCGCTCCGGCGGCATGCGGCATGGCGAGTGGGAACGCGGGCCGGCGGGCCCCTCGTCTGCTGGTGGTACAGCCGCAGCAAGGGCGTTGACCTGCAAGTCTGGTGGTTCTGGGGTGATCGGGCGCGGTGGTGGACCGTGAATGGTCCGATCTTGGCCGCGGCGGAGCGTGGGTCCGCCGTCAGGCAGCGCCCATGGAGCTGTCAAAGGCCGCTGTACGGTCACCCCGCGGTCAGGGAGGCGTGCTGTCCCGTTCCTCCGGGAAGTGGCCGTGGAGCGGTACACCAGATCATCTGGGCGCCGGATGGCCCTCGCCAGTCGCCATGCGGACTCGTACGATATGGGGCCTGGCTGTCTGTCAGGCCGGTCAGAGCGCGGGATCGGCGCGTCCTTCCACCACTTCGCGCGCCACGTCGCTCAGCAGCCGGTGGTGTGAGCGCGCGTGCCTGCGCAGGATGTCGAAGGCGTCGTCCATGGGGACCGCCCGGCGCGTCGCGAGCACGCCCTTGGCCTGTTCGATGATCACGCGGCTGGTCAGGGCCTGTTCCAGCTGGGTGGCGAGGGTCCGGCTGCGGTCCGCCTCGTGCGCGCGTTGCAGGGTGACGGCGGTGAAGTCCGCCACCGACTGGCCGAGCGCCAGCGTCTCGGGGGAGAAGCCGCCCGGCGGGCCGGACAGCAGGACGAGCGCGCCGCTGGTGCGCGTCGATCCGCGCAGGGGCAGGGCCACCACACGGGTGTGGCCCAGTTCCAGGGCCCGCGGGGTGTAGTGCGGCCAGCGCTGCCGGGTCGGGTGGCGGTTGAGGATCGTCTGCACCGGGGGCACGTCGGCGTGGTGGCAGTCGTGGCCGGGGCCTTCGCGCCAGCCGACCGCGTCGTGCTCCAGCCGGGACACCTGCGGATCGGACCCCGCCACGTGCACGGCGGCACGCTCGCCGGCGGCGAACACCACGGCCGCGGCACGGGCGCCGAGCAGGGGCGGGCTGCGCTTCGCGAGGATCGAGAGGGTCGCGGCGAGGTCCACCGGACCGTCCGTCGTGCTGCCGGCCAGAGCTACGAACACGTCTGCCAGCCGCTGCTCGGCCGTCATGGCACCTCTCCGTCAGTTGAGTTTCAGGTCTCCGCGTACGATGCGCCGCGCGATCACCTCGGTGGAGACTTCCTCGGCGAACGCCCGGGCCTTGATCAGCGCTACCGCGTCCCCGACGGGGCAGCCGATACGGACGGAGAGCACGCCCGCCGCCTGCTGCACGGCCACCCGGTGGTCGGTCCCGCCGTAGAGTTCCGGGTCCGCGTCCGGGCCGAGGAGCACGATGCCGGTGAGGGCCGCGGCGACCTCGGCGAGACCGGGGGACCCCACGAGGCCCGCCGGCGGGTCGAACACCGCCAAGGCTCCGATACAGGCGTCCTGCGTCTCCAGCGGGACGGCGGCTACCGAGGCGATGCCCAGAGACGTGAGGGCCGGCCCGTATCCGCGCCAGAGCGCCTCGATGGCCGGCCCCGACGCGTGGACTGGGCGGCGCCCCGAAGCCGCGTCCTTGGACGGGCCCTCGCCGAGTACGTACTCCAGCTCCTGGGCCGCTCGGGACTGCTCGTCGGACACGGCGACCGCGAGCTGGTTCTGCCCGGAGTCGACGAGCGTGAGGGCCGCGCCGCGTGTGCCGCACGCCTCCGCGACGCCGGCCATGAAGCGGGGCGGGGCGCCCCGCCCCCGGGCCCATGCCGCCGTGTTGTCGGCGAATGCCCCCTGGAGGCGGGCCGAGGAGTACTGGCTCGCGGCGGATCTGCGGTGTGTCGCCGCGATCTGCGCGTGGAACTCGCCTCCCGGCTTCGCCGCCAGGAGTTCGTGCCGCTCGGCGGCTGCTTCGGCCCGCTGCGCGCGCTCTGTCGCCCGGGCCGCGCGGTCCCTGGCCTTCGCTGCGAGGACCTGGGCTTCTTCGTGCCCCTGCGGGTTCATATCTGTAGGGTACGTCCCCGGCTCAGCCGGGGCTGTCGCTTCGGCTTTCCTCCATCATCAGGACGACGCCGCCGTTGTGCCCGTCGAATGGGGAACAGAACACGTCGCAGGTGATGGGCCGGCCGATGCGGCTCAGGGCCTCCACACCGACCGGGCCCGAGCTCTTGCGGGACTCCAGGCAGCGCTGAACCATGGGCTGCAGCACGTCCGTGGGCAGTCCGAAGTCCAGCGTGAAGAACTGTTCGTTGAGGACCTCGTCCGCGCGCAGCCCCCACAGGTTGACGGCGCCCCGGTTCCAGCTCTTGACCTTCAGTTTGCTGTCCAGGACCACCACACCCGCCGCGATGCTGGTCAGGACGCCTTCCAGGAAGGCCCTGGCCTCGTCCAGCTCCTCGGTGCGGATGCGCATCTCCTCGTTCATGGTCTCCAGTTCCTCGTTCCCGGACTGGAGTTCTTCGTTGGTGGTCTCCAACTCCTCGTTCGTGGACTGGAGTTCCTCGTTGGTCGTCTCCAGTTCCTCGATGCTGGACTGGAGTTCTTCGTTGGTGGTCTCCAACTCCTCGTTCGTGGACTGCAGTTCCTCGTACGCCGTCTCCAGGTCCTCGCGAACCCGCTTGACCTCGGACTTCAGCTGGGTGGCCACCGTGACGTCGGTGAAGGAGATCATGGTGGCGACGTACAGACCGCTGGGCCCGGAGAGCGGCTGGATGGTGATGTCGAAGTGCTGGAACTCCTCGCCCACCCGGCGCTCGACCCGGTTGACGCGGAGCGTACGGCGCTCGTGCGTCGACTGGTCGATCAGGGAGCGGAGTTCGACCGGCCGGTACGAGACCTCCAGATCCTGGAAGGGGCGGCCGATGTCGCCGGCGGTCAGACCGAACTGAACCCTCGCCTGGCTGTTGATCACCACGACGAGCCCGTCGCCGTCGATGGCGATCGACGGGGTCGGGCCGGCGTCGAGGACCAGGTCGCGCAGTTGGCGCGTACGGGCGACCGAGTGCAGCTCGGGGCCGGTGCCCGCCCTGATCTTCAGGGGGGCCGGGTGGTACGGCACCCCGGCGTCGCCCGCGCGGCGCTTGAAGATGCGCTGCCGCATGCTGACCACCTCGAACCGGTCGGCGTCGTTCAGCAGCATCTCGGCCTTGCCGAGGAAAAGGAAACCGCCCTCGCGCAGAGCGAAGTGGAATCGGTCGACGATCTGCGTCTGCGCCTCGACGTTGAAGTACATCAGCGTGTTGCGGCAGATCAGCAGATCGAGCCGGGAAATCGGGGCGTCGCGGGTGATGTCGTGACGCCCGAAGATCACCCGGCGCCGCAGATCGGGGCGGAAGCTGAACTGCGCACCATTCTGCTCGAAGTACTTCTCACGTAGTTCCGGGGCGAGCGGCTCCAGTGACTTCGCCGTGTACAGCCCCGACCGTGCGTCGCGCAGCGCCTCCTCGTCGACGTCCGTGGCGTAGATCTTGACCCGGCGCAGGCACTCCTCAAGGCCGAGCGACTCCGCGAACATCACGGCCAGTGAGTATGCCTCCTCACCGCTGGAACAGCCCGCGCTCCACACCCTGATCTCCTGATCGGGCGGGGTGTCCGTGAGCAGTTCCGGAACGACTTCGCGCTGGAGGAAGGTCCAGGCCTCCGGGTCGCGGAAGACCGAGGTGACGTTGATCAGGATCGTATTGAAGAGCGCGCCGAATTCCTCGGCGCTGGTTTCGAGAAGATCCTGGTAGTCCGTGTACGAGCGGATACCCACGTCGTTCATCCGCTTGTGTACGCGCCGCCCCAGAGTGGAGCGCTTGTAACCCGTGAAGTCGAAACCGCGGGCCTCCCTGATGAAGGCGAGCAGTTCCTCCAGCGCCTCATCGGTGTCCACGTTCTGATGTTCGCCCATCACTGCCTCTTGGTTTCGACAAGTCCGCTGACCACTGCGGCGATTTCTTCAAGAGGCAGCACGAAATCAACCGATCCCGTATCGATCGCCGCCTGCGGCATTCCCGGGAAATCCGCCGTCACCGGGTCCTGGGCGATGACGGTGCCGCCGCGCGCCTTGACGGCTTCCGTCCCCATCGCACCGTCGCTGCCGGTGCCGGTGAGCACGCAGGCGATCGCCTGCGGACCGTACGCACCGGCGAGCGATTCGAAGAGGAGGTCGGCGGAGGGGCGCACGAAGTGGACGAGCTCGGTGTTCGACAGCGTCAGGACGCCGTCGGAGTCGACGAGCAGGTGGCGGTCGGGAGGAGCGATGTAGATGGTGCCCGGCAGCGCGCGCTCCTCCGCTTCCGCGAGCTTGACCGGGAGATCGGTGCGGCGGGAGAGGACGTCGGCGATCACCGTCCGGTGCCGCGGGTCGAGATGCTGGACCACCAGGACCGGCACCGGGAGATCGGAGCTCAGCGCTCCCAGCAGCGCGGTCAGCCCTTGGATGCCGCCGGCGGAGGAAGCGACAGCGACGATGGCGTACGGGGTCCCGGGAGCTTGGTCGGCTGTCACGCACCGAGCCTAGCGGACCCTCTACCGGCTGATGAGACGGCGAGGCGGCCGATGGGCGTGCGAGGCGGGATTCCGCGCCACTTCCGAGGGCATGTGGCAGCGGCACACGCCCGCACCGGGCGCGGGGCCGACGGCCAGGTACGGCGCGTTGCCGCCGGTCTGCTCCCGCAGGCCCCTCCGGCCTTGGCGGACCGCAGGAAATGCTGGACCGAGTGCGCCATGCCTCTCGCGCCCAGGTCCGCGTGAACCTGGTCTCCGTCGCGGAGCGCCAAAAACTGCCCACGTGGGCACGTCGCCTGGCTGACGATCAGCTACTCATCAGTGGCTCTTATCCACGAGTTCGGGGATCAGGTGAGACTTCCGTCAGGAGGCATCGTGCACGCACTCTCCACCGAGCAGGACACGATGAAGTAGATACCGCCCGTCGAGGCCCGTCTCTGCGAACGCCACAGGGTCGTCCACGCCCTCCTCGACCAGGGACACGGCATCCGCGAGGTCGTCCGGTAACTGCATATGGCCCGCACTCAAGGCGTCCCGGCGGCGTCCTACGGTGCACGACGGGGTGGTTCGTGCACGTTCAGGATCGCCGGCGAAGGGCTGGAGGAACTCCCGCCCGGTCAACCCGCCGGTCCGCTCTCCCGCTCAATATGCCGGGCCAGTGACAGCAGGTCGGGCTGCCGTAGTACGTGGGTGACCCGCAGGTGCAGGTGGTAGGCCGATTCGACGGCGGACACGAGTTGTATCGCGGTGAGGGAGTTGCCGCCCAGGGCGAGGAAGTTGTCCGTGGGCCGGACCTCCGGGACGCGCAGAAGACGGGCGCAGGTGTGTTCCAGGAACCGCAGGGTGTCCTCAGGGCCGGGCGAGTCGGGGCGCACCGTCGGCATATCTTCTGCGGCCTCGCGGGAGAGCGCCGCCCGGTCGGCCTTTCCGTTGGACGTACGGGGTAGGGCGTCGATGACGCGCACCCGTGCCGGAACCGCTTGTTCGGGCACCCGGTCGCGGCAGAGCCGGAGTAGCTCGGGCTCGTCCGGCGGTGTGGCGCCCGGCTCGGGGCAGACGAAGGCGACGAGCCGTTGCCCGTGCGCGCCGGCGGGCGCGACCACCACCGCCCGCCGCACGCCCGCCGCCGCTTCCAGAGCGGCTTCCACCTCGGCCGGTTCGACCCGCACTCCGCTGACCTTCACTTGGTCGTCCTCGCGCCCCAGGAACTCCAGGATCCCGTCGTCGCGCATGCGCGCCCGGTCCCCGGTGCGGTACGCCCGGCCGGTCCGCCCCGGCGCGTCGCCGTCCATACCCGGCGGCGGCGCGGTGAACCGTTCCGCGGTGAGCCCGGCCTGTCCCAGGTACCCGAGGGAGAGGCCACTGCCGCCCAGGACCAGCTGTCCTGCCTGTCCGCGGGGTACCGGGTGGCCGTCGGGGCCGACCACGGCGACGGTCACGCCGCCGATCGGGCTGCCGATCGGCGGAGCCTGCGCGTCGGCCCGGCCCCTCCGCCGTGGCAGGGGGTGGCTGACGGACAGGATGGTCCCCTCCGCGGGCCCGTAGTGGTTGTGGACCTGCGCGGTGGTGTCCGGCGGCGGCCAAGCGGAGAGCCGGTCCCCGCCGACGAACAGGTGGCGCAGGGCCAGGTCCTGCGGCCAGGGCTCGGCGAAGGCCAGTTCCGCCAGGGGCGTGGGCACGATCGTGTGGGTGAGGGCGGTGGCGCGCCACCAGGCGAACAGCTCCGATACGGAGGTGGGCGCCGCGTCCTGCGGGGGCACGCAGAGCGTCGCGCCGTGGGACAGCGCGGACCACAACTCCAACAGGTGCGGGTCGAAGCCGGGCTGGACGAACAGCCCGATCCGCGATGCCGGGCCGATGGCGTACTCGGCTCCCGCCCAGCGCAGGAGGGCGCCCAGGGAGGCGTGGCCGACGCCCACGGTGTTCGGCCGGCCCGTGGAGCCGGAGGTGAGCACCGCGTAGCAGGCCCCGGCGCAGGCGGCCCTGGTCCGTCGCGCCGCCTCGTCGTCGGGGAAGAGACGCACCGTCAGTTCGGGGAAGGCGGGCGGGGGCAGCGGGGCCTGGCGGGGGGTGCCCCCGGGCAGCGGGGGAGCCGCGCCGTGCGGCGTCACCAGCGCGGCGAACCGCAACCGTTCGGTGAGCGCCGCGACGCGGGCCGGCGGCGGTGCGGCGCCCAGCGGCAGATATACGGCTCCGAGCCGGGCGGTGGCCACGGCCAGCGTCACCAGCGCGGGTGAACGGTCGATGCACGCCCCCACCAGGTCCCCCGGACCCACCCGGTCACCCATGGACTCAGCCAACTCGGCGCTAACGTGGTCGAGCTGGCGGTAGGTCCACGCTGCGTCCCCCCAGTCGACGGCCGGTGTGTCCGGGGCCGCGGCCACCCAGGAGCGGTACCAGGCGTAGGGGGTCTCGCCGCGTGCCGGGGGTGGCGGGAGCGGGGGGCCGCAGGCCGTACTGGGCGAAGCGGAGCAGGGGTCCGCCGGGGCGGGTTCGGGGCGCGCGTTCACGAGCTCTCCCTAGGAGGTCGGAGGTCGGCAGCGGGCGGGGGAGTGCCGTCGGGCCGGGGGCCGGGGGCGGCCCACGGGCCGTCGGGGACCGGCGGGCGGTCAGGGCCGCTGCCGAGCCCCATCGCGTGCGCGATGATCACCTTGTGGATCTCGGTGGTGCCGCCGACGATGGGCATCATCCGCGCGTAGCGGTACAGGTACTCCAGCGGGTGGCCCTTCATCCACCCCCGGCCGCCGAGGACCTGCAGGGACCGGTCGACGGTGCGGTTGAGCGCCCGGGCAGCGGCGTTCTTCGCCATCGACGCGTACTCGTGCGGGATCTCCCCTCTCTCGTCGTGGCGAAGGGCGCAGGTCAGGGTGAGCAGTTTGGACTGCTCCACCTCTCCCTGAGCCTCGACCAGGAGTTCCTGGACGTGCTGGAACGAGCCGATCGGCTGCCCGAAGGCCGTCCTGGCCCGGGCGTGCTCCAGCCCCAGCGCGAGGGCGTGTTCGGCGAGGCCGTTGCACTCCGCGGCCGCCATGACACGGGCGATCGCCTGGGTGGTCATCGCCTGCGTCATGGCGAGGTCCGCGTGCTCGGGGCCGCCCAGCACCGCGTCGGGGGGCAGGCGCACTTCCGTCATCAGGAGCTCGAAGAGCGGCTCGCCGGACATGCCCTGGAAGCTCTGCCGCACATGCAGCCCCGCGGTGTCCGCCTCCACGATGAAGACCATGCTGTGATCCGCGCCGGCCTCCTCGCCGCGGGCGAAGACCAGCATGTGATCCACGCGGTCGAGATTGCCGAGAAAGATCTTGTGCCCGTTGAGGACCCACCCCCCGTCGACGCGCCGCGCCCGGGTGGCGAGGCGGAACATGTCCGATCCGGTTCCGGGTTCGGTGATGGCCGTGCTGCGCATGGCCTGCGCCCGGATCAGCGGAGCAAGGTACCGCTGTTGCTGCTGCGGGGTGCCGTGCGTCAGCAGCCAGGTCGGTCCTTCGGAGCCGGCCATGGCCGCGTGCGCCAGCGGGCAGCCGGAGCGGCCGGCGGCGTGGCGCAGCAGCGCCGCTACGGTCATCGGCAGATCGCCGCCGCCCAGCCGGCTCGGGTACTCGGGGGCGTAGAAGCCGAGTTCGGCCGACCGCCGCCGCACGTGTCCCTTGATCTCCGGGGTGAGATGCTCGGCGGTCGGCTCCCCCAGCTCCTGCCACAGCGGGACGAGTTCGTCCTCGACGAAGGCGTGGAACGCTGCGAGCTGCGGGCGGTGCGCCGACTCGAAGTGCGCGGTGATGCCGGTGTCCATATGCGGTTCCCACCTGTGGTTCAGGGCGTCTGCGGTGCGGCGGCGGGCCGGGCGTCCAGCCAGCGGGCCAGCTCGTCGGCCAGGTCGCGGAGGACCGGGTGCTGGAGCACCAGGTGCATCGGGGGGCGGGCGTCGAGCCGCGACTCCAGCCAGCCCACCAGGTGGATGACGAGCAGCGAGTGCCCGCCGACGCGGAAGAAGTGGGACGACTCGTCGAAGTCGCCGTGCCCCAGGACGAGCTGCCAGCCCTCCTTCAGCAGAGCGAGCACGGGGTGGCTGCCGTCGTCCCGGGCGTCCTCGGCGCCTGCCGGGGCTACGGGGGCATGGGTGGCCTCCCGTGCCCACCGGGTCAGCTCGGCCCGGTCCGGCTTGCCCCCGGGCAGGGTGGGCAGTTCGTCCACGGCCACCCACAGCGCCGGCACCAGTTGGGCGGGCAGCCGCTGGGCCAGCTCCTGGGACAGGCCGCCCAGCGCATCGCCGACGTCCGCCGCGAACCCCACCAGCCGTGGTGCGTACGGGCCCTCGGTGTCGTGCGCCACGGCGCAGGGCACGCCGCCGAGCACGGCGCGCGCGTGCGCTTCCACCTCCTCCAGCTCGATGCGATGCCCGCGGAGCTTGATCTGGTTGTCCCGGCGGCCCAGGAAGCCGAGTTCGCCGTCGGCGTCCAGGTAGCCCAGATCGCCGGTGAGGTAGGCGGGTACCGTCCCCCCGTCCGCGGTGCGCACCCGCGTGAACCGGTCCGCCTGCTGCTCGGGCTCGTCGAGGTAGCCGTCGGCGAGCCCCGTGCCGCTGACGGCGATCTGTCCGACCATGCCCCAGTCCAGCGGCTGTAGCGAGTCGTCCACGATGTGCACACCGACGCCGGGCAGCGGTCGGCCCAGCGGCACTTCGCCGCGCGGATGCCGGGCGTCCGGCGTCCCCGCCCGGTGCACGGTGGAGGTGACCGTCGCCTCGGTCACGCCGTAGGCGTTGAGGACGGTGCCGTCGAGCGCCTCGGCGACTTCGGAGACCGGCTCGGCGCGGAGCCGTTCACCGCCCAGGACCAGCAGGCGCGGCGACCAGCGCCGCTGTCGGAACGCCTGCGCCAATTCCCGGTGGATGACGAGGAAGTAACTGGTGGGGAGGTTGGCGACGGTGACACCGTGCGCGGCGGCCAGGCCCACCAGCTCCGGCGCCGTGGGGATCTGTTTGCGCGGCAGTACGACAGCGCCGCCCGCGTGCAGAGGCGGCAGGATCTCTTCGAGCGACACATCGAACCACGGCTGGGCGAAGGCCAGGGACCGGTCCTCCGCCGTCAGCTCGAAGGTCTTCGCCGCCCCCGCCGTGTACCGGGCGAGCGCCTCGCGGCCGACCACGACGGGCTTGGGGCGGCCGGTCGACCCCGAGGTGTGAATGACGTATGCCGCGTTCGGCAGGACGCGGGCGTCCGCCGGGATCTCGGGCAGCCCGGGTACGTCGCCGTCCTCGATGACGGCGACGGGCAGGTCCTCGGGCGGCTCGGTGCCGGGCCCGGCGATCGTGACCGCCGGCCGCAGGGTGCGCAGCGCGGACGCCGTGCGGTCCACCGGGTCGACAGGGGACAGTGGGCAGACGACCGCGCCGAGTCGCAGGCAGGCGAGGAGCGTGAGCACCCAGTCGGTCCCGCGGGGCAGCAGGCAGGCCACCAGGTGCCCCGGTCGCACGCCGTGCTCCGTGAGCCGGCGGGCCAGCCGGTCCACCAGGGCGTCCAGTTCGCTGTGGTCGAGTGTCCGTACGCCGCTGATCAGCGCGGGCTCTCGGGGGTGTGCGGCGGCCGTGGGCCGCACCGGGTCGGTGGGAGTCGGCTCGGTCCGGTCGGCGCGTTCGGCGCCGTCGGGAGCCGGGGACGCCGGCTCGGCGCGGTGCGCCGCCAGTTGGCTGAGAGGCGTGCCGGGACGTTCCAGGTAGTCGTGGAGCAGTGCCAGCAGCCGCTCGTGCAGGGTGTCCACCGTCGAGCGGTCGAAGAGGGCGTCATCGTAGTCCCATACCAGCGTCATGCCCGCGACGCCGTCGCGCGGGCCGATGCGCCGCCGGTCGTCCGGCATCAGCACGACATCGAGGTCGAACCGGGAGACTCCGGGGTTGAACCCTTCGAGCAATGCCACCTCCAGGCCCGGCACCGCCAGTTCCGGGAGCGGCGCGTCGTGCGCGCTGAACATGGCGTGGAAGAGGGGGTTGCGCAGGTCGGCGGAGTAGCGGCCCAGCTCCCGGGTGACCTCCTGGATGGGCGCGCCGGCGTGTGCCAGGCCGCGTACCACGTACTCCGTGATGTCATCGATCACTTCCACGGTCGGCCGGTGCGGGTCTGCGCCCAGTCGGATGGGCAGCGTGTTCACGAACATGCCGACGGCCTCCTGGAAGCCGGGCGGCCGGGCGTCCACGGCGGTGCCCACGACGAGTTCGCCGGCGCTTGTGTGGCGGCGGAGCAACTCCCCGAAGAGTCCCAGCAGCGTGAGGAACGGGGTCTGTCCCTGCTCCTGGCTGACCTGGCGCAGCCGGGTGGCGGTCGCCGCGTCGATCGGGTGGCGGGCCTGCGCGCCGTGCAGGTCGGGGTGGCGCTCCCCCCTGGCCAGGCCGGGCAGGGACAGTTCGGTGGGCACGTCGCGGAGCTTGTGCGCCCAGTGCTCCACGCCGGCCCGGCGTGCCTCCCGTGCCTCCTGGCTGTCGGCCAGCTCGGCGAATTCCAGGTAGTCGGACGTGGGCGGGAGGTCCGCCGGTCGGCCGTGGGCCAGTTCCCCGTAGAGCGCGAACAGGTCGCGCATGAGGATGGCGAAGGACCGCCCGTCATGGACCAGATGGTGCTCGGTGTGGACGAGCCGGTGACTGGTCGGCCCCAGGCGCACCAGCGTCCAGCGGACCAGCGGCGCCTCGTGCAGGTCGAAGGGGGTGGTCGCCTGTTCCCGCACGATCCGGTCGAACTCTTCGGAGGGGGCGTCGCTGAGGTCGGCGAAGCGGTAGCGCGGCCGGCAGTCGTCGTGTGCTTCCTGGCGCCCGGTGGAACCGTCTGCTGCCGACAGCGCCAGCCGCAGCCCGCGGTGGCGGCGCAGGAGCTGTTCCAGCGCCGTCCGCAGCGCTGGGACGTCCAGCGTCCCCTGGAGGTCGAGGACGGCGGTGAAGTGGTAGACGTGGCCCGCCGGGAAGAGCTGTTCGTGGAACCAGACGATCTCCTGGGCCGGTGAGAGCGGCAGTGTGGGGCGTTGCGTGGACACGGGCGTCTCCGGGTGGGGGATGGGGAGAGGCGTTCAGATGGAGCCGGGCCTCCCCGGCGCCGGGCGTGGTACGCCGCGGAACTCGTAGCGCCCCGGCGCAATGACTCCGGCCGGGTCCATGGCGTTCTTCAGGCGGCCCAGTACGGAGGGCAGGTCGTCGTCGGCGGCGGGCGACATTCCCATCGAGCGGGTGGTCATTCGGTAGGGCGGATAGCCGAGTTTGCCCAGGGCGTGGTGCAGCGCCTCCTCGCACTGCTCGGCCCGGGCGTCCTCGCCGGGTACCGAGCGGTCGTAGACGAGGGCGGTGGTGGCGATCACCACGCGTTCGGAGACCGAGTTCAGGCCGATGTTCGCCTCGAATCCGTAGTCCCGGCTGATGCGTTCCAGCGCGCTGACGGCCGTGGCGACGTGCCGTCCGGTCAGCGGTACCACTGGGCAGGCCCAGATCAGTCCGCAGCCGTCCCGGTCCAGGTCGGCGGCGGGTCGCGGGCGAGGCGGCGGGCCGGGCCCGGTGTCCCGCAACCGCCAGTAGGCCATGGCCAGGTAGGACTCGGAGGGCGCGCAGTACGCGGGCGCCAGTGAACCATCCGCCTCGTCGAGGTCGCTGTCCCCCTCGAAGGAGAGCCGCTCCACATGCGGCCCAAAAGCGTCGGTGACCAGACGCCGCAGTTCGGCTCCGTGCCGGGAGTCGACGGCGTGCAGCGTTCCGTCGCCGTTCCAGGCGGCCACGCCCCAGCGGTGCCGGAGCAGCCGGCGCACCTCCGGGGGCAGCGGGGTGCGACCGTCCGCTTCCTGCCACGGGTAGCGCTGCCGGGTGGAGATCGCCCGCACGTCGTTGGCGATGACGAATCCGGCGTCGAGCACCCCGGCCAGGCGCAGCCGGCGCACCGCGCCCAGCACCGCCTCCAGCGCGGAGCCGTCGTCGCCGAAGGCGAAGCGGAATGTGTCGAAGTGTCCAGGGGCTGGGGCCAGCCAGAGCGTCATCCGGGTCACCACCCCGAGGTTCGACTGGGCGAAGAGCCCGTCCAGCCAGGGCCCGGAGCCCCATCGGTGCAGCGGACCGGTCATGGCTTCCGGGTAGCGCGAGAAGCCGGTGCGCAGCGTCTCGCCGGTTGAGAGCACCACCTCCAGGGCGCAGACGTGCGCGCAGCGGTCGCCGTGCGGTCCGTTCCCCAACCCGCGTTCCAGCACGTTGCCGACGAGGCTGGAGTCGGGTGTGCTGCCGGTGAAACTGGCCAGTCTGCGGCCGCCTTTCGCGGTGAGGAAGGCGTGCAGCTGACGCTGCGTCACCCCTGGTTCGACCGTGACGTAGGCGAGCTCCTCGTCGTAGTCGAGGATGCGGTCCATCCTGGACAGCGGCATCAGCACGCAGCCGTCCCCGGGCGGTGTCGCCGAGCCGTACCCCCAGTTCTTCCCGGTGCTCACCGGATACAGCGGCACCCGGTGCCGGGCGGCGACGGCCAGGCACGCGCGCACCTGCTCCCGGTCGGCGGGGAAAATCGCCGCGGTGACCCGCTGACGCGTGGGGAAGGTGGCGGTCCCAAGGCTTTCGAGGAGCGGGCGCCCGGTGTGGACGTGCTCGTCCCCGATAGCACGGCGCCAACCCTTCAGGGCGGCGCGGAGCGCGGCCTGCGGCTCCGCTGGACGCGTGCTCATCGGACGTCCCCTCCCGTTCCGCGGCGGTTGCCCGGGCGGGCCGAGCGGGGCTTCGCGCGTGCTGGGAGCAGGAGAAGCAGACGGTCCCTCACGGCTGGCTCCTGTTCCCGTCGGCGGTGAGCGGAGCGTGGTGGGTTGGCGGCGCCAAGTGCGTCCCGGCGACGACAGGCTCGATGCACGGGGGCCGTGCGCCTCGCGGTGCTCCGAGTTCGGCCTATCAAACGGGACGGCGGAAGGGCCGTCCCAGGGCGGCGGGACGGCCTTCTTTCACCTGAAGGAACCAGTTCGCCGGACGAAGCGCCGAAAGGGATGCGGCCCCATGTGCCACACACCGGCCGCAGGGAGAGGAACCGGCCGCGGCCCGGGACACAACATTCAGGCCGCACGCCGACAGACTCCCCGTCTCACCTGCGGGCGTTGAGCAGCAGATGGACGGGCACATCGACGCAGCGCCGGACGTGCTCCAGTTCCCGCCCGACCGGTGTGGCGATGAGCGGTTCCCAGGTGACCTCGGCGAATCCGGACGCTCTCAGCACCCGCTCGACGGTCTCCTGCGGCCAGTAATGTACCTGCACCACGGTGGGCGGCGTGGTCGGAACCGCCACCGTCATCGGGTCCCCCTCTTGCGGGTCGGGGGGAAGAGTGATGTCGAATCCGTTTGCCGCGGCCGCGCCTTTGTCGCAGTCCGGGTTGCCCACGAACGCGAGCAGCCGCCCGCCCGGAGCGAGATTGGCGAGCAAGCGCCGGCACATGCTCGCCAGGACGCTCCTGTCGGGCGCGTAGTGCAGGACGTTGGCGGCGAGGATCACATTGAAGGGGCCTAGTACCGGCAGCTCGGCGACATCGTGCACCTGGTATTCGACGCCTTGCTCCCCCAGGGAACGGGCCATCTCCAGCATCGCGGCAGAGACGTCCACCCCCACCACGCGAGAGGCGCCGGCCTGCTGCACCATTCGGGTGTAGACGCCATCACCGCAGCCCACGTCCAGGATGCTCCGGCCGGCCACCGAGCCCAACGCCCGGAGCAGGGAAGGAAATTCGACGTTTTCCCGGTAAAAGCGGATGACGTCGTCCACCTCGGTGTAATTCTCGACAAGCTTGTCGTACTGCGGTCCCATGATTCCCCCGGCGTACGGGAACGGCGATGACCGGCCCGGACCGCCCACACAACGGGTTGAGCGCGCGCCATAAGAGAAGGGATACCACGCATCGGACCGCCCGGTGCGGACCCGCCCCGGGTGTCATGGCCAGTGCCGGGCCCTGCCGGCGGGCCGCTGTGACGGGCCGGTCCCCCGCCGGACGGCGGCCCCGGGCCCCGGCTGCCGCCGTTCCCGACGGGTGGGGGCGGGAACCCCCTGCCTGGCCCCGTTGCTCGTTGCCGACTATTCACCAGCCGAACGCCACCACACCGCCGCCGGACGCACCGGCCGCGACCTGCACGCCGCCGTCACCGCCGACCAGATCCGCGCCGCCCTCCAGGCCCAGACCCACGACGCCGTCCCGCAGGATCGGGCCGACTACGCCGACATACACATTGAAACGCGCACTCCTCAAGACGACCTGAACGTCCTCCTCGCCGTCGCCCGCCACTTCACCGTCCGCTCCGGCCACAACCTTCGTACCCGGCACGATGACGCGAGGGTGACGCGGGCCCGAGGCTGAAGCGGCTTCGCGCCTCACGGCAGGGCAGACGCCGGCAACTCGCCCGCCCTCCAGGTGCGGGAACGAAGCGGAAGGCGGTCGATCCGGCCAGCGCCTGGATGCCGTGGGCGTCGGCGACCAGAAGTGCGAGCATTCCCGGTGCTTCAACCCGTCTTCTCCCATGAGTTTCACCCGCTGAAGGTCTACCAGAACCCGGCAGGCCGCCAGGCGCTGCCCCCGGGTGCCCATGAGCTGTCGAACCTCACCGACAAACCCATGAAGATCTACAACGATCCGTACTGCCACGGTCCTCGCAGGAGGTGCAGCCCGGTTACGGAACGCACCTGCCAGGCACCGTGGACTCGTTCTCGGCGTAGGACACCGAAGAGCCCGAGGAGGGACGCCCGCCTGTCGTCAAACGAATGACGACAGGCGGGCGTCCAATGAATTCGGACTCTCCGGGGCCTGACGGCGGCGCAGGTCCAATCAATCCGATGTGATTACTGACAGGGTTTGACGACAGATAGGGACCGATCCTCCGTACGGAACGGGCCCTTCAGTGGCGAACCTGGTCCACAAGAGGCTCTCGACCGACCAGCAGTCCACCACCCGGCAGAACCTCGCCCTTCACGAGGCCGGGATCGAGGGCCCGGTCGCCCTTGAGGAGGACCCGAGCCCCTCAAGCCGCCTCCCCCCTCCAGCGCCCGAAGTTCCGCGAGCTGCTGATGTACGCGCGGCCGGGGGACACCGTGCACATATCCGAAATGTTCCGCCTCGTACACGGCACCGGGCACATCCTCGACGTCCTCCATCGCGACCGCCTCACCCTGCGCATCCACGACGGCGCGTCCTCCGCGATGGACCTCACCGCTCGCCACCCACGCACCGGCGAGCGAGCTGCTATCCACCGTGCAGTTCATGACGCAGACCCTCGCCGTCGGCGAACTCCACCCGGCCTCCAATGCGAGCTGACCTGCGACGGACTGCGCGCCGCCGAGGCCAAGGGCGGCCAGGGCGGACGCCGCCCCGCCCTGACGGCCGCGAAGACCGACATAGTTCCCACCGCGTACCTGGCCGGCTGCTCCATCGCCGTCCTCACCCGCGACCACGGCGTCAGCCGCGGCGCCATCCGCACGGCTGCCTCCGACCTCCTGCCCGACCACACCACCATCGAGCAGGCCCCCCGGAGCTGCCGGTCACCCTAGACATGCCGGGCAAGGCCGCCGACTTCCTCCGCACAGCCGACCTGGAACCCGCCGAGCGGACGGCGCTTGACCAGGGTCCGACCGTACGGCGCGGTCAGGGGCTACCCCCTGCGCGTCACCGCCGTGCACCGCCGGCTCCTCGACGGCGGCCAGGGTGTCCCGGCTGTTCCGGCCCAGCGCAAGGCCCGTCGCGAGTACGAGAACCGCGTCAGGACGCTCGCACCGATCGCGCCATGATCGTTCTCGGCGTCAGCGGCGGTACCAATATTCCTACCGACGCCAGTCCTTGCACCTGCGGCGGGAAGATCACGACGAAGTACCACTCCCCGCGCTACATCCTCGTCCCTGCGCTTCGCGAAGAACTTGGCGTCCGCATCCCCGAAGACCGCGGCCCCGACTGGGCATGGAAGCCAGGTCCGCCGGTCGAGGCAGCGCCCGCTGCGCCGGTCGCGAAGCCGATCCGGATTGGGCTACGCCAGGTGCTCGACTGCCCAGTTCGTTGTCCTCGAACCGGTCTGGAAACGGATCTTCTCTGAGGAGAACTTCACCCGGATCAAGACCCGTCCCGAGCGGGAGAAGGCGCTGAAGCCGGCTCACGACATCAAGGAGTCCGCCCCCGACCAGGAGGGCGGACTCCAGGCCCTGCTCGACGCCGTCGCCGCCGGCCGACCTCTTGATCTCTATGGCCGGTTCCAACAAACCATCGCTAGAAGCTGGCGACGAGTTCGTCGCGTCCGCTCGCTCCCACCTTGCGGTAGATGGCTTTGAGGTGGTCGTTGACGGTGTGTGGGGACAGATCGAGTTTTCTGGCGAGGCGTTTGGTCGGCATGCCTTGCAGGAGCAGACCGAGGACGGTCTGTTCCCGGGAGGTGATGCCGCACCAGGCGGAGAGGGACGGCAGCAGCGTCGCTGCCGTGGCCTGTTGATACGTAACGACGACAGTGCCGGATTCTTCGCCGCCAAGGGGCTGTCCCTGGACGCTGACCCAGCCGTCTCGCGTGGCGATCCGGCTTGTTACGGGGCGTCGGGCCCGTCGGGCCAGAAGGGAGATGTTCCGGGTGACGTACCTGAGGTTTTCGGTGCGCTCCAGCTTTCCCACAGCGACGGGAGCCACCGCGGACAGCAGGCGGAGCCAGTCCCATACTGTGGGTGTCACAGACCGAATGGTGTCGTCGGGGCCGATGACGACGACTCCGGTCGGCAAGGTCAGCCGTGAGGGCCGCAGCGCTTGGCGCGCCATGAATCGGCGTACGGCCTCGGCGAGCGGTGCGGAGAGTCCTTCGGCCCGTGCCGTGTCGGCACTCGAGAACGGCTTGGTGTCCCGTCGGCGTAACAGTACGAGGGCGCCCAGCGCGTATCCGGAGGCGGCCAGGGCGATTCTCATCTCGCTGCCGAAGTCCTCGGCCACCATGCCGCGCAGTCGCAGACTGTCGCGGTGAGCGGTCGATGAGGTGTTGAGCACCCCGACCCGGGCCGGTCCGCGGAGGAGCTGTGCGAAGGGGTGGGGCTCGTCGCCGAGCGAGTCCGCCTCCTCCAGCCGGTTGTTGAAGCCGATGCTGTAGCCGCCTTCCGCCGTGAAGAAGCACGTGGCGTCGCCGAGGGGGTCGAGGCCGGCCAGCATGTAGCCGTCGTGTGGCAGGAAGAGCTTGACCTGCTGGGACAACTGATGCCCCAGCTCTGGGACGTCAACTGCGTGCTGCGCTTCTGCTGCGATGGTGTACCGAAGCCGGTGGGTTCCTTCGAGCCTTGCGGTCACGCTCCGAGCGTAACCCAAGGCGATGAGCCGAAGACGGATAAGCCGAAGCTGCCCGAAACACCGGTCCGGCCGCTGCCGTATCTCCTCCGGCCAGTCGTCCCGGGGATGCTGGGCCGGCCCGGTCTCGCCTGTCGCCCGTTCAGCAGAACCTGTCCCTCCGGCCCGGGGCGAGCGCAGGGCCGTCGGGATCTCCGAAGAACACGGGCGACAAGCGGGACGGCAGCACGTCGGAAGCATGCCGCCCCGGCCGCCGAATCAACCTATGTAAATGCTGGCGCGGATCAGAAGGTCGTCATCCCAGTCGATCTCCCCGCGCAGCATCATGTAGCCGTCGAAGGGAACCACGTTGTAGGTGTGCATGGTCGCTGACCCCAGGAACGGGGTATTGCTGCCGGGCACGCACTCCGTTAGGGACACCCACAGCAGGCTGCCGGGGACGACCGGAATGTTGATTCGCTGATTGAAGATGCGGTGCGCCCTGAAGAAGGCGTACCACGCTCCCGAGGCGGCGGCCTCCGCCGTCTCCGAAGCGGGCTCTGTCCTGACCGCTGCCACTCCAGCGGCCTCATTCGCCTGTTCTATTTTGGATCCCATCTTTCCCCTACCTCGTCTCCGGGCTGAACTGCCCGTCGTATGCGGCGCTTTGTTGTGCAGGTCGTAGAGCCTGCGGGCGCCTCACGTACGAGAGTGGTGCAGGCGAAGCAGCGGGAGTATCCCCAAATTCAGGGGGTCAGGTTACGCTCAGCGCCGACGGAAGCCTGGCGGGAGGCAAGCGGCGCTGCGGGTTGCTCAATGATCGGCCGCAACAGCGCGCCACGCCGCTCGTCGACGCCGCCACGCTACGGTCGGCGGCGCTACGCGCGGTGGGGATACCACTTCGTCGGCGACGAGCAGCCCTTTGCCGACCCCCTGCCGACACGGTGATCCTCCGCACCCTGCCTTCCGGCTGATGCCCAGCGGACCGTGATGGAGGGCTGGTTGCGTTGGCGTACGACGGCTCAGGCCCTGACCCAGCGGTCGCGGATCGTGCTGGAGTGCACCGAAGGGCACTCGGCTGTGAAGGTGTCACGCCGGCTGCGAATCGCCTCGGACATGCTCCGCACCTGGCGACGGTGCATTATTGAGCGGGGACTGTACGGCTTGTGCGATGATCCGCGGCCCGGCGTCCCCAGGAAGATCACCGGCGCCGTACGCCGAGCGGGACATCGCCAAGGCGCTGGTGCCGCATCGGGCAACGTTCGCCCTGTGGCCGTCGACATGCATGGCTCGGATACCCGATGACGTGGGCGCGAGCGCGGAAGTGCGTTCTGACCCGTACGGAACTCACCTCCGGCCTGGCCAAGCGGCCCTACGACCTTCGGCACGCCGGGATCTCTTTCTGGCTGCACTCCGGCGTGGGCCCGGCCGAATGCGCGCGCCGCGCCGCGCCGCGTCGAACCGAACGAGTGAAGGGCCCCTGACCGGCGAACAGCCAGTCAGGGGCTGTTCTACGAGCCTCTAGAAGAAGCCCAGTTTCTTCGGCGAGTACGACACCAGAAGATTTTTCGTCTGCTGGTAGTGGTCCAGCATCATCTTGTGGTTCTCGCGGCCGATGCCCGACTGCTTGTAGCCGCCGAAGGCGGCGTGGGCCGGGTAGGCGTGGTAGCAGTTGGTCCAGACGCGGCCGGCCTGGATGGCGCGGCCGGCGCGGTAGGCGAGGGTGCCGTTGCGGGTCCAGACGCCGGCGCCGAGACCGTAGAGGGTGTCGTTGGCGGTCTTGACGGCGTCGTCGAAGTCGGCGAAGGGGGCCACGGCCACGACCGGGCCGAAGATCTCCTCCTGGAAGACGCGCATGCGGTTGTCGCCCTCGAAGATCGTGGGCTGGACGTAGTAGCCGCCCGCGAGGTCGCCGCCGAGGTCGGCGCGGGCGCCGCCGGTGAGGATGCGGGCGCCTTCCTGCTTTCCGATGTCCAAGTAGGAGAGGATCTTCTCCAGTTGGTCGTTGGACGCCTGGGCGCCGATCATCGTGTCCGTGTCCAGCGGGTGGCCCGGCACGATCGCCTCGGTGCGGGCCACCGCCGCGTCCATGAAGGTGCGGTAGTGGCCCTGCTGGATCAGGGCGCGGGACGGGCACGTACAGACCTCGCCCTGGTTCAGGGCGAACATCGTGAAGCCTTCGAGCGCCTTGTCGAGGAAGTCGTCGTCCGCCGACGACACGTCGTCGAAGAAGATGTTCGGGCTCTTGCCGCCGAGTTCCAGGGTGACGGGCTTCAGGTTCTCCGACGCGTACTGCATGATCAGGCGGCCCGTCGTGGTCTCCCCGGTGAAGGCGACCTTCGCGATCCTCGGGCTGGACGCGAGCGGCTTGCCCGCCTCGACGCCGAAGCCGTTCACGATATTGACCACGCCCGGCGGCAGCAGATCCGCCACCAGCCCCATCCAGTAGTGGAGCGAGGCGGGCGTCTGCTCCGCGGGCTTGAGGACCACGGCGTTGCCCGCGGCCAGGGCCGGCGCGAGCTTCCACGCGGCCATCAGGATCGGGAAGTTCCACGGGATGATCTGCGCCACGACGCCCAGCGGCTCGTGGAAGTGGTACGCGACTGTGTCCTCGTCGAGCTCCGAGAGGCTGCCCTCCTGGGCCCGGATCGCCCCCGCGAAGTACCGGAAGTGGTCGATCGCCAGCGGGATGTCCGCCGCCAGCGTCTCCCGTACGGGCTTGCCGTTCTCCCAGGACTCCGCGACCGCGAGCGCTTCGAGGTTCGCCTCCATCCGGTCCGCGATCCGGTTCAGCACCGTCGCCCGCTCGGCCGGGGCGGTACGGCCCCAGGCCGGGGCCGCGGCATGGGCGGCGTCCAGCGCGTGCTCGACGTCCTCGGCCGTGCCCCGCGCGATCTCGGTGAACGGTTGGCCGTTGACGGGCGTCGGGTTCTCGAAGTACCGGCCCTGCTTGGGCGGCACGTACTCGCCGCCGATCCAGTGGTCGTACCGCGAGCTGTAGGAGACGATCGCGTCTGCGGAACCAGGGCTGGCGTAACGAGTCATCTAGTGCGGCCTCCGATCGGTCTGCCGCCCGCTCCATCGCGAACGGCGCTGCGAGCAGGAGGCTAGGGAGCGGGACGTTGCACGGACGTTGCGTCCGACGTCAGTCGGGTGTCAGTCGGGCGTCAGCACGTCGGTCAGATGCCAGCGCGTCGGTCAGCTGTCGGCGCGTCGGTCAGCTGTCGGCGCGTCAGGCAGGTGTCGGCGCGTCAGCCGGGTGTGGCGGAGGTCGGTCCGTCAGCCGGATCTCCTCTCAGCCAAGGGGCGTTCGACGCGCGTCCGCCCCGCCCACCCCGTACGCCTCCCTCAGCCTTCCCGTCCGCGCCGCCACCGCCTCCCGGCCCGGCGCCCGCGCCGCCAGCACCCCCAGCAGCGCCTCGCTCACCTCGAGGTCGTCCTCGCCCCACGGCGACTCCGCCCACCACCGCAGCAGATACGGGTCGCGCGCCGCCAGCAGCGCCCGGCGCACCCCGTCCTCCAGGACGCACCGCGCCCGGCGCACGCCCGGCGCCTCCGACGACGGCAGCAGCGGGCCCCGGTACGTACGCGACACGGCGTGCAGCGCGCCGTCCGCCAGTTCCTCGGCCGCCGCGGCCACGTCCGTGCGCAGCGGTGCGCAGAGCCGGTACGGGCGTGAGACGAGCAGCGGGCCCACCAAGCGGCGCAGCCGGGAGAGCTCCGCGCGCAGCGTCACCGGGTCGACCGGACGCTCCCCGTACAGCTCCAGCGCCAGCTGATCACCCGTCAGGCCCTCCGGGCGGCACGCCAGCAGCACCATGATCTCGCTGTGCCGCCGGCCCAGCCGCAGCCGCCGGCCGCCGATCGACAGCAGCGCCTCGTCACGGCCCAGCGCCGTCAGGAAGTCCCGCTCCGCGCGGGGCGCGGCCGACAGCTGCGCCTCCGCCGCGCGGGCCGTCGCCTGGACCAGCGCCAGGCTGTACGGCCCCGCCAGATGGTCGCCGCCGGAGATGTCCACCGCGCCCAGCAGCCGCCCGCTCACCGGGTCGTGGACCGGGGCGGCGGCGCAGGTCCACGGCTGCACCACCCGGTTGTAGTGCTCGGTGGTGAAGATCTGCACCGCGTGGTCCGTGGCGAGCGCCGTGCCCGGACCGTTGGTGCCCGCGTGCCGCTCGTCCCAGCGGCCGCCCGCGACCAGGTTCATCGCCTCGGCCCGGCCCCGCGCCCCGGCGTGCCCCTCCACCCACAGCATGCGCCCGTACTCGTCGCACACCGCCAGCAGATACGCGCCCTCGTCGGCCACGGACCCCAGCAACTCCCTGACCAGCGGCATCGCCCCCGCCAGCGGATGCGCCCGGCGGTACTCCGCCAACTCGCCGTCGCTCAGGTCGATCGGCGCGACGGCCTCCGTCGCCGACCGCGAACGGGCGCAGCGCCGCCAGGAGTCGGCGACCACCCGCCGTACCTGCGGGCCGACCGAGCCCCTGGCGAGGAACTCCTCGTGCGCGCAGCGGACCGCACGGCGGCTTTCGGCGGGATCCGCGTCCGCCGCCAGCGCGAGCCATGGGTTGACCACGGGGACCCTCCGCAACGTTCGGCAGCCTCGCTGTCGACGATACTGCCGGTGACGCCGCGCGGAGAGGGCGCGTAACCGGGCGGTGAGGCGTATCCGCAGCCGTGGCAGATCTTCCAGCCGTCCTGGTTCACGGCGAGCTGCCCTCCGCAGTTCGGGCACTGCTCCGCACAGGGCCGCAGCCGACGGGCCGGCGCGCTCGCGCGGAAGCCGTGCTGCATGCACACGGTCGCGGTCATGATCCCTCCTTGCCGCCCACATTCCCTGTCGGGCGGCTGCCCCGCAAGAGGAAGAACAAGCCCCCACATGCCCCCGCCCCGCGACTCTTGCGGCCCCGTACGCACGCCCCCACGCTGCGAGTACGCACCCCCGGCCCAGCTTCCCCGGCCCGCCCCTCGTACGACTCGCGCCCGGTCCTCTCCTGCCCGTTTCCCGCCTTCTTCCTCATCCGAAGGGAAGAGACCATGCCGAACACCCCGGTGGCCACCGCGAAGACCCTCGCCGACATCGCCGAACGCACCGTCACGGCGTACGTGACCACCTTCCTCGGCCTGCTGATGGCCGGCGGGTTCGACCTCACCAGCGTCTCCGCGCTCAAAGCCGCCGCCGTCGCCGCGCTCCCCGCGGTCCTCTCCGTGCTCAAAGGAGCCATCGGCACCCGCGTCGGCGACAAGAGCAGCGCCGCCTGGCTGCCGGACCGGCATACGCGGGCCTGACCGATTCACACGGGGTGTGCGCGCCGCACCCGCGCACCATCGCCGCACACGCTCCCGCCCGGCAGCGGGCAGCGGTTCACTCACTGAGGCGAGTCCCACATGGCGCGACGGGACCCCGGGCCGCCGGTCACTTCCCCCGAGCCGCCGGTCCACCGCCTCGTACCGCCGGGCGGACGGTGCGGGGCGGAGCCGCGCCCCTCGACGCGCCCTGCCGTCGACGGCGGCGCCCGCGGCAGCTTCGGGGCCCCCGGCCGACGGCCGTCACCGGCCCCCGCACGCCCCCGGCGTCGCACTGTCCGACCCGAGTGCAACGATGAGCCCATGGAAGCGGGGCACGGACTACGGGCGCTGCGGGCCATCGTGTTCGCGGCGGTCTGCGTGCTGCTCGCGGCTCTGGGCCACGCGGTCATGTCCGGCGCCGCCGTCCCGTGGTGGGCGATCGGCGGCGCGCTGAGCGGGACCGGCGGCCTGGCCTGGTTCATGGCCGGCCGCGAGCGCGGCCCGCTGCTGGTCACGCTCGCCACCGTGGGCGCCCAGTCCGGCCTGCACTCCTTCTTCGCCCTCGCGCAGAACGTGGCCAGTACGAGCGCGGCCGCCGGCATGCCGCACACCATGGGCGCGGGGCACGCCATGCCCGCCGCCGACGCCGCCATGGCGGCGATGAACTCACCGGACGCGCCCGCCTCGCTCTCCGCGCACGCCACGATGCATCACATGGGGCACGGCGCGCTCGGCATGTGGTCCGCGCACGTCCTGGTCGCCCTCGTCTCCGCCATGTGGCTGTGCGGCGGCGAACAGGCGGCCTTCCGGCTCGGCCGCGCCCTCACGGCGCGGCTGTTCGCACCGCTCCTCGTCCTCTTCGACGACGCCCCGCCGACCCGCCCGGCGCCCCGAATACGGCGCTCCGACGGCGAACGCGCACGCGCGGCACAGCGGCTGCGGCAGCTGCTCTACGCCCATGTCCTCGCCACCCGTGGCCCACCGGTCCGCGCCGCCGTCGGCTGACGGCACGCACCACGCGACCGGATCACCACATCACCGGCGCGCCCCGCCCCCACGGCCGGGCGCCCGGATTCCAGGAAGGACCCAGGGCGATGACCCCTGCCCTGACACGGGCCGTTCGACGGCTCGGCACCCCCCTCGGCCCACCCCTCGCTTCACATCCCGTCCCACGCCCTCGCCCCGTCGAGACCGGCGGCGAGCTCCTTGAGCCGCCGCACCCCCTCGCCGAAGCGGCGGCACGGCTCACACCCCCGTACGTGCGCGTCGAGCGCTGCCCCCGGCACTCCCGGGGGCAGCGCCTCGCCGTCGGCGCGGGCGGAAATGGCGGTACGGGCGTCACAGCAGTCCACCCCCACATCGTCGCCGGTCCGAAGCGGCCCGCGCCCACCGGGGGAGGCGGCCGTGCGTGACGACGAAACGGTGACCGCCTGGGCGCTCGCGGCGCGCGGCGGGGACTCGGAGGCCGTGGACCGCTTCATCCGCGCCACCCAGAACGATGTCCGGCGCTATGTGGCGCGGCTCAGCGGCGACCCGCAGGGCGCGGACGACCTGGTCCAGGAGACGTATCTGCGCGCGCTGAGCGCGCTGCCGCGCTTCGAGGGCCGCTCGTCCGCGCGCACCTGGCTGCTGGCCATCGCCCGTCGTACGGTCGTGGACCGGCTCCGGTTCAACGCGGCCCGGCCACGCCTCGCCGACACCGACGACTGGCAGGGGGCGGCCGAACGCACCCAGTCCCCGGCGCTCCCCGGCTTCGACGAAGGGGTGGCGCTCTCGCTGCTCCTGGACCGGCTGCCGTACGAGCGGCGCGAGGCGTTCGTACTGACCCAGCTGCTGGGGCTGCCGTACGCCGAGGCCGCCGTCGTGGTGGGCTGCCCCGTCGGCACCGTGCGCTCGCGCGTGGCGCGGGCCCGCGAGGTCCTCATCGGGCAACTGGCGACAGCCGAACAGGCGGTGGCGCGCCTCCCGGCGCTCGCCCAGGCGAGCTGAGAGAGGACGGGTGAGCTGAGAGAGGACGGGCCGGGGGCCACGGGCACGCCCGTGGCCCCCGGCCCTGTGTGTTCCCTCGGCCCCGGCCCGTACGAACTTGCCGTCAGCTTCCGGCCCGTACCACCTCGGCGTCGACCCGGACCGCGCCGCTCTCGCGGAAGTGCAGCACGAACGGCACGCGGTCGCCGACGCGGGCCTTCGGCAGGCCCCGCACCATGATGTCGAGGCCGCTGTGCGACATCTCCAGCTCGCCGCCCGCCGGTACGGGCGCCGAGCCGACCATCTCCATCGTGCCGGCGCCCTTCCGCTCGACGTTCCGGCTGAGCATCGCCTCCTGCGCGGAAGGGACCTCGACCCGCAGCAGTTCGTCGTCCGCGCCGCCCGTGTTGCGCACCTGGAAGAACGCGGCGGTCTCGCCGCCGTCGAACGGTACGAGCATCCGGCCGCCGGTCACCTCCAGTTCGGCCGGACTGCCGGCCGCCCCGGACGCCGCCCACGCCCCGAGCCCGCCGAGTGCGACGGCGAAGGCCGCGACGGGGACCAGGGCGGCACGGACGGCGGGCGCGAGGGCCCGCCACAGGGGAGCGGGGGCGGTGTTCGGCGCTTCGGCGCCCGTGGTCGCGGTCATGGTCGCATCCGAGGTCGCCGTCGTGGTCGTGGCCGTCGTCGCGGCCGTCGTCGTGGGCGTGTTCGCGGTCACCGGGAGCCTCCTCGGGTGCTCGTACGGGCGCGGTCCGGGCCCGTACCGTATGGCCGGGCCCGCCCGGAGCCGCCGACCGGCACGGCGCTGCCCGCCGTGCCGCGGGAGGCCGTCGGCTGCCAACCGCGCAGCCGGAGGCTGTTGCCGACGACGAGCAGCGAGCTGACGGACATCGCGGCCGCCGCGACCATCGGGTTGAGCAGGCCGACCGCGGCCAGCGGGACGGTGACGAGGTTGTAGCCGAACGCCCAGGCCAGGTTGGCCCGTACGGTCCCCAGCGTGCGGCGCGCCAGCCGCACCGCGTCGGCGAGGGCGCGCATGTCCTCGCGTACGAGCGTCACATCGGCCGCCCCGATGGCGGCGTCCGTGCCGCCGCCCATCGCGATTCCCAGATCGGCCCCGGCCAGCGCCGCCGCGTCGTTGACCCCGTCGCCGACCACGGCGACGCGCCGCCCGCTCGCGCGCAGCGCCCGTACGAGCTCGGCCTTGCTCTCCGGCGTGGACCGCGGGTGGACCTCGGTGATCCCCAGCTCGCCGGCGACGGCGTGCGCGGTGGCGTCGCTGTCGCCGGTGGCGAGCACGGGCCGCAGCCCGAGCCGTTTGAGGTGGTCGACGGCCCGGTAACTGCCCGGCCGCAACTGGTCCCCGAGCGCGATGACCGCCTCGGCCCGCCCGTCCGCCCGCACGAGTACGGCCGTACGCCCGGCGGCCTCTGCGGCCCGTACGGCCTCGACCAGCTCGGCGGGGAGTTTTTCCCCCGCCGGGCCGTGGAGCGGCACACCCGATGACGCGGTGCCGGACTCCGCGCCCCGGTCGCCCGCCGGCCCGCTGCCGCTTCTGTTCCCGCTTCCGTCCGGGGAGCCGTCCTGGGGACCGGCTTGGGGTCCGGTCTCGGAACCGGCCTCGGAACCGACCCGGGGACCGGCCTGGGAGCCGGCCCGGGGACCGGCTTCCCGCGACAGTGTGTCGGCCGCCCCGTCGCCCGACGGCCGACCCGCGACCGCGACCCCGGCGTCCGGCCGCACCACCTCGACACGGCGCCCGTCGACCAGACCGATGACTCCGAGGCCCGCCGCAGCGGTGAAGTGTTCGACGCGCGGGAGCGGTTCGGGGAGGGTGCGGCGGGCGTGGGCGGCGATCGCGCGGCCCACCGGGTGCTCCGAACCCTCCTCGGCCGCGCCCGCCAGGCGCAGCGCCGCCGCCTCTTCCACGCCGTCGGCGCGCGCCGTCACCTTTGTGACGGACATCGAACCGACCGTCAGCGTGCCCGTCTTGTCCAGCACGACCGTGTCCGCCCGCCGCAGCCCCTCCAGGGCCTGCGGCCCGCTGACGAGGATGCCCAGCCCCGCGCCCCGGCCGGTGGCCGCGAGCAGGGCGGTGGGGGTGGCCAGGCCGAGGGCGCAGGGGCAGGCGACGACGAGCACGGCCACGGCCGCCGTGACGGCGGCCTGCGGGTCCGCGCCCGCGCCCAGCCAGAAGCCCAGCACGGTGACGGCGACGGCGAGGACCGCGGGGACGAAGACGCCGGCGACGGCGTCGGCGAGCCGCTGCACGCGCGCCTTGCCGGTCTGCGCGTCCTCCACCAGCCGCGCGATGCGCGCGAGGCGGGTGTCCGCGCCGACCGCCTCGGCGCGCACCTCCAGCAGCCCGCCGGAGTTGACGGCCCCGCCGACGACGGCCGAGCCGGGCCCGACCTCCACCGGCGCGCTCTCGCCCGTGACCAGGGCCATGTCCAGCGCCGAGCCGCCCTCGGTGATCACACCGTCGGTCGCGACCCGTTCCCCGGGCCGTACGACGAAACGGTCGCCGACCCGCAACTCCTCGATGGGCACGCTGCGTTCCGCGCCGTCGGCGGCCCGTACGACGACCTCCTTGACGGTGAGCGAGGCGAGCGCCCGCAGCGCGCTGCCGGTGGCTCGCCGGGCGCGCCCCTCCAGCATCCGGCCGGTCAGCACGAACAGCGGTACGCCGACGACCGCTTCCAGATACACGTCGGCGACGCCGCCCGTCGCCGACGGCACGAGCGTGAACGGCATCCGCATCCCCGGCTGCCCGGCGCCGCCGAGGAACAGCGCGTACGCCGACCACAGGAACGAGGCCAGCACGCCCAGCGACACCAGCGTGTCCATGGTCGCGCCGCCGTGCCGCAGGCCGCGCAGCGCCTTGGCGTGGAAGGGCCACGCTCCCCAGGCGGCGACCGGTGCGGCCAGCACGAAGCAGAGCCACTGCCAGTTGTCGAACTGGCAGGACGGGACCATGGACAGCACCAGGACCGGCACCGCCAGCACCGCCGTGACCAGCAGCCGGGTCCGTTCGTCGGCACCGGTCTCCGCGGTGGGGTCCGGGCGGCTCTCCGAGCTCTGCCGCCGCTCCGGTTCCAAGCGGCGGGCGGTGAATCCCGCCGCCTCCACGACGGCGACGAGTTCGGCCGGGCTCACCGTGGCCGGGTGGCTCACCCGTGCCCGTCCCGTCGCGAGGTTGACGGTCGCGCTGACCCCTTCCACCCGCCCGAGCTTCTTCTCCACCCGGCCCACGCAGGCGGCGCATGTCATGCCGCCGACCGCCAGTTCCGTCGTGGCGTCCGCCGTGGTCCCCGCGCTCATCGGGCGGCCTCCGGGATGGGCGCGCCCATGTTCTGCATGCCGTCCATGCCGCCGCCCGAACCGCCGGAACCGGAGCCGCCGCTGCCGTGCATGCCGGGGGCCACGGGCCCGACGGCCGATCCCACCGCGTAGGCGACGCCGAACATCGCGGCGAGCAGCAGGGCGAATCCGGCGAGGAGTGCGTACGGACTGTTGTGACGTGCTGTCATCGCCGCATCGTGGCACGGCGCGAGGGCCGCGGGAGCCGCTGAACGCCCTTCTCGGCGCGTGAGGATTGTCCCTTTCGCGCCCGGGAACCAGCGGGCTCCCGCAGCCGACTACCTGGAGATCGAAGACGCGCGGCGGGGCCCGTGGCGACGCCTCCGGCCGCGAAATTCCCCGGAACCCGGGCCCGTCCCCGTACGACTTCTCAGGGGTCCACCCACGACTCGGCGGTCACTGCTCGGTGCTCGCGAACCCGGTGGTCACAGCACAGCCGTCGCAACGCAGCGAGGAGAGCCCACCGTGCCCCTGCCGGACCCCTTCCCCCTCTACGGCCGCGCCTACAAGCGCGACCCCTACCCGATATACGAGGAGCTGCGCGCCGCCGGCCCCGTGCACCGGGTGCGCTTCCCCAGCGGCGTCGACGCCTGGCTCGTCACCGGCCACCGCGCCGCCCAGCAGGCCCTGTCCGACAGCCGCCTCGGCAAGAACCACGACCTGGGCAACGACCGTTGGCGCGCCCGTGCCTCGATCATGCCCGAGCCCCAGCACTCGCAGCTCCAGGTCCACCTCCTGCACCAGGACCCGCCCGCGCACACCCGGATGAGACGGCTGGTCCTCGACGCGTTCGCGCCCCGCCGTGCGGAGGAACTGCGCCCCCGCTTCCAGGAACTCGCGGACGCGCTCCTCGACGAACTGCCCGCCGACGCGAACGGCACGGACCTCGTGGCCTGCTTCGCCGCCCGCTTCCCCTTCCAGGCGCTCGCCGAGGTCATCGGCCTGCCGCAGGTGCTCGCGGCCCGCTTCCGCCGCGAATGGGGCAAGGCCGTGCAGCCCGTGGGGCCGGAGGACCCCGGCCGGAACGCGTACGAGGCGCTATTGAGCGGGCTCCAGGGGTTTATCGCGGACATCGTCGCTTATAAGCGCGCGCTTCCGCAGGACGATCTGCTCAGCCGCCTTGTGGCCGCCCATGGAGAGGGCGAACTGACGGGGGAGGAGCTGGACTCGATGATCTTCCAGCTCCTCGTCGCGGGCCAGGAGCCCGTCACCAACCAGATCACCACCGCCCTCATGGCACTCTTCCGCCACCCGGAGGCCCTCGACCGGCTGCGCGCCGGCAGAGGGGACACGGAACTGCTCGCCCGCGCCGTCGAGGAACTGCTCCGCTACGACTCGGCTTTCGAGCTGACCACCTGGCGTTTCCTGGCCGAGGACGCCGATCTGCACGGTACGCGCGTACCGGCCGGCGATTCCGTGATCGTCTCCCTCTGCGCCGCCAACCGCGACCCCGCGCGCTTCCCCGACCCCGACACCCTGGACCTCGACCGGGCGCAGGGCCCCCACCTGGCCTTCGGCCACGGCATCCACTTCTGCCCGGCGGCGTCCCTCGCGCGCGTCGAACTCCAGGTCGCCCTGGGCACGTTGCTGGACCGGCTGCCGGGCCTGCGGCTCGCCGTCCCCGACGAGGACGTCGAGTGGATTCCGGCCGTGCTGGGACGCGGTGTGAACGAACTGTCCGTCGCCTTCGACCGGCCCCGGCCCGCGTGCCCTCGTGGGTGACCGGCTGAGGTACGACGACCCGCGGCCGCGTCGCGACCGGGTGCCCGGCGGCACAGCGGCGCCCGCTTCCCTGGAGGCCCGCATCCTCGGCCTCCTCCTTCCGTACCACCGCACCACGGACCCGGCCCCCGTCTCCGGGCGGCCGGACGAGTACCCCGAACAGCTCGCGCAGATACGCCAGTTCACGGAGGCCGGCGAGCCGGTCCTCTTCACCCTCCCCGGCTTCCCCTGCAAGTCGCCCAACCCGGCCAAGGTCCTCGGCCACCTCCCCGACGAGGGCGAACGGCTCTCCCTGGCCTTCCTCGACCGGCTCTGCGCCCGTGTCGGCGAGATCTACGGGCCCGGCGCGCGGATGCTCATCTGCTCCGACGGCCATATCTTCGGCGACCTCATCAACGTGCCCGACGCGCACATCGACGCGTACGGGGACGCCCTGCGCGCCATGATCCGCCGCGCGGACCTGCGCCACCTCGACACCTTCGACCTGCGCCAGGTCTACGGCGACCTCCCGCACGAGGCGTACGGCGAACACGGCGAAGACGGCGAACGCGGCGAAGACGGCGAACGCGGCGAAGACGTCCGGCGGGGCCGGCGCGGCGAACACGACGCATACGACCGGTGCGGCGAGCACGGTCAGTACGACTGGCGCGGCGAGTACGGCCAGTCCAGCCAGTACAGCCAGTACGACGAGATGCGGTCGCGGGCGACCGACGAGTACGCGCCGGAGCTCGCCGCCCTGCGGGTCCTGACCCGCACCGACGAGGAGACGACCCGCCTCTACCGGGGCATCACGCGCTTCCTCGTCGAGGACACCACGGGCCACACCGGCAGCCGGTCCGCGCTCCAACGCGACTGCCGGGCCCGCGCGTACGGCGTCATCGCCCGCAGCCGTGCCTGGGGCGACCTCATCGCCGTCCGGCACCCCCGGTCCGTACGGCTGTCGATCCATCCGCAGCGGCCGGGCGCGGCCAAGTTCGGCATCCGCCTCCTGGAGTCCGCCGACGCCTGGGCCACGCCGTGGCACTCCACCGTCCTGCGACGGCGGGACGGCAGCGCCGCGTTGATGCGGCGCGTCGACGCGGAACGGCTGGGGCGGCTCGTCCTGCGGGACGGCCGCCCCAGCCACTACGCGGAGTGACCCGCGCCGCGGTACCCCTCAGAGAGCCGCCACCGCCCTGTGGTCGAAGGCGATCAGCGGGTCCCCGGTCAGCGGATGGTCCACCACCGCCGCCCGCACCCCGAACACCTCGGCCAGCAGCTCCGGCGTGAGGACGTCGCGGGGCGGGCCGGAGGCCAGCACCGTGCCGCAGCGCAGCACATGCAGCCGGTCGCACACGGACGCCGCGGCGTTGAGGTCGTGCAGCGCGATCAGCGTCGTACGGCCCTGATCGCGCAGCAGCGTGAGCAGCTCCACCTGGTGCCGTACGTCGAGGTGGTTGGTCGGCTCGTCCAGGACCAGCACCCGGGGGTCCTGGGCGAGGGCCCGTGCCAGCAGCACCCGCTGCCGCTCGCCGCCCGACAGCGCGGAGAACCGCCGCCGGACCGCCTCGGCCATCCCCACCCGCTCCAGCGCCGCGGCCACGGCGTCCGCGTCGGCGCGGTCCTCCGCCGCGAACGCCCGCTTGTAGGGCGTACGGCCCATCGCGACCACTTCGCGGACCGTCAGCTCGAAGTCGCCGCCGCGCTCCTGGGGGAGCGCGGCGATCCGCCGGGCCGACTCCGCCGCCGACAGCGAACGCAGGTCCGTGCCGTCCAGCAGCACCCGGCCGGCCCGCGGCGCGAGATGGCGGTACACGGTGCGCAGCACGGTCGACTTGCCGCTCCCGTTGGGCCCCACCAGCCCCGCGATCTCCCCCTCGGCGGCGAGGAGGCTGACGCCGGAGACCACCTCGCGCCCGGACAGCGACACATCCAGGTCCTCGACCGCGAGCCTCATGACCGTTTCGCCCCTCGTGACGGCTTCCCCCCTCATGACCGTTCTCCTCTCATGACCGCTCCAGTCGCCGGTCCAGCAGATACAGCAGCGTGGGCGCGCCGACCATCGCGGTGACCACGCCCACCGGCAGCTCTTGGTCGGACAGGGCGGTACGGGCCACCAGGTCGACCACCACCAGCAGCACCGCGCCGAACAGCGCGGAGATCGGCAGCAGCCGCCGGTGGTCGCCGCCCACCACCATCCGGCAGGCGTGCGGCACCATCAGCCCCACGAAACCGATCGCCCCGGACACCGACACCAGTACCCCGGTCAGCACGCTCGTCGTGACGAACAGCTCGCGCCGCAGCCGCGTCACGTCCACGCCGAGTCCGGCCGCGGTCTCATCGCCCATCAGCAGGGCGTTGAGCGCGCGGGCCCGTCCCAGCAGCACCGCGAGCCCCAGCGGCACGGCAGCCGCGGGCAGCGCGAGGGTGGCCCACTGGGCGCCGCCCAGCGAGCCCATCAGCCAGAACAGGACGCCGCGCGTCTGCTGCTCGTCCCCCGCCTGAAGGACCAGATAGCTGGTGAACCCGGACAGGAACTGTCCGATGCCCACGCCCGCCAGTACGAGGCGCAGCGGCGAGAACCCGCCGCCGCGCCGCGCCATCGCCCAGACCAGCGCGAACGCCGCCAGCGCCCCGACGAACGCCGCCGAGGACAGCCCGAGCCCGAGCGCGCCGCCCGCGCCCACGCCGAGCACGATCGCGGCGACCGCGCCCAGCGACGCGCCGCTGGAGATGCCCAGCAGATACGGGTCGGCCAGCGGATTGCGCACGAGCGCCTGCACGGCCGTCCCCACCAGGCCCAGCCCCGCCCCGACCAGCGCCGCCAGCAGGGCCCGCGGCAGCCGCAGCTGCCACACGATCAGGTCCTGGGTGCCAGGCGCCGGGTCGCGCCCCGTCACCCCGCGCGCCACCGCCGACCACACCTCGCCCAGCGGCACCTGAGTCGACCCCAGACACACCGACGCGATGAGCGCGACGAGCAGCGCCGCGCCCAGTCCCGCGGCCGCCCAGCCGGCCCGTACGGTCCGTACGCCGCTCTCCCGCTGCTGCTCCCCGGAGAGCGCGGCGGTCGCCGCCATCTACTTCACCCGGTCCGGGTGGATCGTGTGCGCGATGTCCCGCACCGTGTCCGCGCTGCGCACCCCGCCGATCGTGGTGCGCTCCGCGCCGATCCGCAGGAAGCGGTTCTCCTTGACGGCTGTGAGGCCCTTCGTCGCCGGGAAGGTGCGCAGAAACTCCGCGGCCTCGTCGAACGCCTTCTCGTTCGCCGCCTCGCCGCCCCGGTTGCGCACGCCGAGCTGGATCCAGTCCGGGTTCTTCGCCACCACGTCCTCCCAGCCGACCGGCTTGAAGTCCCCGTCGCAGTCGCCGAAGACGTTGCGTGCCCCCGCCTGCGTGATCACGGCGTTGGCCACCTGCTTGCCGCACACGGCCAGCGGCTGCTTGGTGCCGGCGTCGAAGTCGAAGTAGAAGTACGTCGGCCGCTTGTCCGGCGGTACGTCTTTCAGCGCGTCGCGCACGGCCTCCGTCTTCTTCCGCATCCCGGCGACCAGCTCGGCGGCGCGCCGCGAGGTCCCGGTGATCTTCCCCAGCTCCTCGATGTCGGCGGTCACCCCCGACAGGTCCGTGCGCGGCCCCTTCTGCGCGGCGGCACACGCCGACGAGCGCAGGAAGACGTGCTTGATGCCCGCGGCCGCGAACTCCCGCGGCGTCGGGGCGTCGCCCGCGCCGCTCATGTTCTTCATCGACGAGAACGAGTCGATATAGACGTCCGCCCCCGAGCCGAGCAGCTTCTCCTTCGGGATCACCGTCTTCCCCAGCACCGGCACCTTCGCCGCCCGCTCCGCCAGCGCGGCGGGCATCGTGCCCTTGCCGGGCGGGAACCCCGTACCGGCGACCCGGTCGCCCGCGCCGAGCCACAGCAGCGTCTCCAGGGCCGACGCGTTGCTCGTCACGATCCGCCGAGGAGCGGAGTCGAACGTCGTCTTCGCCCCCTCGCAGTCGGCGACGCTCACGGGGAAACCGGCGGTCGATCCGGACGCTTCGGGGCTGTCCGCCTTCGGGGCTCCGCTGCTGCCGCAGGCCGTCGCCGACAGGGCCAGCAGGCCCAGCACACCGCACCACACACGAGGGCGCATCACAAACACTCCAGGAACTCGGCATACGCGCGGGCCCGCCGCTGCGGGCCCGGACCAGGTAGTCGGACGGCGGGGCCGCCCGGTTCCCGTGCGCCGCCAAGAAGCCGGACATAGCCTGCAACCCACGCGAAACGAAGAACCCGAAGAACCCGAAGAACCGAAGAACCGAAGACCCGAAGAACCGAAGAACCCGAGGAATGAAACGGACGGAAGGGAAGCGGAATGGCCGCTACGGAGACCGACCGGAACACCGACCGGAACGACGGACCGCCGCTCGCCGAGATGCCCGCCGACTGGCAGCGGGCCCTGGCGATCGTCGCCCACCCCGACGACCTCGAATACGGGGCGTCCGCGGCCATCGCCACATGGATCGACGGCGGCCGCGAGTTCTCCTATCTGCTGGCCACCGCCGGCGAGGCGGGCATCGACAGCCTGGAGCCGGACGAGGCCGGGCCGCTGCGCCGGCGGGAGCAGCACGCGAGCGCCGCCGCGGTAGGGGTGCGGAACGTGGAGTTCCTCGGCCACCGCGACGGCGTCATCGAATACGGCACCGCGCTGCGCCGCGACTTCGCCGCCGCCATCCGCGCGCACCGCCCGGAGCTCGTACTGACCCTCAACCACCACGACACCTGGGGCGGCACCTCCTGGAACACCCCCGACCACCGGGCCGTCGGCCGGGCCGTGCTCGACGCCGTCGCCGACGCCGGGAACCGCTGGATCTTCCCCGAGCTCGTCGCGGACGGCCTGGCCCCGTGGAACGGCGTCCGCTACGTCGCCGTCGCGGGCTCGCCCCGGCCCACCCACGCCGTGGACGCGGGCGCGGGCGTCGACCGGGCCGTCGCGTCGCTGCTGGCCCACCGTACGTACATCGAGGCCCTCACCGACGAGGAGCCGGAGCGCTACTGCCGCACGTTCCTGGAGGGCAACATGGCCGCCGCCGCGCCCCGCTTCGGCGGCCGCCCCGCGGTGACGTTCGAACTCTTCGGCGCCTGAAGGGGCTCGAAGAGATGTTGGTAAGGGGCGGAGTCCAATGGACTCCGCCCCTTACCAGCGCTCACACCTTGCGGTAGCCCCTGGCGTCGTCCGTGGCCGCGATGACCATGTCCGCGTCGCCCCCGACCGAGGCCGTCACCAGGGCCGCCACCGCGCCCTCCACGAACGGCGCGTCCGCGATGCGCAGGTCCTCGGGCATGCCGTCCCCGGCCGGGGCGTTGAGGATCTCCTTGACCGTCAGGACGGCGCTGCCCATGTCGCAGAGCACCACGACGCCCTTCCCTCCGTCCACGTCCTTGACGGCCTGCCGGATCAGCTCCGCGCTGGTGCCGATGGAGCCGTCGGGCAGGCCGCCCGCCGCGGCCACGGGCGCCGGGTCGCCGGTGCCGACGAGGGCCTTCGCGAGTTCGGCCGTCGAGGCGGCGACATCGCGGCTGTGCGAGACGAGCACGATGCCGACGCGCGCGTCCTCCTTCTTCTCCGCCGTCTTCTCCGGCCGCGCGCTGTCCTCTACGGGCTCCGCCACGGGTGCGGCGGCCGTCTTCTCCTCGGCCGCCGCCTCCTCCGCGCCCTCGTACACCTCCGGCAGCCCGGTGTCCGTGGCCTCGTACAGGGCGGTGACCAGCATCGCCGTCGACGCGGCCCCGGGGTCCTCGTGGCCGATGCTGCGCTCGCCGAGGTAGCTGGCCCGGCCGCGCCGCGCCTGGAGCGGCACCGTGGCCTCGGCCCCCTCACGCGCGGCCCGCGCCGCCGCGTCCAGCGCGGCCGCGACGTCGCCGCCGCCCTCCAGGGCGGACGTGTACGCCTCGGCCGCCGGGGCCAGCGCGTCCACCATCGTGGCGTCGCCGGGCGCGGAGTCGCCCAGCCGCCGCACGCTGGCGACCGCGGCGGTCAGCGCCTTGCCGAGGGCCTGCGGCTCGACGACGGCGTCGTCGCCGAGCACCTTGCCCGTGCGGCGCAGCACGGTCCCGTACAGCGGTCCGGAGGCGCCGCCGACCGTGTTGGTCAGGTGCATGCCGACGGCGGTCAGTAGCGCGCCCGGCGTGGCGGGCGCCTCATCGGCGATGACGCGCGCGGCCGAGGTGAAGCCGCGCTTGAGGTTGGCGCCGTGGTCGGCGTCGCCGATTGCGGCGTCGAGGTCGGTCAGATGCGCGGCCTCGGCCACGAAGACCTGTGTGGCGCGGGCGAGGAAGCGGCGGAAGAAGGCCGTATCGAGGGTGACGGACATGGGTGGCGGCTCCTCTTCGCGGGGGTGGCCATATGGGCCTTTGCCCTGCTCAGCGTAGCGCTGTCACCGGTCGGAGGGGCTTTGCGACCGCGCGCCGGGGCCGGTCCGGCAGCGCGGCGGGGGAGCGGCGGGTCACGCCGGGTCAGGGCTCGGCCGGGTTCCGGTCGGCCGGCGTCCGCAGCGTCAGCCCGTCGGCGACGATGAGGTCCGAGGTGACCAGCGCCTGCTCGGCGTCCACGTTCGTCATGAAGACGAAGGGCGGCACGACGGGCGGCACGGGCAGCTGGTCGGGGGTGAAGGTGAGGCAGACGAGGCCCTCCAGGCACCCGCTGAACTTGGTGAGGTAGAGCGTGACGTCGCCGCTGAGGTCCAGCTTCCGCGCCCCCAGGGCCAGTTCGGGGCCGCCGTCGCGAGTGGTCAGCCGGTAGTCGGTGAGGGAGGCGGCCCGCATCTTGAGCACCATGGCCTTCACCGGGCCATCGGCGGTGGGCACCTGGACGACCCCGGCGAGGAGGAAGCCGTTCGGAGCGAACAGCGAGGTCGTGACGGTCGGCGCGCGCGCCGCCGCCGGGACGCCGTCCGCCGCCTCGGCGGCGCGGTCCGGCGGCGCGACCGCGGCCAGCAGCACCACGGGCAGCACGGCCGCCAGCTTCCTGGACCCCGGATCGTTCCGCACGGCCGGCAGCCGCTCGGTCGGCTCCTCGCCGTCCTCCGCCCGCGGGTCCGGGGGCGGAGCCACGGGCGTCCAGCCGAACCCCATCGCGCTGCCCGCGATCCCCAGCCCCATCCCGATGAGGAACCCGCCCAGGTTCGTCGCGGCGAAGGAGAGCACCGACAGGATCAGCGCGTTGACGCTCACGTAGTGCCGCGCGCCGGGCGCGCACCACAGGAAGACCCCGGCGGCGATCAGCGCCAGCCCGATGCCGATCGCCGCCAGCCCGCCCAGCCCCAGGCTCACCAGGACCGTCACCGGCGACAGCGGTACGAGCAGCAGCTCGGCGCCGCCGAGGACCAGCAGCAGCCCGGCCCAGAAGGGCCGGGTCCGCCGCCAGCCGCGGAAGGCCCGCCGCGCCTCCGGCAACGACGGCCGTCCGCCCGGCCGTCGCCGGCGCCCGGCGCTCAGAAGCACTTCTTGCCGTCCAGGTTCACAGCGAGTTTGAGGCCCCGGAGCCGGAAGTTCCCGCCGGTCGCGGACCAGGCGTGCGAGCGGACCCCGGCCACGGTGATGTCCCCGGCCTGGAGGCCGAACTTGCCCTTCTCGCCGTGGACGCCCGGCACCCGGTCCAGGGTGGAGGCGTCGCGTCCGATCTCGGCGGTGCCGAACCTGGCGTCGCCGACCAGGTCCTCGCCGTCGATGACGAGGCTGCTGGCGGTCACGTCGCCCGCGTCGCCGCCCGCCGTCAGCTTGAACGTGACGGTCCCCAGCGGGGTGGAGACCGAGGCGGACTGGCAGATGTCGCTCAGGGTGGCGTCGCCGATGCCGAGCAGGGCGACCGGATGGCCCTTGCCGTCCACGGACCGGTCGGTCTGCACGTACGAGGAGAGTCCCTTGCTCGTCAGCTTGCCGGAGGAGACCTGGAAGCTCGTGCCGGAGACGGCGAAGGACGCGGCGAGCGCCCCTTCGGCCATCACCGCGGCCATCGCGCCGACCGCGAGCACGGCGGGTACGGCGACGACCGCCGTCTTCTTCCAGGCCGTTCTGCCTTCCGGCAGTCGCCGGTTGGATCCGCTCACTGCTTCCTCCCCGGGGCAGCGGTCTACGGACGGCTGCGGCGCAGCCGCGAACACGTGCAGATGCGCAGGGAAGTGCGGGGTGGCTCCGCCGCCGGGTCGAGTCCGCGTGGCGTCGCTCTGCCATACTGCGGAAATCCGGTGGCAGTTGGAGACTAGGGCCGAAATTGAATAATAGTCAACAGCGCGGTACGCGCGCTGCCCCAGCCGCGCGCGGGACCGAGCGCTCCCAGGCGCGCCGTGCCGAACTCATCACGATCGGGAGGACGCTGTTCGCGGACACGTCCTACGACGCGCTGTCCATGGACGACATAGCCCGGCACGCGGGCGTCGCCAAAGGTCTCATCTACTACTACTTCAAGAACAAGCGCGGCTATTACCTGGCGATCGTCCAGGACTCCGTCGCCGAGCTCGTCGTACGGGCCGCCTCCACCCACGACCTGCCGCCCGCCGAACGCGTCCACCACACCATCGACGGTTACCTCCGCTACGCCCAGCACCACCAGGCCGCCTACCGCGCCATCGTGACCGGCGGGGTCGGCTTCGACGCCGAGGTGCTCGCGATCCGGGCCGAGGTGCGCGAGCAGCTGCTGCTGGCGATCGCCCGCGGCGCGTGGGGGCGCGCGGACATCCCGCTCATCGCCCGCACGGCGCTGATCGGCTGGCTGTCGTCGGTGGAGGGCGTCACCCTCGACTGGCTGGACCACCAGGGGCTGGAGCGCGACATGGTGCGCTCGCTGCTCGTACGGGGCCTCGGCGACACGCTCCGTACGATCGAGGACTACGAACCGGCCTTCCCGGCGCCGCCGCCCCTGCGCTGAACGGACGCGGGGCGGGCGGCCGTTCAAACGGCCGCCCGCCCCGGTACTTCCGCCGAACCGCGAGCCCTAGCTGATCGCCTTGATCAGCTCGCCGTTCGACGTGTCGCCGCTGAGCTCCCAGAAGAACGTGCCGCCGAGGCCCTGCTGCTGCTTGTACTTCATCTTCCCGCCGATGGTGGCCGGGGTGTCATAGCTCCACCAGTCGCTGCCGCACTTGGCGTAGGCGGTGCCGGCCACGGTGCCGTTCGCCGGGCACTTGGACTTGAGGATCTTGTAGTCCTCGATGCCCTGCTCGTACGTGCCGCCCGCGGGCCCGGTGGCGGTGCCGCCCGGCTCGGTCTGCGTGACGCCGGTCCAGCCGCGCCCGTAGAAGCCGATGCCCAGGAGCAGCTTCGAGGACGGGATGCCCATCTTCTTCAGCTTGGTGATGGTGGCGTCCGAGTTGAAGCCGTCCTTCGGGATGCCCTTGTACGCCGTGAGCGGCGAGTGCGGGGCCGTCGGGCCCTTCGCGTCCCAGGCGCCGAAGTAGTCGTACGTCATGGGGTTGTACCAGTCGACGTACTGCGCGGCGCCCTTGTAGTCGGCCTTGTCCAGCTTGCCGCCGCTGGAGGCGTCGGCGCTGATCGCGGCGGTGATGAGGTTGCTCTGGCCGAACTTCGAACGCAGCGCGGAGAGCACCTTCTTGAGGGCGTCCTTGCCGCTGGTGTCGCAGGTCAGGCCGCAGTCGTTCGGGTACTCCCAGTCGATGTCGATGCCGTCGAAGACATCCGCCCAGCGCTTGTCCTTGACCAGGCTGTAGCAGGAGTCGGCGAACGCCGCGGGGTTCTTGGCCGCCTCGCCGAACCCGCCGGACCAGGTCCAGCCGCCGAACGACCAGAGCACCTTGAGGTTCGGGTGCAGCTTCTTGAGCTTGCGCAGCTGGTTGAAGTTGCCCCGCAGCGCGCCGTTGTCCCAGGTGTCGGCCTTGCCGTCGACGCTGGTGGAGGCGTCGTAGGCGCGGTCGTAGTCGGCGTAGGAGTCGCCGATGGCGCACTTGCCGCCGGTGACGTTGCCGAAGGCGTAGTTGATATGGGTGAGCTTGGCAGCGGAGCCCGACGTCTCGATGTTCTTGACGTGGTAATTGCGCTGGTAGACGCCCCAGTTGGTGAAGTACCCGACCACCTTGCCGCCGGCGGTCTCGTCCTGCTTGTCCTGCTTGAGGGCGCTCACCGGGGCGCTCACCGGGGCGCTCTGCGCGGCGCTCGCCCCGGTCTGCGCGGCGGCGGCCGGCCGGGCCTCGGGGGTGACGGCCGTGGGGACCGTTCCCGCCGCGGCGGTGCCGGCGAAGAGCGTGGTGGCGAGCAGTGCCGCGCCGGCGGCGGTGGCCGCGAACAGGGCGCGGGGGCGGTTTCCGTGCGGTCTGAGCATGGTTCTCCTCGGTGGGAAGGGGAGATGGGGGGTGTGCTGCTCAACTTGACATGAACGCGAACTTTGTTGCGTGAGGAACCGTAGATGGACTAGACCAGTGCGTCAATGGTTCGGACCAATTCCGTTCATCCGCAGGCCATGCCCGGTGAACCAGTGACGCGGGGCCTCCTATCGGGCATACTCCAACCCGCCGCAGCCGCAGGTCACACCCATCCGAGACCCGGAGCGAGACCATCGGCGAGGCAGCACCACACGGCAGCGTCCGCCACACCCCGCGCGCCCGCTGCCGTAGCGCCCGACAGGGAGGAGAGCACCGCCATGTCCCACCACGGCCCGCAGCCGGTGGAGCGTCAGCTGCCCACCGAAGAGGCCCGCGACCTGCTCGCGCTCGTACGCGAGATGGCCCAGCGGGAGATCCAGCCCAAGGCCGCCGAGGAGGAGGACGACGGACGCTTCCCCCGCGACGTGTTCGCCCTGCTCTCCCGGTCCGGACTGCTCGCACTGCCGTACGCCGAGGAGTTCGGCGGCGGCGACCAGCCGTACGAGGTCTACCTCCAGGTCCTCGAAGAACTCGCCGCCGCCCGGCTCACCGTGGGCCTCGGCGTCAGCGTGCACACCCTCGCCTGCCACGCGCTGGCCGGCTTCGGCACCAAGGAGCAGCGGGCCGCGCACCTGCCCGCCATGCTCGGCGGCGGGCTCCTCGGCGCGTACTGCCTCTCCGAGCCCGCGGCCGGCTCCGACGCCGCCTCCCTGCGCACCCGCGCCACCCGCAGCGGCGACACCTGGACCATCGACGGCAGCAAGGCCTGGATCACCCACGGCGGCGTCGCCGACTTCTACACCGTCCTGGCCCGCACCGGCGGCGAGGGCCCGCGCGGCATCTCCGCCTTCCTCGTCCCCGGCGACGCGGACGGCCTCACGGCCGCGCGGCCCGAGCGCAAGATGGGCATGAAGGGATCGCCCACCGCGGGCGTCCACTTCGACGGCGTGCGGGTCGGCGACGACCGCCGGATCGGCGAGGAGGGGCAGGGCTTCGCGATCGCCCTCTCCGCGCTCGACTCCGGCCGCCTCGGCATCGCCGCCTGTGCCATCGGAATCGCCCAGGCGGCCCTCGACGAGGCCCTCGCGTACACTGGCGGCCGTCGGCAGTTCGGACGTCCCATCGCCGACTTCCAGGGCCTGCGCTTCATGCTCGCCGACATGGCCACCCAGATCGAGGCCGGTCGCGCCCTGTACCTCACCGCCGCCCGGCTCCGCGACGCCGGACAGGCCTTCTCCAAGCAAGCCGCCATGGCGAAGCTCTTCTGCACCGACACCGCGATGCGCGTGACCACCGACGCCGTCCAACTGCTCGGGGGCTACGGCTACACCGTCGACTTCCCCACGGAGCGCTATATGCGCGAGGCCAAGGTCCTGCAGATCGTCGAAGGCACCAACCAGATCCAGCGCATGGTCGTCGCCCGCCATCTCGCGGGCCCCGAATCACGCTGAACAGCCCCGGCCACGGGGCGGAAAGCAGCCCCGAATGCCGACGACATCAACATCAACGGCCGCAGCACCCGAGCCGGACACCGAGCGGTTCACCGTCATCACCGGCGGCCCCGGCGCCGGCAAGAGCACCCTGATCGACCGCCTGGAGCACGCCGGTCACGCGCGCACGCACGAGGCCGGCCGCGCCGTCATCCAGGACCAAGCGGCCATCGGCGGCCGGGCGCTGCCCTGGCACGACCGGGAACTCTTCGCCGAGCTGATGCTCGCCTCGGACCTGCGCTCCCACCGCCGCGCCGCGGGGGAACGGGCGCACGTCTTCTTCGACCGCGGCATCCCCGACATCGTCGGCTACCTGCGGCTCGAAGGGCTCCCCGTGCCGCCCCATGTGCACGCGGCCGCCCAGCGGTTCCGCTACCGCCGGCGGGTGTTCATCGCGCCGCCGTGGCCGGAGATCTACGTGCGGGACGCCGAGCGCAAGCAGTCCTACGAGACGGCGTGCCGCACGCACGAGGCGATGGCGGCGGCCTACAGCGCGTACGGCTACGAACTCGTGCCGCTGCCGCGCGCGAGCGTCGAGGAGCGCGTGCGGTTCGTGACGCAGGACATCGGCCGCGAGCCCGCCTGACGCGCTCGTGTACGGACGGCCGTGAACGCGACGGCGGCGTACGGGCCGTGGCGGCCGTCGGGCTGACCGCTCGCCTCCGGACACCCGTCAGCGGGTTAGCCGGGCGACCTCCGGCACCCGCTCCTCGGCCTTGCCCGCGGGCACGCTCGCGATGTCCTTGAGACCCGTGGCCGTGCCGATCACCACCACCGGCTCGGCGTGCTCGTACGCCCAGCGCCGCCCGGCCGCGACGCCCACCGCCGACGAGGGCTCGACGAACAGCCCCTGCGCGCCCAGCGCCCGGTGCTCCGCCATGAACTCGTCGGTGGGGACGGCGACCGCGCGGCCCCCGGACCGCCACAGCGCGTCCAGCCCCTGCCATACGGGCCGCGACTCGCCGAGCGAGAAGGCGGGGGAGTGGCCCCGCTCCACCGTCGTGTGCTCCTGCTCCGCGCGGTCCGTACGGGCCAGGGCCGCGGTGTAGGGCGCCGCGGCGGCCGGCTCGGCCGCGACCAGCCGCGGCGTGCGCGACACCAGCCCGGCCGCCAGCAGTTCGCGGAAGCCCCGGCCGATGCCCGAGAGCAGATCCGCGCGGCAGGTGGGCACCACGACCGCGCCGATCCGCTCCCCGAAGTCCCGCGCGATCTCGTACGCGACGCTCTTGTAGCCCTCGTTGGCGTAGGCGTTGCCGCCCGCCGGCGGCTGGGCGAACGTCGTCAACGGATACCAGCCGAGCCGCTCGACGCCCTCGCGCATGGCGGCGTTGCGCGCCGCATGGTCGTCCCGCTCGACGCGCGCCGCGCCCAGCGCGTCGATCTGCGCGCGCAGCGGCTCGGGCACCTCGTGGGTGGTGAAGACCACGCAGCGCAGCCCGGCGCGCGCGGCGTACGCGGCGGCCGCGGTGCCCGCGTTGCCGGACGAGGCGGCCACCACCGTGTCCGCGCCGGCCTGCAGCGCGGCGGCCGCCCCGACGCTCATCGCGCGGTCCTTGTGCGACCCGGTGGGGTTGGCCCCCTCGTTTTTGACCCACAGCTCGCCGGGGCCCGAATCCGTCAGCGGGATACGGACGTTGGGCGTGCCGCCCTCGCCGAGCGTGACGGGGGCGGCGGAGACGGGCAGCGCGCCGGGCCAGCCCCACGGCCCGCCCGGATACCGCTCCAGCGACAGCCCGGCCAGATCGGCGAGGGGCGGGGCCGCGTTGACCCCGAGCCCTTCGGCCGCGCACACGGGACAGCCGGTGAAGCCCGTTACGAGAACGCCGCAGCGCAGGCAGTGCAGGGAAGGTGTCGTCACAGGAGGCTCCCGGATACGTGCGGGGAAGGGGTCGGACGCCTCATGCGGCTCGTCGGCCTCGTGCGTCGCGAGAGAAAGCGTACGGCGGCGAGGCGACGGATCGAAAACGGTCAGGAAACGGAGCTGCGGCCGGGATCAGGACCAGGGCCGGGCTCAGGGACAGGGCCGGGATTGGAGCCAGGGCACGGCCACCGGACGGAAGCGGTAACTCCGGTGCCCTGGAAGGCCGCTCAGAGGCGCGGCCGCATCCGCGGCACCCGCAGCGGGCGGGAGGCGGGGCCGCCGATGTGCGAGAACGGCTGCCGCCGCCAGTCCAGGCTCTCCGGCAGCGTCAACAGCAGCGTGGCGTCCCGCTCCTGGGGGCCGGGGGCGTCGTCGGCCGGGGAGGCGTCCGCCACGCCGCGCCCCGCGCCGGGGCAGACGGTCAGCCCGAACGGGTTCCACGGGGACGGGCAGAGCGCGTGCTCGGGCAGCACGTCCTCGTCCGCCAGCAGCGCGATCGGCGCCGCGCAGTCCGGGCAGACGACCCGGTACATCTCGTAGGTCTCGTAGCTGGTGTCGGCAGTGCTGCCGGTATCGCCCGCGTCGAGGCGTTCAGGGTTGGGCATGGTGGGATCTCCCCCTCAGATGGGCCGGTCAGGCGCCGTGGCCTCGACCACAGCAAGGATTTCCCTGGCGACCGCGCGGATAATCGCAGCGCGCCGATGGACACGGGTGAACGTATGTGGCGTTCGTCACATGACGCGAGCAGTTGCGCGGTCGCCGACTGTGCCTGACCGCCTCCGACCCCATAGGGTGATCCGCTGTGGAGGAGCTGGACAGACAAATCGTGGAGCTGCTCGTCAAGGACGGGCGGATGAGCTACACCGACCTGGGCAAGGCCACCGGCCTGTCCACCTCGGCGGTGCACCAGCGCGTGCGCCGCCTCGAACAGCGCGGCGTCATCCGCGGCTACGCGGCCGTCGTCGACCCCGAGGCCGTAGGGCTGCCCCTTACCGCGTTCATCTCGGTCAAACCCTTCGACCCGAGCGCGCCCGACGACATCGCCGACCGGCTCGCCGACATCCCCGAGATCGAGGCGTGCCACAGCGTCGCGGGCGACGAGAACTACATCCTCAAGGTGCGCGTCGCCACCCCCCTCGAACTCGAACACCTCCTCACCCGCATCCGCTCCCTCGCCGGGACCTCCACCCGCACCACCGTCGTCCTGTCCACCCCGTACGAGGCCAGGCCGCCCCGCATCTGACCCGGCGGGACGCCACCCCCTGTAGGGGCCGGCCGCCCCGAGGGACGAGACTGGGCGGGTCCGTGCGCCGCACCGAGCCACGCGCGCGCCCGCGCGTGGCGCGATGCGCGGACCGCACGGACGCGGCACGCCAGCCGGCGCGGCCCGGCCCGAACGACACCACGAGGCGAAGAACCAGTGACCGAATCCACCCCCGCCGAGGCCCCGAGCCGCACCGTCCTGCTGCGTGGCGGCACCGTCCACAGCCCCGCCGACCCCTTCGCGACGGCCATGGTCGTCGAGTGCGGCGGCGTCGCCTGGGTCGGCTCCGAAGGCGCGGCGGACTCCTTCGCCGACGGCGTCGACGAGATCGTCGATCTCGACGGAGCACTCGTCACCGCGGCGTTCACGGACGCACATGTGCACACGACCGCCACCGGCCTCACGCTCACCGGCCTCGACCTCGCCGGCGCCCGCACCCTCGACGACGCGCTCGACCGGGTACGGGCCCACGCGAACGCCCGCGGCGCGGACCGCGTCCTGCTCGGCCACGGCTGGGACGCCACCCGCTGGCCCGAGGCGCGCCCGCCGTCCCGCGCCGAGCTCGACGCGGCCACGGGCGGCCGGCCGCTCTACCTCACCCGCGTCGACGTCCACTCCGCCGTCGTCACCAGCGCCCTCCTCGACCTGGTGCCCGGCGTCGCCGGGCTGTCCGGGTACGCCCCCGACGGGCCGCTCACCAGGGCCGCGCACCACGCCGTACGGGCCGCCGCGCACGAGAGCGTCACCGCGGCCCAGCGCACGGCCGCGCAGCGCGCCGCCCGTGCCCACGCCGCGTCCCGCGGCATCGGCTCGCTCCACGAGTGCGCCGGGCCCGACATCTCCAGCCCCGAGGACCTGACCGGCCTGCTGCGGCTCGCCGCCGAGGAGCCGGGCCCCCGCGTCTTCGGCTACTGGGCCGAGGCCATCGCAGGCGCAAAGGGAGCCGACCGTGTCCGTGAGCTCGGCGCCCTCGGCGCGGCGGGCGACCTCTTCGTCGACGGCTCCCTCGGCTCGCACACCGCCTGCCTCCACGAGCCCTACGCCGACGCGCCGCACACCGGCATCTCCCACCACGACGCGGCCGGCATCGCGGCCCACGTCGCCGCATGCACCGAGGCCGGCATCCAGGCCGGCTTCCACGCCATCGGCGACGCCGCCGTCACCGCCGTCGTCGAGGGGGTGCGCGCCGCGGCCGACCGGGTCGGCCTCGCCCGTATCCGCGGAGCCCGGCACCGCGTCGAACACGCCGAGATGCTTACCCCCGAGACCATCGCGGCCTTCGCGGAACTCGGCCTCACCGCCTCCGTGCAGCCCGCGTTCGACGCCGCGTGGGGCGGCGAGGACGGCATGTACGCACAGCGGCTGGGCCGGGAGCGGGCCCGTACGCTCAATCCGTACGCCGCCCTGCTGCGCGCCGGCGTGCCGCTCGCGCTCGGCTCCGACAGCCCGGTCACGCCCCTGGACCCGTGGGGCACGGTAAGGGCCGCCGCCTTCCACCGCACCCCCGAGCACCGCGTCTCCGTGCGCGCCGCCTTCACCGCCCACACGCGCGGCGGCTGGCGCGCCGTCGGCCGCGACGACGCCGGTGTGCTCGTCCCCGGCGCCCCCGCGGACTACGCGATCTGGGAGACCGGCGACCTCGTCGTGCAGGTCCCGGACAGCCGGGTCGCCGACTGGTCCACCGACCCCCGCTCCGGCACGCCCGGCCTGCCGGACCTCACCCCCGGCGCCCAACTTCCGGTCTGCGTCCGCACGGTGGTCGGCGGACGGACGGTGTACGAGCGGCCGAACGAGTGATGTACGGTCGCCCCGTACCGCCGAACGACGTGCCGTCGGCCTGTCGCCCCCTGCCCGCGCTCGCCGTACTGACCTGCTGATTTGAGACAACGACGCAGGTCATGTGAGTGTTGACAGGGTGCGGGCGACGGCGGGTAGGTTCGGCGGAGTCCACCACAGGACGACCGGCCGGGAAACCTCCGCCTAGTCACCGAACGCCGCTGGGCCAGGGGGCGGTGAGCCGCGACGGCACACCGCCACTGGGAGCCAGGTCCAGCGCACGGCGGCGAGGGAAGGTTTCTCCAGGCCGGCAGGTGTGACCCGGGTGGGGCCCGGACGTTCAGTAGACAACGGCTTTCGGTCGACCCGCAGCCAGCGGGCCCCAGGTCGGCCCGAAGGACTCTGGGCCCCCACCCGCAGTCACCCGCCCGCGGCCGGGCGCTGCGCGCCCCCGGCCCGCGAGGCCGTCCCGGACCCCCTCACATACCCGCCGCCCGCCGTCTTCCCGGGCCTTCGCGCGCCCTTCTTCACGCACCCTGGGGCCGCGCCGCAATCTCGTCGGTATACCGTCTGCTCACTACCGCACGAGCTGCAAGGAAGGCCGTCACGTGCCCTCGGGTTCCGACACCACCGCCGAATCCGCCCCTGGCGGACCGGCAGCCGCGCGACGGGCGGACGACCCGGCGCCGGGCGACGCCGGGGAGGAGAGCGTGCCCGCCGACGCCGCCGCCCGTCCGGGCCGCGCCAAGCGCTGCGCGCTGCTCGTCCGCCGCGAGGCGCCGCGCACCGGCCTCGCCGTCCTCGGCGGCCTCGCGCTGACCGCGGCCTTCCCGCCGTACGACCTGTGGCCGCTGTCGATCGTCGCCGTCGCCGCCCTGTCCCTGCTCACCAGGGGCCGCACCGCCCGCCAGGGCGCATGGACCGGCTTCGCCTTCGGCCTCCCGTTCTTCTTCTTCCTGCTGCGCTGGCTGCGCGTGGTCGGCTACGACGCCGTCTTCGGACTCTCCGTCGCCGAGGCGCTCTTCGTCTGCCTGCTCGGCGCGGGCCTCGCCCGCACCTCCCGGCTGCGCGGGTGGCCGCTGTGGACCGCCTGCCTGTGGGTCGCCCAGGAATGGGCGCGCGACCGCGTCCCGTTCGGCGGCTTCCCCTGGGGCCGGCTCGCCTTCGCCAACACCGGCTCGCCCTTCACCCCCTTCGCGGCCCTCGGCGGCGCGCCCCTGGTGACCTTCGCCGTCGCCCTCGTCGGCGCGCTGCTGGCGTACGCCGCCGCCTGGCGGCTGCGCGCCACCGCGCCCCGGACCGTACGGGCCGCGCTGCCCGCCGTCGAGTCCCTCGCCCTGGCCGCCGCGATCACCGTCGGCGCGTACGCCGTGCCCGTGCCCACCGAGGCCGACGACACGGCGGACATCGCCATCGTCCAGGGCAACGTCCAGCAGGCGGGCATGGACTTCCTCGGCCGCCCGATGATGATCCTCAACAACCACGTGGACGCCACCCTCCAGCTCGCCGAGGACGTGAAGGCGGGCCGGGTCAAGAAACCGGACCTGGTGATCTGGCCGGAGAACTCCTCCGACCTCGACCCCTTCAAGTACCCGGAGGCGTACGACCGCATCGAGGAGGCCGTCAAGGCGGTCGGCGTGCCGATCCTCGTCGGCGCGCTCGTCGACCACCCCTCCAAGAAGGGCTACGTCTACAACGAGGGCATCGTCTGGGACCCGAAGACCGGTCCCGGCGCCTCCTATACGAAGCAGCACCCCGTGCCCTTCGGCGAGTACGTGCCCTTCCGCGCGGAGCTCAGCAAGCTGATCACCCGGCTCCAGCGGGTGCCCCGCGACTTCTACCCCGGCGACCACAGCGGCGTCCTCAAGGTCGGCCCGGCCCGCCTCGGCGACGTCATCTGCTTCGAGGTCGCCTACGACGAGATCGTCCACGACACGGTGCGGGCCGGGGCGCGAGCCCTGGTCGTACAGACCAACAACGCCACCTACGGCCGCACCGGACAGCCCGAGCAGCAGCTCGCGATGTCCAGGCTGCGCGCCGTCGAGCACGGCCGCGCCGTGGTCACCGCCGCCACCAGCGGCATCAGCGCGGTCGTCGGGCCCGACGGCACGGTGCGGCAGCGCAGCGAGGAATTCACCCGAGAGGTCCTGAACGCCCGCATCCCATTGCGTGACGGCATCACTGTCGCCGACCGCGTCGGTGCGGTGCCCGAGTGGGTGATCGCTATGGTGGGCCTCCTGTCCTGCGCGGTCGCGATCATGCTCGGCCGCTGGGGACGTCCGGACAAGAAGGGGCAGCAGTGAACGACGGCGCTCAGCGGAAGTACGGTCCGCTCGGCACGACTTTGGTGATCATCCCGACCTTCAACGAGGCGGATAACATCAAGCCCATCGTCGCCCGGGTGCGGTCCGCCGTTCCCGAGGCGCACGTCCTCGTCGCCGACGACAACAGCCCCGACGGCACCGGGAAGCTCGCCGACGAGCTCGCCGCCGAGGACGACCACGTCAAGGTCATGCACCGCAAGGGCAAGGAAGGGCTCGGCGCCGCCTACCTCGCGGGCTTCCGCTGGGGCCTCGACCACGACTACGGCGTCCTCGTGGAGATGGACGCCGACGGGTCCCACCAGCCCGAGGAACTGCCCCGGCTGCTGACCGCGCTCAAGAGCGCCGACCTCGTCCTCGGCTCCCGCTGGGTGCCCGGCGGCCGCGTCGTGAACTGGCCCAAGCACCGCGAGTACCTCTCCCGCGGCGGCTCCACCTACTCCCGGCTGATGCTCGACGTCCCCATGCGCGACGTCACGGGCGGCTACCGGGCCTTCCGCAGGGAGACCCTGGAAGGGCTCGGCATGGACCAGGTGGCTTCGCAGGGCTACTGCTTCCAGGTCGACCTGGCCTGGCGAGCGGTGAAGGCCGGGTTCCACGTCGTAGAGGTCCCCATCACCTTCGTCGAGCGGGAGATGGGCGACAGCAAGATGTCCAAGGACATCCTGGCCGAGGCCCTGTGGCGGGTCACGACCTGGGGCGTCGGCTCACGGGTCAACAAAGTTCTCGGCCGCAAGGACGGCTGAGGGCCGCGCTCCTTCTGTCTTACGCGCCGCCGCGCCGGGTAACCGGTTCGGCGGCGCGTGATGTTTTGGGCAACGCCCCTCGGGAATCCGCACATTATGGTGCAAATCGGCTACACGATGATGACCGAGCAGGCGGGGCCCAGGGACCTCGTGAACCATGTGGTCCGGGCCGAGCAGGCCGGGTTCGACTTCTCGGTCACCTCCGACCACTACTCCCCGTGGCTCGCCTCCCAGGGGCACTCCTCGTACGCGTGGTCGGTCCTGGGCGCCGCGGCCCAGGCCACCTCCCGCATCCCGCTGATGTCGTACGTCACCTGCCCCACCACCCGCTACCACCCCGCGATCGTCGCCCAGAAGGCCGCCACCGTGCAGCTGCTCTCCGAAGGGCGCTTCCGGCTCGGCCTCGGCTCCGGCGAGAACCTCAACGAGCACGTCGTCGGCGGCGGCTGGCCGGGCGCCGGCGAGCGGCACGAGAAGCTCGCCGAGGCGATCGGGATCATCCGCGCCCTGTTCGAGGGGCAGACCCTCAACCATCGCGGCGCGCACTTCGACGTCGAGTCCGCCAAGCTCTGGGACCTGCCCGAGCAGGCCCCGCCGATCGGCGTCGCCGTCTCCGGAGAGGACTCCTGCGCGCTCGCCGGGCGCCTCGCGGACGTCGTGATCGGCACCGAGCCCAAGGCCGAGCTGCTGGCCGCCTTCGACCGCCACGGGGGAGAGGGCAAGCCGCGGGTCGGGCAGCTGCCCATCTGCTACGACCCCGACCGGGACGCGGCGCTCCGGCGCGCCCACGACCAGTTCCGCTGGTTCGGCGGCGGCTGGAAGGTCAACTCCGAGCTGCCGGGCCCCGAGGCGTTCGCCGGGGCCACCCAGTACGTACGGCCCGAGGACGTCGCGGAGACGATCCCGTGCGGCGACCGCCTCGACGACTTCGTCGAGGCCGTACGTCCGTACGCGGACGCGGGCTTCACCGAGATCGCCCTGGTGCAGATCGGCGGTGACACCCAGCCCGGCTTCCTCGACTGGGCCGAGCGGTCCCTGCTGCCGGCGCTGCGCACGCTGTGAGCAGGCGGCCCGCCGGGGCCCGGCCGCACACGCGGTGAGGCGGGCTCGCGCGGATCCATGACGGGGCCGGCCGCTGTCGCGCGTAGCGCGTGTCGGCGGCGCGCCGTCGCCGACGCGGCAGCTCGCGGGTGCAGGCACACTTGAGGCATGACCTTCGGATCGCCGCAGCCGACAGCCGCCCGCCCGCCCCAGCGCTCACGGGCCCGCAAGTTCATCCCACTGGCCATCGCCGCCTGGGCGGTGCTGGAGATCTGGCTGCTGATCCTGGTGGGCGAGGCCGCGGGCGGGCTCGCCGTGCTGGGGCTGCTGGTGGCGGGCGTGGTGCTGGGGTCCGTGGTGATCAAGCGCGCGGGGCGGCGCGCCTGGGAGCGGCTGGCCCGCACGGTTCAGGCGGCCGAGAACCCCGCGGCGGCCCCCGCGGAGCGGGAGAGCTCCGGCAACGGGCTCATGATGCTCGGCGGCCTGCTGATCATGATCCCCGGCCTGGTTTCCGACGCCGCCGGGCTGCTCTGCCTCTTCCCGCCGACGCGGTCGCTGCTGCGCAAGACCTTCGAGCGCCGGCTGTCGCGCCGGACCGGCTACGCGCCCGCGCCGGGCACGCTGGGGGACGCCTTCCAGCAGGCCCGTATGCACCGCCCGGACGGCAAGGTCGTCCCCGGCGAGGTGATCCGGGACGACGAGCCGCCCGCGCCGCGCCACGACGGCCCGCAGCTCCCGCACTGAGCGGGGGGCCGGACCCGCGCACGGGGGCCCGTAAGCGGGTCCGTACGCGCACGAGGGCCGGGCCCACCGCTCGCGGCGGTGGGCCCGGCCCTCGTGATCAATCGGTATGCCGCCCTCAGGCGGACTTGCGGTTGTCCCGCGGATGCACGGCAATGTTCATGGCACCGGAGCGGAGCACGGCCAGCCTCTCGGCCAGCACCTCCTCCAGCTCCTCGCGGGTGCGCCGCTCCATGAGCATGTCCCAGTGCGTACGCGCGGGCTTGCCCTTCTTCTCTTCCGGCCCATCGCCGTCCACCAGGAGTGCCATGGCGCCGCACGCCTTGCACTCCCACTCCGGCGGAATTTCCGCCTCTACCGAGAACGGCATCTCAAATCGATGTCCGTTCTGGCATGCGTACTCCACCGCCTGGCGCGGGGCCAGATCGATGCCGCGGTCGGTCTCGTAGCTGGTAACCACGAGTCGCGTACCGCGGAGAGCTCGCTCACTCATGAATCGTGCCTCCCGGGCTTGTCGCCCACAGGACAGGTGTCGCTGTCGTCGTCATCCGGTCAACGTCCGGTCGGCGGTGAAGATTCCCGTTTCGGGACATGCGTCGCCCGTCGTGTCGCCCCTTGTTGTACCCACCCACGCCCGGTTTGTCACATCTGACAGCAGATGTCACCCTGTGTTTGCACCGTTTCAGCGCGCAGTAACGGTCCGCCCGGTGGGCCAAAGGCGTACACTACCGGCCCGGTCGCCCCAGCTCGAAATCAGGGCCGGAACAGGACGATCGCATTCCGGTCGGATGAGGCTTGATCACGTCCACCTCACGCCCACATCACGTCCACGCGCCGCGTTCGGCCAGCACGTCCCGCAGCGTCCCGAGCCGGTCGGTCATGATGCCGTCCACCCCGAGATCGAGCAGCGCCCGCATCCGCTCCGCCTCGTTCACCGTCCACACATGGACCTGCAACCCGCGCGCGTGCGCGTGCCGGACGAAAAGCCGGTCCACCACCCGCACCCCCGACTGGCGCTCCGGCACCTGCACGCACACCGCCCCCGCCGTCCGGACCGGAAGCCGAGGCGGCCCGTACGAACGCAGCCGCATCCCCACCACGCCGCGCGTGCCCAGCGAGTGGGCCAGCCGCGCCCCGGCCAGCCGCCGCGCCCGTACGATCCGCGCCTGCGAGAACGAGCCGACGCACACCCGGTCCCAGGCGTCCGCCCGGCGCACCAGGTCCAGCAGCGGCCCCAGCGCCGCCTCCGCCTTCACATCGACGTTCCACCGGGCGCCGGGGAACTCCTCCAGCAGCTCCTCGAAGAGCGGCAGCGGCTCCGTACCGCCCACCCGCGCCCGCCGCACCGCCCGCCACGGCAGCGCGCCGATCGCGCCGCGCGCGTCGGTGACCCGGTCCAGCGTCGGATCGTGGAAGGCGACGAGCGCCCCGTCCGACGTGGCGTGCACATCGGTCTCCAGATAGCGGTATCCGGCGTCCACCGCCCGCCGGAAGGCGGCCGCGGTGTTCTCCAGACCGTCCGCCGCCCCGCCCCGGTGGGCAAAGGCGAGCGGCGTCGGGTGATCGAGGAAGGCATGGCGTACGGGCATCACCGCGGCAGTATCGCGCGCCGCGCACCCCGGCCGCGCGCGACCACCGCGGACGGCCCCACCGCCGCCGCGCCCCCGAAGCGGCGCAGGAAGAACTGCGCCAGCGGGCCGATCCCCAGTGCGTACAGCACCGTGCCCGCCCCGGCGGAGCCGCCCAGCGCGAACCCCGTCACCAGCACGGTCACCTCGATGGCGGTCCGCACCAGGCGGATGGAGCGGCCGGTGCGCCGGTGCAGCCCGGTCATCAGGCCGTCGCGCGGACCGGTGCCGAACCGCGCCGAGATGTAGAGCCCGGTGGCCGCCCCGCTCAGCGCGACGGCGAACGCCAGCAGCGGGATCCGCACCCACAGGGAGTGCGGCTGCGGCGTCAGGCTCAGGGTCGCGTCCATCGACAGGCCGACCAGCAGGACGTTCGAGACCGTCCCGAGGCCGGGGCGCTGCCGCAGCGGCACCCACGCGAGCAGCACCAGCGCGCCGATGGTGATCGAGGCCGTGCCGATGGAGATGCCCGTGTGCCGCGCGACGCCCTGGTTGAGCACGTCCCACGGCGCGAGCCCCAGCCCGGCGCGCAGTTGCAGCCCCGAGCTCGCCCCGTACAGCGCCAGCCCGGCGTACAGCCGCACGAGCCGCCGCCAGACCGGAGCCCTTCCTTCAGTCGCTGGGGACGCTGCGGACAAGGCTGGCTCCTCGGGTTCGTGGCATACGCCGGACTGTAGTGAAAGTGGCCTGCTTCGTGACACCCTGTGGCCTGGGACATCTCAAGATCCATGGCCAATCCCCGGAAGGTGGACCGCAACCGATGAGTCAGTGGACCTCGGCGGTGGGCTCCCCGCAGCTCGCCCGCCTCCTCGGATCGCAGCACGCCCGCGCCGCCGGGGCGCCCGGCGGCCGGCGCGTACCCGCCTACCGCTCGCTCGCCGACGGCGTCCGGCTGCTCATCCTCGAAGGGCGCGTCCCCGTCGCCGCCCGCCTCCCCGCCGAGCGCGAACTCGCCGCCGCCCTCGCCGTCAGCCGCACCACCGTCGCCGCCGCCTACGAGGCGCTGCGCGGCGAGGGGTTCCTGGAATCCCGCCGCGGCGCGGGCAGTTGGACCTCCGTGCCCGCCGGGAAGCCGCTGCCCACCCGCGGCCTCGACCCGCTGCCCCCGGAGACCGCCGCCTCCGTCATCGACCTCGGCTGCGCCGCCCTGCCCGCGCCCGAACCCTGGCTCACCCGCGCCTTCCAGGGCGCCCTCGAAGAACTGCCGCCCTACGCCCATACCCACGGCGACTTCCCGGCCGGACTCCCCGTGCTGCGCGAGGCCATCGCCGACCGCTACACCGCCCGCGGCATACCGACCATGCCCGAACAGATCATGGTCACCACCGGCGCCATGGGCGCCGTCGCCGCCATCTGCCGCCTCATCGCGGGCCACGGCGAGCGCGTCGCCGTCGAGTCGCCCTCGTACGCCAACGTCCTCCAGCTGATGCGCGAGGCCGGCGCCCGCCTCGTGCCCGTCGCGATGGCCGACTCCCTCGCGGGCTGGGACATCCCCGCCTGGCGCCAGGTCCTGCGCGACGCCGCGCCCCGGATGGCCTACGTCGTCGCCGACTTCCACAACCCCACCGGCGCGCTCGCCCCCGAGGAGCAGCGCCGCCGGCTCGTCGAGGCCGCCCGGTCCGCCGGTACGGTCCTGGTCGCCGACGAGACCATGTCGGAACTGTGCCTGGACCCCGGCGTCGAACGGCCCCGTCCCGTCTGCGCCTTCGACCCGGCGGGCAGCGCCGTCATCACCGTCGGCTCCGTCAGCAAGTCCTTCTGGGCCGGTCTGCGCATCGGCTGGGTCCGCGCCGCCCCCGACGTCATCCGCAGCCTCGTCGCCGCCCGTGCCTACGCCGACCTCGGCACGCCCGTACTCGAACAGCTCGCGGTCACCTGGCTGCTCACCACCGACGGCTGGGACGAGTCCGCCGATCTGCGGCGCGCGCAGGCGCGCGAGAACCGCGACTCGCTCGTCGCCGCGGTCCGGCGCCACCTGCCCGACTGGGAGTTCACCGTCCCGCACGGCGGCCTCACCCTGTGGACCCGCACCGGCGGACTGTCCGGCTCGCGCATCGCCGAGGCGGGGGAGCGGCTCGGCGTCCGCGTGCCCTCCGGCCCGCGCTTCGGCGTCGACGGCGCCTTCGAGGGGTTCGTGCGGCTGCCGTTCACCGTCGCGGGGCCCGTCGCCGAGGAGGCCGCCGTCCGGCTCGCCGCCGCGGCCCGCCTCGTGGCGACCGGCGCGACGGCCGAGGCCGAGGCCCCGCGCAGCTACGTCGCCTGACCGCGCCCGCCGCTACGTCGCCTGGACGGGCAGCGGCCCCTCGCCGTCGGGGCACGCCTCGACGGCGGGCGCCGCCTCCGCGCGCGGCGGCAGCAGCTCCAGTACGGCCGAACGCTGCGCCTCGCCCGCCTCCTCGTCGTACGGGTCGGGCGTGGCCGGCACCTGGAGCCGGTGGACGGGCCCGGCGCCGAGCCGGGCGTAGCCGCGGCCGGGCGGCACCTCGCGGGCGGGCGTCGTGTGCGGCGGCACGCCGAGCACCGTCCGCACCTGCTCGGCGGTGACGGGACCGAGCACGACCCGGGCGCGGGTGTGCGTGCGGACCGGTGCGCAGAGCGTCTCCACCGCGTCGAACTGCTCGGCCACCGCGACCGTGACATTGGCCGTGCGCCCGTGCCGCAGCGGCACGTGCAGCAGGTTCTGCGGCTCGCTCCGCCCGTCGGCCGCCGCGAGATGGCTCAGTACGCCCGGCCGGTCCACGATGATCCACAGCGGTCGGCGGGCGTCCTGCGGCACCGGCCTGCCCAGCTGGCGGGCCCGGTTGGCGGCGATCAGCCGCCGCTCCGTCTCGTGCGCCGCCCACTCCAGCGTGGCGAGGGCGCCCGCGAGGCCCGACTCGACGGCCAGCACGCCCTCCCGCCCGGACAGGCACGCGTACTCGCCCGTGCCGCTGCCGTCGATCACCAGCACGTCGCCGTGGTGCAGCGCCTGGAGCACGATCGAGCGCAGCAGCGTCGTGGTGCCGCTGCCGGGCTGGCCGAGAGCCAGCAGATGCGGCTCCGTGGAGCGCGCCCCGGTGCGCCACACCACCGGGGAGGCGTCGCGGGTCTCCTCGCCGCCGGCCACCGGCAGCGTCCGCGGCACGTCGGCGGGGTCGGTGAAACCGAGCACGGTCTCACCCGGCGAGGTCACGAACCGCTGGGCGCAGATGTCGGTGGGCAGCGCCGAAAGGACGCTCAGCCGCAACTGGTTGCCCTCCTCGTCCCAGTCGAAGAGGTACTCCCGGCCCCGGCCGCACTTGGCGTGCAGCAACTGCTCGATCCTGGCGCGGGATTCGGCCTCCCCGTCGGTGAAGTAGGCCGGGTAGCGCAGTTGGAGAACGACGAGCCGCCCGGCGTCGTCGAACTCGTGCTCGCTGAACGCCTCCTCCCAGTCGCCGCCGTGCGTGTAGAGCGGGTTGGGGTCCTCCGCCGCCGAGAAGTACGGCACGAGGGCGTCGTACAACGCCTGCAGCCGCCCGGACTCGGCCTCGCCCGGCCCGGTGTCCATGGGGGTGCGGTCGCGCCCGGTCCACGCCGCCGCGGCCATCAGCGCGACCAGGGCGAGCAGCGGCCCGTACGGCATCAGCGCGAGGGCGAGCACGCAGCCGGCCAGCGCGAACAGCGTGGGACCGCGCCGCTCCTTGGGGGTCGCCGCCCACCTGTGCCGCCCGGCGGCGGCCAGGCCGCGCAGGCCCCGCGCGATGACGATCAGCGGGTAGAGCACATCGGTCGCGCTGTCGGCGGCCGTGCGCGCGTACTCGCGGCCGCGGACGATCGGAGCGCTGGCGGTCAGGATGCGGGGGAGCGGTCGCCGGCCCACGTCGGTCTCCAGTTGGTCGTGATGCGGTTACGGGCGGCTCGGCGCGGGCTCCCGGGGGCCTCCGGCCCGGTCCGCCGGATGGGGCCGCCGGGGCTGGGCCCGGCCTAGAACTTGAGCCCGCCCAGCAGGCTGGCGAGGCTGGCGCCGCCGGCCTTGATGCTGGGGGCGATGGCGGTGCCCGCGAGGTAGAAGCCGAAGAGGGCGCAGACGAGGGCGTGGGACGCCTTGAGGCCGTCCTTGCGGAAGAAGAGGAACACGATGACACCGAGCAGCACAACGCCCGAGATGGTCAGGATCATGGGGTTTCTCCTGGGTGGTGGGGGACGGTCACCATGAGTTCCTCCAGCCTCACAGAAGGTGCCTATGTGGCAAAAGGGGCGAATGGGTGATTCATCATCAAAGTCATTCCAATGGCTGCTGTGAAGCGTGAGTGAGGCCGCCGGGAAGCCCAGGAACCCGCCCGGTTCCGCGCGCTGCGGCGATCCTTGCCTGGCCCGCCGACTCCCATGCGGCGACGGCCCGGAACGTTCATGAATCACCCGTACAGGCGCTACCACGCTCCCGCGCGCACGGCGGAGGCGGCCGGAGGCGAGCGGCGCGCCCGGAACCCGACTCCCGCCCGGCCCCCGGCCGTAGGGTGGGACGGAGCCCATGCCAAGGCGCAGCAGCCGGAGGATGACCAGCGATGAGTGAACAGCCCCCAGCAACCGAGCCCGCCCACGACCCCGAGGTGCTCCAACTCGCGGCGAAGGTCTTCGACCTGGCCCGGCACGGCGACACCGACACGCTCGCGGCCTACGTGGACGCCGGGGTCCCGGTGAACCTCACCAACGACTCCGGCGACTCCCTCATCATGCTCGCGGCCTACCACGGCCACCCCGGAACCGTAGCGGCCCTCCTGCACCGCTCCGCCGACCCCGACAAGGCCAACGACCGCGGCCAGACCCCGCTGGCCGGGGCCGTCTTCAAGGGCGAGGCCGAGGTCGTCCGGCTGCTCGTGGAGGGCGGCGCGGACCCGTCGGCCGGATCGCCCTCGGCCGTCGAAGCGGCGAAGGTCTTCGAACGGAACGACTTCCTCGCCCTGTTCGAAGACCGCTGACCACGAGCCGGGGCCCGGGACCGTTCCCGGGGCCCGGGCCCCGCGCCACGCCAACAAGACCCA